>JAYUUO010000256.1:0-8362 GCA_043754515.1 Armatimonadota bacterium
GCCCACAGGTCAAAAGAAGTGCGGCAGCGTCTCCTTGGTTGGCAGGAACGTGGGTTGTATGTGTTTTTTTTGCCGCCTCGGTATTTTGCGGGGCAAAAACCCGTATTCACCGCATCTCAACATTGCCGAGACCCTGTGGCGCAAACTCAAGTATGAATGGCTTAAAGCGGACGATTATGCGGACAATGAGACGCTTTGTTACCAGGTCAGACAAGCGCTGTCAGCGGTAGGTAACTCGCTCAATATTCGATTCTCGGAGTTCCAGAAAAACAAACGCCAAACTATACAATAATTATGCACAGGCACTTATGTTTTTTTAAGATACAATATAGCGATGCCAAGTTGCAGACGACGACCCTGAACATATTGATGGGTTATAAAATTAAAGGGTACGATGAGAACAGTCAATTTCAATGATCAACTCGAGCGACAGATACGATTTATCGAGGCGTCATGCAAAAACTTCGATGAAGGACATAAAGACGAGGCGATCAGAATCGGGACTTGCCTTAGAGTTATCTTCCATCAAACTAGCTCTTCAACATCCTTACTTACACACCTGAACGCGCCCACTACCCAACTTCTTTCAACCTCTACTATCAATTCGCCTGGACTGGGATTTTGTAACAACTCAACCAATGCCATGTTAAATCCCTTCACGAACGAGATGTGGGCTGAGCCATGGCTAGACAGTGCTCCGAATCGTCGAACTATAAATCATCTCGAATGGTGGAGTGGAGAAATCATGTTTTCGCGAGATAGTGTCACTGTAAGCAGAAAAGATCTATCCTTATGGGCGGCGAACAAAGATGGCGGAGCCCACGTCGATCAAGACCCAGGTGCAGATTATGAAACAGTTAGGAAGGGTATGGACTTCCTGTTCGCATTAGGCAAGCCAGATGGAAGTTCGGTATTGTTGGCGATCAGTGATCTGCATTTGGCAGCACTTCGTCAATCGGGTTACGAGATTCTAAACAGTCCAGAACTACTTTTGATGGCCGGTCGTTCGTAACAAAAAATAAAATAGATCACAGATGGTAGCGCCCCAAATACAAGTAAGACCAACGAAAAACGAGTTGTTGTTGTGTCAGGGCGGGGGAGGTGCCGCTAACGTGGTATCGGCTTCTGGTGGTTAGAGGTTCGGTAGCGGGGGGCGGGCATACCGGAGGCGAATCGGGCGGAGCAGGTAAGACCACTTAGGTGCGGCGCGAAAGCCTCATGAGTGGATAATAAAACGTTCGGGAGTTTGGGGTCCGTGCGGTGGATACTCTAGTCGGTGACGGGCGGTACGGGCGATGAATCGTTCCGCTGAAAGCCTTCGGCGGTAGACGCTTCGCGTCGCGCTTGTCGGGGGAGCGAGGCTGGTCGAATTCTGCGCGACGTGCTCGAGCCTTCCGCCCCTGCTTCAAGCCGTTCTCGATCAACAAGCGCGACGCGAAGCGTCTACCGCCGAAGGCTTTCAGCGGAACGATTCATCGCCCGTACCGCCCGCCACCGACTCATCGCCTTAACGCGACCCACAACCCGCCCGCCCCGCTCGCCGTGCCAACCCCCGCGCCCCGGCGTGGATGCTCACGTTCCCGCCATCCGACACGCTTCACCGACCGAACCTCAAACGCCACCGCCTCCCAGGCGCAAACAGGGCAGGAGTTTCCCACCCGATCCCCGAAACTACCCCGACAATGACGTACGAAACCGTTCCCCCACTCGGTAGATGAGACATTCCACCCGTCGGATGTGATGCCTCAACTACCGAACGTAGAAAACTGAGAATTAACCCATGAAACAAACAGAGTTTCCCCAGCGCCAGGTCCACCTGGACTTCCACACCAGTGCCGACATCCCCGGCGTCGGCGTGGACTTCGACCCGGACGCGTTCGCCGCGACGTTCAAGCGCGCCCACGTCAACTCGGTGACCATCTTCGCCACCTGCCACCACGGCATGTGTTACTACCCGAGCCGGGTCGCGCCGATGCACCCGTCACTAACATTCGATCTGCTCGGGGCGCAGATTGCAGCATTACACGCGGCTGGGATCCGGTGTCCGATCTACCTCACGGTGGCGTTCAACGTTTCCGCCTCCGAGCGGCACCCAGAATGGTACCAGCGCACGGTGGACGGCAAGATCGTCGGTGGGGGGATTACCGAGGCGGGCTGGCCCTGGCTCTGCGTCGGCGCGGATGACGACGCCTACGCGGACGAACTGCTCGCGCAGACGAACGAGCTGATTGATCGCTACGGGGACGCTTGCGACGGGTTCTTCTACGATATTTTGATGTATCACGCGGACGGCTGTGTTTGTGTGTCGTGCCTGAAGCAGCTACGCACCGCCGGACTCGACCCGCTGAACCCGTTACACCGCCGTCGCAATAATCACGTCACCGCCCGCCGCTTTATGAAGCGGATAACCGATCTGGTCCGCGCGCGCCGACCGGACGCCACCCTCTTTTTCAACTCGCGCTGGGGGGCACATTTCGCTGACGAGAGCGAGTACTACACGCAGGTCGAGATCGAGTCGCTACCGACAGGCGGGTGGGGATACGGCTTCTACCCGCTCTGGTCGCGCTACGGGCGGAACTTCGGTCTGCCGATGCTCGGGATGACGGGCCGGTTCCACCGGTCGTGGGCCGACTGGGGCGGATTGAAGCATCCGGACGCGCTGAAGTTCGAGTGCGGCGGAATTTTAGCGAGCGGCGGCGCGGTGTCTATCGGGGATCAATTGCACCCGTCGGGACGCTTGAGCGAAGCCGTGTACGACGTGATCGGGGAGGTGTTCGCCGAGGTCGAGACGCTGGAGCCGTTCCTGACCGGCGCGACAGCGGTCACCGATGTCGGTCTGCTCCTGCTCAACCCCGACGCGGATAAGGCGAACATGGCGGCGGCGGGCATGGTTCAGGAGTCGCCGGACGCCATCGAAGGCGCGGCGAAGATGTTGCTGGAGTGCCACGCGCAGTTCGACGTGATCAGCGACCGCTCGTGCGATGACTTTTCGCGGTACGCGTGCCTCGTAATCCCGGACTTCGCCCCGGCGACGCCGAAAACGGTGGAGCGGCTTCGGGACTTCGTGCGCGGGGGCGGGAAACTGCTCCTCTCGAACCGCGCCCTGCTGGACGGAGGGAACTTCGCGCTCGCGGAAGAGATGGGACTGGATTTCGTCGGCGAGGTGACCAGCGTGCCCGACTACTTCGCGGTCACTGATCCGGGTTTGCGGAGTGCTGTGGTACGCGCCGGGTTCTGGTACTGTCTGTATGAGGGTCCCGCCTGCCGCGTCGCGCCGCGACCGGGGACGGAAGTACTCGGCGAGGCGCGGGGGACGTATTTCAACCGCACCCCGGAGCAGTACAGTTCACATGGGTTTACTCCCCCGCTCCCCGACGGCGAATCGGCGGGGGATTACCCGGCGATCCTGCGCAACGGCAACGTCATGTACCTGTATGGCGCGTTTTTCACCGCCTACCAGCGTTATGGCGCGCTCACGCTACGTGACATCGTGAAGCAGTGCCTCGCCCGGCTCCTGCCCGAACCGATACTCACGACGGACGCGTCGGCTCAGGCGGAGGTGACGGTGATGCGCCAGGTGGAGAGCGGGCGGCACATCGCCTACATCGTGAACTACAGCCCGCAACGGCGCGCGCCGCGTCACGTCGAAATACTCGACGCGCCGGTGCCGCTACGCGACGTGGAGATACGGTTGCGCCGCGCCGAGCCGACCAACCGTGTCTTTCTCGCGCTGTCCGGCGAGACGTTGCCGTTCACGGTCGCGGGCGGGACGGTAACGGTGGTCGTGCCGCGCGTGAATGCTTACGCCGCCGTGGTATTCGAGTCGTGATCGTCGGAGTCCCGCGCGCCTAGCCGTTGCCGAACATCGGCGGGGAAGCCGGGGGCGCGGAATAAGTGTTGCGTCGCCAGTACCGCGTACCCGCGCTGTGCCGCGCCCCGGATCATGTCATGATAGTTCGCGCCGCCGTGGAAGGTCGCGAGTTCGGGCGATCCGTCCCCGCCGTGCTGCGCGACCACGAGCGGGACGGGTCCGGCTACGTCGCGCGGCATCAGATGCAGCCCGGTTGCGTAAATGCCCGGTAGCACTGGGACTCGAAAGCGGTAGTACGTGGAGATCAGGTCGTCGCCGATCTGCTCGAATACGGGCGGCTGGTCGTCCGGCGAGCCAGGCGGCGGGTAGCCGAGGGCTTGTTTAAGTTCACGGCGCAGTTCCTATGTCGAGGCGAGATAGTTATCAGGCGAGGAAAAGTCGGGGTGGAACAGTTCGGCAAACCGCGCCGTGTCCTCGCAAAGGTCGCTCAGGTAGGTATCAAGTTCTGCCGCCTGTCGCGTGCGGGCGGGGTCAGAATCGGCGATGATTTCATTGTAGTAGTCCGTGTTTGTCACATTGCTTCCTCCGTCGGTTGTTCCTGGCTGATCCACCGCCCTACGCCCACGGGAAACTCGGCACGGGCGTGTCGAGTAGCGCGTTCGCGGCCGTCCAGAACAGCGCGGCGGCGAACTCGCCGAGGATCATGCCGAGGAATAGCGGGCGCGTCTGCCGGTACAGTTTCATCCCCCCGTAGCGCAGGATGAGCGTCTTGATACCCCAAGCGACGAGCGCGGCGAACCAGAAAACGATCATCGTCCATGACGAGCAGAGGGCGTAGCCTAGCGGGTGAAGCGGGAAGCCAGTGATGTTCGCCCGCGCCCAGACCAGCGCGAGCGTGACCCCGATGCCGACCGCGAGGAACGTCGTCCCCTGCCATCCCACTGGTAGCGCGTTCCCGGCGGTCAGGTACTTGTCATAATCCTCGAAGCCCCACTTGTTATTGCCGCTGTACATATAGTTGAAGAGCGTGAAGCCGCCTTTCGTGTACGGTAGCCAGATCTGAATGGCACCCGCGCAGACGATAGATAGCGCGATGCCGAGCGCGAACACGCCGAAGAACCGCCGCCGGGACACCTGCACGCCGTCCGCGATCCGCAAACCGTCCATGAAGCCCGACAGGAGCAGACCGCGTTGGTCCCGTAGTAACAAGGAGTCGGTCATCGCCATGGCGGTCAGGTTGCCCGCCCCCAGTGTGTGCATCGGGATGAACAGGCGCAAGAAGTCTACCGGGCGGAACGACGTCTCCGTCATCAGCATTCCGGCTTCGGCGGTGGAACGCGCCATCACGAACGCGATCACGAACAGTAGCCCGCCGAGTTGTAGCGCGGCGAGCCAGGGCGACATGCCCATTGCGACCAGGAACGCGCCCGCACCGAGCGTACACGCCCAGAACCCCCAGAAAGCGGCGCGGTACGGGAGCAGTTCGTTTTTGTCATCGCCTGTCTCTTGCTCCTCGCCCCAGACGATGCGCCAGACGCGTAGCAGGTGCGGCTTCGCGATCAGGAGCAGGTATACGGCGATCACCATGTATGCGCCCATCGCCTGATAGCCGCGAAACAGGGGCGCGGGGTACATCGGCATGGCGGGGGTATCCATGTTAAACGCCTTGGCGATAACGTCCTGCGCCCGCGACAGGATGAAAAAGAACCACAGAGAGAAGAGCAGATCCGCCGGGAGCAGGTACATGAACCCGATCAGCGCGAACGAGAACTTGATCGGCGTGTAGTAGATGCCGTTCCACGGTGACTGTTGCAGGAAGTCGCCCACGTTCCATTCGAGCTGGACGTCGGGGATCGCCGGGTACCACGAATGCAACCCCTTCACGAGAAACACGGCGAACGGGATGGCGAAGCCCACCCACGTCAGCGGATTCTTGAACAGCGGCTTTTCCGACGATTCACCCGCCCCGACCATCTCTAGCGGCAGTTGCACGAGTGGAAACGACAGTTTTTCGTTGTCTACCCACTGCTTTCGTAAAAGCGAGGCGAGGCAGATAAACGCGCCGAAGACGAGCACGGCGAGGAGCGACCATGCCGCCATCGGGGCGACCCACGCGCCCCAGGGGATGTGCTCCCCGGCGCGAAGCCGCTCGAAGAATCGCGTCGCGACCTCCTGCTTATTGGCACCTTTGACATCGAAGGGCACCAGCCACTGCTTGATGTACGGGGCGAACTTCGTCTGCCAGTTATTACTATCGTTTGCGTAGTAGTTTATGGTGACGAGGAGCGGGATCAGTTTTTGCATCAGGCCGCGCGACGAGATCATGGCGGCGATCACCATCATCGAATACGTCACCATCAACTCCTGCGCGGATAGGGCGATTCGTGCCCCTAGTTTCCGGAGCGGGGCGTTGATGGCTAGCAGGAGCAGGAGTAGCCCGATCACCGCGGGCGGCATTTGCAGGTAGCCGATCTGGAGCGTCATCAGCACGATCTCCGCCCACGCCACGACGAAGCAGGTGACCGGTACCAGCGCGGCACCGAGTAGTAGCCCGCGCCAGAGTGAAGGGGAGGGGGTTCCGGTAGTTTTCAAGGGCGCGTCAGTTCCACCATAAAGATCGGATTTTCCGCCGGAACGCGTAGCCGCCCGGTCGCGGGCACGGTGCCCGTCCCGATCACGGCGAGCAACCAGTCCCGCATAGTATAGCGCATCCCAGCGAGGGCGGGGGCGGTCACGGCCGCGCCGACTCGGGACACAAGCACCGGCGCGGTGCCGGTGCTGACGGTCGCGCCGGTGTTTAGGAACCAACCGAACTCACGCGTCAGTTTGGTCAGGTCGAGTTTGAACCCGGTGTTGAACGAGGTACTGACCAGCGACAGAGTGGCGCGGCGCGACTCAGCGAGCGGCTTATCGTCCGCGCTCGCCAAGCAGAACTCGATGTATTTCTCGTCCGCCGAAACCGGGTAAGGCGTCCCTGCCGGGTTCACCACCTCCACCTGGCTCAGCGTCACCACCGACTTCGCGAAGTGCGTACTTGGCGTCTTCAGGTGGGCGAAGAAGCCGGTAAACATCGCCACCTCCGGCGCGTCGAAGCGCAGATTGCCCCGCTGCCAGTCGTAGGCGATCTCGTCCGTGGGCGCGATAGGGCACAGCTCATACACGCGTGGCTTGTACGTAGGGCCGGTCACCACGTCATCCTCACGCGACGGATCAATCAGGAGGCGTGCGCCGTAGCGGTACGTGGTCGGTAGCATCTGCTCGCCCAGGTCGCCGTAGCTTTTGCCGTACGTCATGCTGGCGGGATCGAGCAGGCTTCTCTTGCCGTACACGAATGTCGTCGGGGTGGGGGCGGGCTTGAGTAGCCCCCGCGTGAAAACGGCCGCCGCGCCGCGCATAGCAGACATCTGCACCTCGTCATATTCGTAGTGGTAGCCCTGCGGGTGCCCCCCGGCGATGGTGTAGTCCATCGCCTTGACGTACGGGGTCGGCTTCGACGAGTCCGGCGTGATGCCGAAGTAGTGCCAGCAGACGATGTCCCAGTCCTGGATCGCGCCCAGCGCGGCGACGCGCATGGGGTATTCAGCGCGGTACTTGGTGGGCTGTTCGATCTGCGTTTCGTAGACGAAGTACGGCTTGCCCGCGACGCGGTTCTGCTCCACCCAGGGCTTGTCCCAGCACAGGCGCGGCAACTCCTCAAGCCCGGAATACCACGGGTACCGCTCGTGCGTCGGATCGTGGTGGAAGCCAGTGACGTAGGTGTCGTGCGCGACGGCGTCGGCCTGCTGATGCAGGTACTGCGACTGGATTTCGTACCCGATCCCGGTGTTATAAACGAGCGGCGCGAGGCGCGTAGACTTGCCGAGTGCCTTTACCGCCGCCGCCTCGCGCTGTTTGTGCGCGATCTGGATTTCTAGCAGGAACGCGATCACGTCCGCGCCGCGCGCCCGCGCGAAGTCGTCACGCGTATACTTCTGTCCGAGCCGTGCCATCGCGAGTTTCGCGGCTGGGTTGGCGTCGTTCAGGGCGGCGTCGGAGCGGGTCGGCTCGCCCATCGGGGCGAACACCACTGTGCTGCTCGCCAGGCTTTCGTCGGGAAGCAAACCGTTCCACGCCGCGCGTAGTTTCTCGTCGGTCCCGTATTTGACGAGTAGCCACATGTTTCACCGTTGTAGCAGTTCGTTCCGCAAGAAGGGCGGCAGATTCTGCCACTGACCGCGCTGACGACGATCGGCACCCTGCTTTCGTCGTCGCTGGTCGCGTACAGTTTCGCGCGGCTACAATGGCCGGGCAAGAACGCCTGGTTCGGGGTCCTGCTCGCGACGATGATGATCCCCGGCGCGGTGACCATGATGCCGCAGTTCCTGATCTATCGCTACCTCGGCTGGTACGACACGCTGTTGCCGCTAGTGGTCCCGGCGTTCTTCGGCTCGGCGTTCAACATCTTCCTGCTGCGGCAGTTCTTCATGAGCATCCCGAAGGAGCTAGAGGACGCGGCGAAGATTGACGGTTGCGGGCCGTTCGGGATCTACTGGATGGTGATGATGCCGCTCG
>JAYUUO010000257.1:0-8342 GCA_043754515.1 Armatimonadota bacterium
CATTTTTGCAGTCTACCATAGTGACAAAGACCAACCTAAACCCCATATGTAGTAGATCGCAACGGTTACACCTCACTACATATGGGCTGAATAGTTACCAGATATAAACGCGCCTGCATGAGCGGCAGGGCAAAGCCGTCACGAACTTCGAGCGCACCTTGCCCCCGGCGCAATCCGATTTGGTGCGCGACCTGCTGAAAGACCCGTACAATTTCGATTTTCTGACGCTTGGCGATGACGCGCAGGAGCGACACATGGAAGTCGGACTGCTCACGCACATCCGCGCGTTTCTGCTGGAACTTGGGGCGGGCTTCGCGTTCGTCGGGAGCCAGTACCCACTTAACGTCGGGACGCAGGAGTTTTTCGTTGACTTGCTGTTTTACCATCTCGACCTGCGTTACGTTCGTGGTGATTGACCTGAAGATGCGGGCGTTCGCCCCCGAACACACGGGCAAAATGAACTTTTATCTGTCGGCGGTGGACGATCTGCTCCGCAAACCGGGTGACGCGCCGAGTATCGGTATCATCCCGTGTAAGACGAAAGACGCCACGGTCGCGGAGTACGCCCTGCGCGACGTGAACAAGCCGATCGGAGTTGCGAAGCATATCACCGCCGCGCTGACCCGCTCGCTCCCGGAGAGCCTGCGCGGGGCGTTCCCGACGGTGGCGGAACTCGAAGCGCAGGCGAACGCAGTGCCGTGGATGGGCGACGCCGAGGCCGAACCCGCTACTGCCGACTTATGACGCGGATCGCCCGCCGCCCGCGCCGCGCCTCGACCCCGGCGGAAGCACGGTTATGGGAGCTACTTAGTGACCAGCGGCGCGGCGAGATGAGGTTCTTACGGCAGTCCAACATCGGGCATCACGTCGTAGACTTCTACTGTGCCGGAGCGCGGCTCGCGATCAAGGCGGACGGTTCTGTTCGCGACACGGACGCCGTACGGGAGAATGACCGGGGGCGAGGCTGTTCTGCGCGAGGAGGTAGGGGTAAATTTCCTGCGTCTGCCGGACACCCGGATTTCGCGGTTCACGCCTGATGAACTACACGCGGTTGTGCTCGCAACCGCCCCCCAACCGCTTCGTGGGTAAGCCAGAAGGAACGCGCCACGATAACCGATCGGTTCGGCGCGGTCGCGCTCCCCGATGACGAAACCGGCGTGTACACCGGCGCGATAGTCTGGCGCGGCGATCACTACGCCGTGCAGGAAACGCCGGATGGCTTCGCGCGGCACGATTCGCTATTGTTCGACGCTCTGCTAGGCACCCACGAGGCGATCACCATTCGCTACAAGGATAACTCCGGATCGGCAGGAAATTAATCGCGCGGAAACTTTTTCCGGTTTGTGAGCGCGGGGTACGGTTCTTGCGGAAACAGGAGAAAAGAAGACACAACACCCGCATGAGCAATTTCTCGTTCCTCTCCTCCTCCGCCCCCTCCTCCCACACCGACCTCCACGACAGTGCCGTCCGTACCGAGCAGTTAGCCCTCGCCGACCCGCGAGGTGCCTCGTTTTATGCCCGTCGCACACTCGAACTCGCCGTGCGCTGGCTGTATGAGCACGATGCATTGCTCTGCCTGCCGTACGACAACTCCCTTTCCGCGCTGATCCATGAGCCGATATTCCGCGCCGTCGTTCCCCGCGCGGTGTGGCTCAAGATGCGCCTCCTAAAAGAACTCGGTAACGAAGCGATTCATCCGAGTCGCCGCATTGAGGAGCACGACGGGCTGGTCGCGGCGCGGGAGCTGTTCCATATACTGTACTGGCTCGCGCGAACATACACCCCCTATGCCGCCGAGCGGTTCGCGATGCCCCAGACATTCGACCCCGCTACGCTGTCTGTTGGAGGGGCCGCGCTCCCGCATACTGTTGCTCGGCTGAAGGCATTGCAACTCGAGTTGAGCGAAAAAGACCATGCCCTTCGCGAGACCGAGGCGACGCAACTCCTGACTGCGGGGTACGACGCGCAGATAGCAACACTCAAAGCCGATGTCGCCGCCGCGAAAAGGGCGAACGCCGAGACGCCCGACGCCCACAACTACAGCGAAGCGCAAACCCATGACTACTTCATTGACCTGCTATTGCGCGAGGCCGGGTGGGGCTTGCTGGACAAACGTGACCGTGAGTTCGAGGTCGAAGGAATGCCGAACGCGGAGGGCAAAGGCTTCGTAGACTATGTTCTGTGGGGCGACGACGGATTGCCACTCGCCGTGGTCGAGGCGAAGCGGACGAAAACAGACGCCCATGTCGGACGTACGCAAGCCGAGTTGTACGCTAACTGTCTCGAAAGCCGGTACGGGCGTCGCCCGCTCATCTTTTACACGAACGGGTACGAGCATCATTTTTATGACGACCGGCACTACCCGCCGCGCCCGGTGCGGGGATTCTTCACGAAAGATGAACTGGAGCGGTTCATCCGGCGGCGCGGAACGCGGAAAGGCATCGAAACGGAGCTGATTGACACCCGGATTGTCGGGCGGTATTACCAGACCGAGGCGATCCGCGCTATCACGTCGCACTTCGAGGCGGATAAACAGCGCAAGGCACTCGCGGTCATGGCGACCAGCTCCGGCAAAACGCGGACGGTGAATCGCGCTGGCCGATGTTCAGGCGCGGGCGAACCGGGGCAAGCGGGTACCTTCTAACCGACCGCGTGGCACCGGTGCAGCAGGCATCAAGCGCGTTCGAAGCGCATCTGCCCGCGCTACTCGGCGTCAATCCGCTGGTTGAATGGATGGATAGGAGTAGGCTCGTCTACTTTCCCACCTACCCGACGGTAATGGGCTTGATTGATGGGGCGGAGCGGATGACACCCCCGACGGGATAGAGGCCTTCGCCGTGAATCACTTCATGTTCAACGAAGACACAGCATACAAAGTGCTGGCGCACCTGATGACATCCGGCCTGAAGGTGCGTGGCGATTGCATCATTGTCCTCTTGATTCCTCACGAATTATCCGCGCGGGTTTCGCCCACCCGTGACGCGGAGGGCGGCGGCCGCCCATGGTTACGCGGTTTTCGCCCCGCTTGGAGGGCGGCGGCCGCCCATTGTTACACGGTTTTCGCCCCGCTTATAGGAACTTTACCCGTGTCACACCCAAAGTAGGGTCGCGGTAGTAAATCCAAACGCAATGGTCGGTCGTCTTGTTTAAGAGCGTGTTAGGAGCAAGCCACGATGGAAGGCCGTATAATCCAGACACCATGAAACGCCGCTGTTTTCTACTACTCGCCGCCGCGACGGGTTGCGCCGCACTGGTTCCTGCCGCCGCCGCCGAGCCGGTGTATTTAGTGACGCTACCCGATAAGCAACTGATCACGCTCACGACCGTGTGGGACGAGGCACCGGACGGCACGCGCACCGCACGCATCGTCACGCTTTCCGAAGGCTACGGACGTTCGGACCTGTCGCTCTTCGCCAGTGTCTCCCTGAAACCGAGCGGATACGCCCGCGCGGCAGGCGTGCAGTTCGGACCGAAAGCACTGCCGAAGGCGGTCGTGCTCGAAGCCTTCCGCACCGACGACGAGCCGGACGGCGGCGAGAACAAGGCCGTCTTCTCCGTTCTCGTACCGAAGCGCACGGAGACCATTCCGTTTAGCGGCACCCCCACCACACTCCAGACGGCCTACGGATGCCTGGGAAGGCAGTACGACTGGGCGCGGGGCGGGGAGCAACGTCTGTTCTGCCTGCTGGACTTCGCTGTCGCGGCACCGACATTTTACACCCTCACCCTGAAGGCGGCGGGGACCGCGACAATTCCTCTGACGAGCGGTCCGGTCAAAGCGCGGCGTCTTCTCTACACCACCGACCTTCCCTACATGCCTAAAGAACAGCGGCAGGGTGCCCTCTATGTCGGTAAACGCGGCGAGGTACTACGCTGCGCCTCCAGCCTCTTCGCTTTCTCGGTCTTCGCGGTCTCCCCGTCCCATCCGGGCAAGGAGAGCGGCGTCTTCGAGTTCAAGCTCGACCGGCCCGGCGACGTGTTTGTCCGCGAGCGCGAGAAATCGGCGACGGTGCGCGAGATCGCAATCGAAGTGGGGGACGGCGCGTATCAGATCTCACGCGGCACCGTCAATGCGGTTGGCAGGCCACTGTCGCTCGAATCCCCGTGGCTCGGCCGCCCTTTGAAGGTGTCGTTCGCGCCCGCCGCCGTCACCTGGACGCTAGCGGCGAGCGAGCCGGTTAAGACCACGGTCGCTGGCGGGAACGCCTGGTTCGTGCCGTTCTGGTTCGTGACCGAGGCGTGGGAGACCGGCGGTGGCCCCGACGCGAACCTGGCGGTTGGTGACAAGCGAACCGGCACCTACCTCCCACTTTTTACGGGTCAGCAAGACGGCGGGGCGTTCGAAATCGAGCGCATGCCCGACTACGTGGCGCGCGTCGGCGGCGACGAAACCCCGCTCCATCGCTACCGGGTTCAGACTCGGGTCGCTTACGAGTTGTTCACTGACGGCAAGCGCATGGTCTATTTCGCCGGATCGGACGGTCTGAAGGCGACCCGAAACGGCTGGGAGTTCCTCGCGACCGCGATTCCGATGCCGAAACTACCCGACGCCGCTCCCCCGAAGCCCGCCCCCTGATTGAATGCGGGCACCGAACGCCCCGACGTTGTGTAACGATTCGGCATTTAGTGCTCTCTAACAGGGCGAAGCCGCGCACCAGGCGGCGACACAAACGCCATGTCATACAACCCATCCCCTTTATCTACCGCGCGGTCACTCGCCGCGCTGACCGCGCTTGCCGCGCTCACCGCCCCCGCGTTCGCGCAGGCCCCGCCGACATTCACTCCCGAGGGGCGACCGACCGCCGGGGTGCAGGTGGGCACCCCGACGCCCGACGCGGACGCGGGGGTGACGTTCGAGAAGAACCGCATCAAGCGCACGCCGCGAATGGTGCCGCAAACCGCCCTGTCGGAAAACCGCTGGGATCTGCTCTACGCCGTAACCGAGCCGAACGGGCCTAAAACGGCCTATTTCGATTGGGACAAGGACGTGATCTACCTCGCCTGGGAGTCGCCCAAGCCAGAAGCGGTTCGCTTCGACCTGGACGGCGCGGACGACGGGTTCCTGCGCGGCGCGGATAACCTGCGCATCCAGATCGCCGCGCCGACGTCGCCCGAGGCGGACGCCGCCCCGACCACGGTGACGGCCACCGCCGAGCTATGGGACGCGACGAAGAACGGCGACCGCCCTTTGAACACGTCCGCCCCGCTCCCCGCGACCGCAATCAACGCCGTCGCGGGGCGCACCGACCGGGGCACCTACGTGATCATGGTCGCCCTCTCGAAATCTGAGCTGGTCGGATTGACGCGCACGGCGGGGAGAAAGATCGGCCTACGCGTGGAATCAGGAACACCGCCCGCCGCCCCAGACGGCGCAACGCTCCTCTCGAACCGCCCTTTCATACATCTGGTGCTCAGCGACCACGTCGAGGCGACCGAACAGAGCGTCCACGTGTCGCTGAAAATAGCGAGCGCGAAAGATCTGGTATCCGGCGACAAGTTGCAGGCGGTACTGGAGGCGAAGAACGGCGGCACCACGCCGGTCGTTTTGACGCGGCTCTTCATACGAGGATCGCAAGCAAGTCTGCCGTTCGTTGACTCGGCGGCGTTCGTCGGCCTAACACTCGCGCCCGGACAGAGTACCCAGCGCGAACTGCGAACCGTGGTCGTGCCGCTGACGCCGGTCGGGACGCACGTCATCACCGGCGGCGCGGAGTGGAAGATCGAGAATGGCGCGGCGACCCCGCCGACCGTTACCGTCGCGGCACTGGCGTCCTTCGACCGCGTGGAACCCTACTTCCTCGCGATGGGTCAGCCGAAGTCGGCGGTGCGCACGAACCCCGATCAGTCGGTCGGCGGGACGCAAAACGTGACGGTGACGCTGGCCAGCCGGGTACCCGAGACGGCGCGGGCGGAGGTCGTACTCCGGCTACCGCTCGGCTGGTCTGTCGAGGGGCATGAGGGGGTCAACCGGGTAGTTGTCCTACGCGGCACGGGCGACACGCGCCCCCTGCACTTCAAGGTGCAGGTGCCGGCTTCGACCGCGCCCGGTCAGTACGTGCTGGAGGCGGCGGCGAAGATCGGCGAGACGGACTACTCCGCAGCCGCGACGGTGACCGTGCAGGCCGTCGCCGCGCCGAAATCCAAGTAGAGCGAAACAAGTAACGCGGCCATCCACCTCGGTGGATAGCCGCGTTACCCCTGAGAAACGAAAGCGGGGCGGGAACCGATGTCGGTTCCCGCCCCGTTTATGCTGCTACTGGTGAGTTACCAGCGGCTGCCGCCACCACCGCTGCTGGAGCGACCACCACCGTAGCCACCGCCGCCGCCGCTAGAGCGACCGCCGCCACCACCGCCGTAGCCGCCGCCGCCACCGCCGCTGGAGCGACCGCCGCCACCACCGCCGTAGCCGCCGCCGCCACCGCCGCTGGAGCGACCGCCGCCACCACCGCCACCGAAGCCGCCACGCTCTTCACGCGGTTTCGCTTCGTTAACGGTCAGAGGGCGACCTTCCAGGGTGTAGCCGTCGAACTTGGATATAGCGTCCTTCGCTTCGTTGTCGTTGGGCATGTCAACGAAACCGAATCCCTTGGATTGGCCGCTGAAGCGATCTTCGACAACGCTCGCTTCGGTCACTTCGCCGGCTTGCGCGAACAAACGGCGCAGACCTTCGTTGTTAGTAGAATAGGGTAGACCCCCGACATAAATACGCATTTGCGTTTCCCTGCACGTGGTTGCTAGCAACCACAGATCCTTAATTTTAGATATTTCGTGCGGCAAACAAGGAACAGGAAAGCAGACTCACGAACAGGGGTACAAAACCGGAGGCGAGAACTTCTGAAAAACTGTTTATTGAATACAGCGGGCAAAGGACCATGCCCGCGCCATGCACGCAGACAGTGTACCCCTCCCGATCAGGCACTGCCACTAAATCGGATATTTATTTTATCGGGCTTGTTTCGCCGTCCCCCACCCGGCACCGGCATCGCCCCCGCCGATAATGGATATGCCTAAAACCCGCTTTACATCCGCCCCCCGTCACAGTAAACTGATACGACGTTTAATGCGGGTGACGCGCGGCAGCCTGTTGCTCACGAACGCGCACTCTTTGACGGGATACTTATTTCGATGGAAAACACGACGATTCAAAAGGGCCAACCGGGCAGCAAAGCGTTCTTCAAAGACACTTACCTGATGCACAAACTTCACTCGCTGACCGGAGTGATCCCCATCGGCGCGTTCATGCTGTTCCACCTCGTGGCCAACTCGTACTCCCTGCGCGGCGAGGTCGAGTTCAACACGGTGGTCAAGGTAATCGGCTACTTCCCGTTCGTGCAGGTGATCGAGATCGCGGGCATCTTTCTCCCGATCATCTTCCACGCCGTTTACGGCATGTTCATCGTCGCCGAGGGCCAGGGTCCGGGCGGCAATCTGGCCACCTACGGCTACGGACGGAACTGGCTGTACTACTTGCAACGCTGGTCGGGGGTCGCCGCGCTAGCGTACATCGGCTACCACGTCTGGTCCACCACCGGGCACCGCTGGTACTACGAGGCGGGCGGGCACCAGGAGGAAGGGTTCCGCGTGATCGCGTACGAGGCGATGGCGTGGCGGTTTGCTGGGATGGGCTACCTGCTCTTCTACCTCGCGGGCATACTCGCGGCGGTGTTCCATTTCGCGAACGGCATGTTTAACTTCGGCATCCGCTGGGGCATCACGGTCGGAGCACAGGCGCAGAAGATCTCCGCGATCTTGTGGGCAGCGGTCGGCGCGGGGCTGATCGTGATCAGCTACGCGACCGCGATCAACTTCCACCTGAAGGGCACCAACTTCCCCGACAAGCAGCTCGGGCTGATCAACCTGCGCGTCAAGTACCCTAACCTCGAAGACCTGGTTAAGGAGACCGATGCCCCCGCGAGCCCGGTCCCCGGCGCGAAGCCGAACATCGCGCCCGAAGGGGCGACGACAGTGCCCGCGCGCTGACCCGGAGTGAAGTAGGGACGAGAGCCGCCGGGTGCGTAACACGCACCCGGCGGCTCTTTTTCGAATGCAAACGCCCTCTCTGGGAGCCTCCAGTCATACCGATGGGGGGTATTGGCCGCGCCGTGGCAGCCCGGCTCGCCCATCGATCGCGCCGCTGAAGATACTACAATATTCGGGACGTTGCCAGAGGGGGCGGAAAATAAGCGCGTTGACTACTCACATCCTGGGCACGTACCAGTGTGGGTTCCACTCGAAAAGCCCACTCCGCGCCTCTAATATCCTTTATGAACAAAGCGCACTTTACAGGCACCGGTTCACGACGTACACTGTAGACAGGCTCATTCCGTGTCTATTTTTTGTTT
>JAYUUO010000258.1:0-8312 GCA_043754515.1 Armatimonadota bacterium
GCCACACAAGGCAAGAGTTTGGTTTAACACCGTCTCCTGTACTTTGGTGGGGAGTATTCTATATTTTATATAGATCACGCTCACGCGCGTATCGTACTACTATCCGTATAAGACGGCAAGCACGGAGCGTAACTAAGAAAAACGCGGCAAGCCGCTATCGCCGCGGACGGCGACGCGGCTTATATCCCCCGGCTGAAGCCATAGAGGGGGTTTTACGCCGCGAATTCATAAAATCGGGGCGCGTTCTAAGCCGCTCGCGGGGATTTATTTCGCGGCCTTCTACCCATTCACTGACCGCGCAACTATTCGACTTCGCTTTGTAGTTGCTAGACGTGTGCTTCGAGTCGGGTCAGTCGGAGCCGGGCGTCTTTCTCAAGGGCGGCGTTTCGGGTGGACACGAGGCGTTGGAGACGGTGCGCGACAAGCGGCGCACGGTTTCAGGTGCAGACGGGCGACGTGGAAAACGCCAGTCGGGGTCAAGCCGCTCACCGTGTCGTCATCGTGTGTGGTGACGTGCTCCGCAAGCGAGTCATTGATGGGGTGCAAGATTCGCCATTCATTGTCCGGGTTCCACCAATCGCCCTTGAACTCGTTGCACGTGTGACAGCGGTAAACAAGGTTGTCGGGTGCATCCGCGCCACTTTTCGCGACGGGTTGAAAGTGGTCCACCTTCAAACGGGTGCCAGCGTCGGTTTCGGAAACGCCGCAGTAACCGCATCGGGGGGTATACAAGCCGCGCAACGCTTCGCGGTCCGCAACACGAACCGCCATTACGCCGCGCCGACGATTGCGGAAATGCGTTGCCGCTCGCCGCTCGGAAAGTCGTGTTCGCGGCGCGATTCGCGCATGGTTTCTTCGAGCCGCGCGGCGAAATGCTCCTCCGACACGGCGAGACGCTCTGCAACTTCGGCGCGGGCCGCGGTCGCGACATTCTCCTTCCGCAATCGCTCGGTGGCGGGTGTGAGGTAGGCGGCTTCGGCATCCTCCAGCCGTCGCGCGAACCGGGCCACCTCGTCGGCTTCGGACGCAGAAAGGGTTTCGCCGTTGTCACTACAGTCACGTAAATCGTTGAATCAGGTGCGCTCGCTATCGGTTAGCATAGCCACATTATAGCACGACTTGCGAGAGCCGAGGACCGGGGGATCCAGATTTCAAACCGCGGCGAGGCGAAGGGGGCGTATTCGCGGTTCGACATCGCTTGTTAACCGGGGAGGCGGCGCGGCACCTCCCACGCGAGTCTCGCCGCGCTACTTGCGGCGGCGCACGACTCCGAGCGCGACCGGCAGGAGGGCGAAGCCGAGGAGCGCGAGCGTCCCCGACTCCGGCACGGCGGTGGTCACAGTCAGGGTGAAGGACCCGGTCGTGTCCGTGGTTCCACCTGACACGTTGTTGAACGACTGCACGAGGTCGGTGCCGCTCGTGGTGTTATATGTGAACGCCGATAGCACGACCTGCCGTCCGGCGGTGCTGAACGAAAGTGTGTTCGCGCCCGTGACAGCGGTGAAAAATACATCGCTCGTACTACGGTTGGACGCGATGAATCCGCCGCCGTTCGCACCACGCGCCGAGATCGTCGGCGTATTCGTGGCATTATTGGTGAAGAAGTTAATGCCGAGCGACGGGGTGGTGTTAGCATTGACGTTCTCGCCAAAGAACGAGTAGGTGTAGGTGCCAGGCACCGTCAGGTTGAGCGATATCCGCGCCAGGCTGGCGTCGCCGCTGTTGATGAAGTTGTCGCCTGATTTCAGATACAGGTTGCTGATACTGTCCGCGCCGCGCGTGTTCCATCCTTCGGTGATGGTGTCGCCGGTCGCGTTCTGGCGGAACAGAGAAATGTCGGTGATGACCTGGGCGTGGGAGGCAGTGGCGTGACCGAGTAGCAGCGCGAGCGCGGCGACGGTTGCGGCGACGGGGCGCGTGATGTGATGGTTCATGGGAGGGTTTTCCTTGCGATCGGTGGGATTAGGGCGGCACCATGCCGCGCGGCTATTATCGCCGAAAATGGCTTGGGTTGCAAGGAAATGGTTCGATTTATTTTCCGGTCACCGATTGGGCGTTCGGCACCGTGGCCGGACAACCGTGGATCATCCGTGGTCCATCACAAAAAGGCGTTCGAGACGCGTCAATAGTTCCGGGGTAAACGTCGCGGTCCTGCCGTGGTTATACCCGCCATTTAGACGCGCGCGACGCGGCAAACCCCGCCGGGTGCGGTATCCTAGATTTGCATGGAACGATTCGCATTTATTATTCATCCTATGGAGCCGAAACGGGACATCGGGCGCAAGTACCCCCTCGTGAAGTTCCTACCCGACTTCCTGGTCGAGGAAGCCGCGCGGCGTTTCCGGCCCAAAGTCATGTCGCACATCACCGGTATCCGCTCGATCACCGGGGTCGAGGCGGAAGGCTGGTTCATCGGCTGTCCCCTGACCCCGCGCCAGCTACTCGGACTGCCGCCCGAAGAGGTGTACAACCGGCTGGTGCAGTGCGGCGAGATCGCGGCGGAACTCGGCGCGAAGATCATCGGCCTGGGCGCGCTGACCTCGGTCGCGGGCGACGGCGGCATCACGGTGGCGAAGCGGCTCCCGATCGCGGTGACGACCGGCAACTCCTACACCGTGGCGACCGCGGTCGAGGGCGCGACGCGCGGCGCGGATCTGATGGGCACGCCGCTCCAGGAGTGTACGGTGGCGGTGGTCGGTGCCGCCGGGTCTATCGGGCAGACGTGCGCGACGTTGCTCGCCCGCTCCGCAAAAAGGATGGTGCTGATCGGGCGCGACGCGGCGAAACTCGAACCGATCGCGGACGCCCTGCGCACGTTGTCCCCTTCCTGCGTGGTCAGCACTACCGGCGACGTGACCACGGGCTTGCGGGACGCGGACGTGATCGTGACCGTGACTTCGGCGGTGGATGCCGTGATCCTGCCGGAGCATCTGAAGCGCGGCGCGGTGGTGTGCGACGTCGCCCGCCCCCGCGATGTGTCGGCGCGGGTATCGAAAGAGCGCGACGATGTGCTGGTGATTGAGGGCGGCGTGGTCGCCGTGCCGGGCGAGGTTGACTTCCATTTCCGGTTCGGCTTTCCGGAGCATACCGCTTACGCGTGTATGTCGGAGACGATGATGCTCGCGCTGGACGGGCGCTATGAGTCGTTCACGCTCGGCAAATCCGTCTCGGTCGAGCAGGCGGAGGAGACGCAACGGCTCGCGGCGAAGCACGGGTTCAAGCTCGCGGGCTTCCGCTCGTTCGAGAAGGCGGTGACGGAGGAGCAGATCAGCCGGGTGCGCAAGGCGGCGGGTCGGAACAAGTAGAGGGACATGATGGGCTTCCGAACACGGCGAATGTTGTATGCCGTCCTGCGGCGCGAAATGTTGTCGCTACGCTATACAGTCGGTGGGCGGAAAGTAGGCCGCTTCGAGGACGTTCCCCAGATCGCGCTCGACGCGGGCGGAAAGATCATCGCGGGCGGTTCCGCGGCGTCGGAGTGGGCACAGATGCCGGGCAACATCGTCTTCCGCGCCTTCGCCCACCCGCGCGTCGTCGTGAACGATATCGCGGAGACGACCAGAGTCTTGCAGTGGTTCTACGAATCGGTCGCGCCCGTCATGCCGCGGGACAATCGGGCAGGGGCGATAGAAATGCTGGCGGTAGTTGCGGGCGGTGCCGAACAACGGGCGTAACAAACCGGGCGCGGGAAGCGTTTTATCTATTATGGCAACGTTTCGATACGAGGCGATGGAATCTAAAACCGGGCAGCCCCAGCGCGGCTTGATGGAGGCGAGAGACGCGCAGGAGGTCGAGCTACACCTGTCGGAACGGGGATTCCGCTCGATCATCGTCCACAACGAGCGGGCGTCCGTCGCGGCGACGCGCCCCGCGCCGTCCGCGCCCGTTCCGGCGGTGGTACCCGCCGGGGGCATCGTGTTCACGCCCGCCGTGCCGCCCGGCGACCTCGCCACCTTCTTCCGCCAGATGGCGTCGCTACTGCACGCCGGGTTCACGCCGCTCTCCGCGCTCGCCGACCTCGGCCCGCGCACCGCCAACCGGCGCATCTCCCGCGCCGCGGCGGACATCGGCATGGCGGTCGGGCGCGGCGGATCTATGGCGGAAGGTTTCGGGCGGCACGCCGACGTGTTCCCCGTGCATGTCGCCGGGCTGATGCAGGCGGGCGAGACGGGCGGGTTCCTGGAGTACGCCTGCGAGGAGTGCGCGCTCGGTGCCGAAGCCGACGCCGCGCTCCGGCAGGGGTTGTGGGTGCCGAAAATCCTGTTCTGGCAGTCCGTCTGGTCGGTGCTGATCCTGCAACCGCTCGCGAACAACCTCGCCGCGATGATGAGCACGGGGGTCGCGGGAGCCATGAAGACGGGGCACGAGTTTTTGGTGCTCTGGCTCCCGCTCGGCATCGGGCTGCACGTCCTGTGCGAACTCGGCGGACTGCTCTGGCGTCAGCCGTTCTTCGCGCCGACGCGGGACCGGATCGCGCTCATGCTCCCCGTGATGCGCAAACTCGCCTACACCCGCGCCATCGCCTCGTTCACGCGGCTCCTGCGGCGGCTCCTGCTCACCGGCGTTTCGCCCGAAGTCGCCTACACCGCCGCGATGCAGTCGGTCGCGAACGGCGCGTACCGGGACAAATTGCGGGCCGGTATCACAGTGCTACGCGCCGGAAACGGCCTGGACGCCGCGATGCAGGCCACGGGGCTTCTGGAGCACGACCCGCTCCAGCTACTGGTGACGGGCCAGCGTACCGGGCAGTGGACCGAGATGCTGGACCGCGTGACCGCCTATTACGGCGACCAGGCGGTGAAGGCGACAGAGGACGCGAAGAACTTCCAGAAGCGGGCGGCGGTGCTGGTCACGGTCGTTTCGGCGGGCTACGTGATGATCGTCGCCACGGTCGGGCCGATTAAAGCTGCTATGCAACTTTTCGGGGAATGACCCGCAACGAACCGTTCCGGTTTTGCGTCATCTATATACAGGGAACGCTGAACCGTTACGGCCCGAGCCGGCGCAAGTCAGGGATCTCGAACCGGACACGCATCTATGTCAACTTTTACGTACCAGGCCAAAGACCCCGAAGGGAAAGACGTTTCCGGCATCATTGAGGCGGACGACGCGCGCGGCGCGGCGAGTTCATTGCGCGAGCAGGGACTGTTCACGCTACACCTCGCCGCCGCGACGAACCCGCGCCCCGCGACGGTGTTCATGCCCGGCGCGTCGGGTAGCGCGCCGATCACCCCCGATTTCTCGCCCGCCTACCCGCGCATGGGGATGCAGGGCCGCGTTTATGTCGCGCCGTTTCTGCTCGCGGTGCCGCTCCCGCAACTCGCGATGACATACCGCCAGATGGCGACGTTACTCGACGCGGGCGTGCCGATGGTGCAGTCGCTCTCCACGCTTGCCCAGCAGACAAGCCACGGGGGACTGAAGGCGATCCTGAACGAGGCGGCGAACACGGTGGCGAGCGGGCACCCGTTCTCGGACGTGATGGAGAAGCACCCCGCCGTGTTCGCGCAGATCCAGATCGAACTGATCCGCGCCGGGGAGATGGGCGGCCTGCTGGAGACGACGTGTAACCGGATTGCGGACTACTTGGAGCGCGAGAACGACATGCGAAGCAGGCTTAAGCGCGAGACGGTGTATCCGAAGATAGTGCTCGGTGTCGCCGGGATCGTGATTCTGATCCTGACGTTCGTGCAGTCCGGGATGGGCAAGACGGGCGTGAGTCTGGTCGTCTCGCGCGTCGGCTTCGCGGCGATTGTGGGCGTGATCGCGTTCGGCGTCTGGTGGCTGATACGGTTCTCAGGCCAGTTCCCCGCGTTCGGCGCGGGCTGGGACCGACTGAAAATGCTTATCCCCGGCGCGGGCGATGTCGCGCGCAAGTACGCGACCGCGCGATTCTCCCGCGCTTTGGGAGCCTTGTACGCGGGCGGGGTTAATCTAGTCCGGGCTGTCGAAATTTCGGCGCGGTCGTGCGGGAATCGAGCCATCGGTGACCAGATCCTTTCGTTCGCACCCGCGCTCAGCATGGGGGAAAGCCTTTCCGCGATACTCGGCCGCTCGGGTCTGCTGTCCCCGACAGCGGTTCAGATGGCCCACACCGGCGAACAGACCGGCTCGCTCGACACGATGTTGAACAAGGTGGCGGATTACCTGGAGAGCGAGGCGGACGCGAAGGCGCACCAACTCGCGGTCGTCACCGGCGTTCTCGCGCTGATCGTCGCGGCGTGCGTGGTCGCCTACATCGCGATCTCGTTCTACACCAGTATGTCCGGGGATGTTATGCGCGAGGCGGGGTAGAAGTGGGCTGAAGTCATACTCGGGCGGGGTGGACCCGCGACGGACGGGGAATCGTTAAACGTTCACGTTCCGCCGCGATGCGCCCCCGCCCCGCCGCCCGCCCCGCCGCCCTACCCCACGACCACGGCGCGATACAATAGTGGCCTATGAGTCTCGTCACTATCAGCAATCTGGGCAAAGGGTTCGGGGCGCAGTCCGTGTTCGAAGACGTTTGCGTGCGCGTCGGGCACGGCGAAAAGATCGGCATCGTCGGCAAGAATGGCGGCGGTAAGACCACGCTCCTCAAGATTCTGCTCGGCATCGAGACGCCTGATAGCGGCACCGTCTCCGTCGCGCGGGGCGTGGGGATCGGCTACCTGTCGCAGGTCTCCGTACTGGACGAAACGCGCACCGTGCGCGCCGAGGCAGAAACCGCGCTGTCCGCGCTTGCTGATGCCGAACGCGAACTGCGCGAGTCCGAGGCGCGGATGGCACTCACCCCGGACGACGCGGGCGCGCTAGAATCGTATGCCGCCGCCGCCGACCGCTTCGAGTTTCTGGGCGGCGACAAGGCCCGCGATCACCTGTTCGGCGCGCTCGCGGCGATGGGCTTCTCCGAGACCGATCTGGAGAAACCAGTCGGCGTGCTGTCCGGCGGCGAGAGGACGCGCCTTTCGATGGCGAAACTGCTCACGTCGTCTCCCGATGTGCTCGCGCTCGACGAGCCGACGAACCACCTCGATATACGCGCCGTGGAGTGGCTCGAAGGCTTTTTGCAGGGGTACCCCGGCGCGGTGATCGTTGTGTCGCACGACCGCCGCTTCCTGACAGCCGTTATCGGCACCGTCTGGGAACTCGAAAACCGTGTGATTACCGCGTACACCGGCGGGTTCCAGAAGTACCGCGACGTCAAAGCGGCGAACCGGGCGCGGCAACTCGACGAGTATAACCGCCAGCAGACCGAAATCGCCCGGCAGGAGGAGTACATCCGCCGCAACAAAGCGGGACAGAACAGCCGCAACGCGATGGGGCGGGCGAAGCAACTCGCGCGTTTGGAGCGCGTCGAACGTCCCCTTGACGAGAAGGTGACGATGGCGGCGCGGGTGGACACATCCGGGCGTTCGGGGCGCGAAGTGGTGGTTTGCGAGCGGGTGACGAAACGCTACGGCGCGAAGGCGATACTGGACAACGCAAACTTCACGCTGGAGCGCGGAGCGCGCGTCGGCGTTGTCGGCGCGAACGGCGTCGGCAAGTCTACCCTGATCGAGATGATCGTCGGCGACGAATCGCCCGATTCCGGCTACCTGCGCGTCGGCCACGGCGTTTCCGTCGCATATCACCGGCAGGACGCGGATGATTTCGATGGTGACGAGTCGGTGCTGGACACGTTTTATGACCGGGTCGGGATGACGGTCGGCGAGGCGCGGTCGCACCTGGCGAAGTTCCTGTTCACCGGCGAGGATGTGTTCAAGCCGATCTCCGCGCTGTCGGGCGGCGAGCGGTCTAAACTCGCGCTCGCGCTGATGGTGCTGTCGCCCGCGAACCTGCTGATCCTCGACGAGCCGACGAACCACCTCGACGTATATTCGTGCGACGCGCTGACGGAGGCGTTGCAGAGTTACAAGGGGACGTTGCTAGTCGTTTCGCACGATCGCGCCCTGCTCGATGCCGCGACCGATACCACGCTCGCGCTGACCGGAGACGGCAAAGTCGAACTGTTCGAGGGATCCTACTCAGCGTGGCGCGCCGAGCAGAACGAAGCGCGGGCACCGGCAAAGGCGACGCCGACCAAAGCAACCCAGATCGCTTCCGCGCCCTCCCCGCAGGGAAACGCGCACGGGCAGTCGAAAGAACGGGCGAAGGTGGTGAAGCGCGTTGCGACGATAGAGGGCGAGATCACGCGGCTCGAAGCACGGGTCGCCGAAGTCGAGGCGGCCCTGTCCGCGCCGAAAAGCGCGGATCACGCTATGGGGTTGTCGGCGGACTACACGGCCGCTAAGGACGCGCTCGCGGCGAAGTTCGACGAGTGGGAGGCAGCG
>JAYUUO010000259.1:0-8266 GCA_043754515.1 Armatimonadota bacterium
CGGCACGGTTTTCACGCGCTTTAGCGCGTGGTAAAAAAGCCCCATGTTAGCGCCTAAGAGCCATAGAAGCCCCCGTGCTTTAGCAGGGGGAGCAGTCACCTGGGCGGTGCGGTCCTGGCTGGGGATGAAATGGAGGAGCGGGCACGCACAGAAAAGGCGGCGGCACTCAAGGAACTCGCGGAGTCGCGGTTCTCAGTCCTTCTAGGATCGGCAGGGACGGGCAAGACTACTCTGCTCTCCGTCCTGTGTGGTCACCCCGCCATCGCCACTGGCGAGGTCCTGCTGCTCGCCCCAACGGGTAAGGCACGGGTACACATGGAGCAGGCGTCAAAAGGTCTGAAACTCAAGGCGTACACTATTGCGCAGTTCCTCACGCGATGCGACCGATTTGACCCCGAGACCCAGAACTACCGACTAAGTACCCTCGCCCCGACGGACACGGCGGAGACCGTGATCGTGGACGAAGCCTCCATGCTCACCGAGGAGATGCTGGGCGCACTGCTCCAGGCGGTCCGGAACGGTGCGATGCGACTGATCCTCGTCGGCGACCCGAAACAACTGCCGCCTATCGGTCCTGGTCGTCCTTTCGTGGACATCGTCTCGCAGGTCACGCCCGAGGGCGTCGAGCAGACGTTCCCACGCGTGGGGAGCGGCTTCGCCGAACTCACCATCCACCGCCGTCAGGCGAGTGCGGGAGGAGAACGCGCAGACCTGCAACTCGCCCAGTGGTTCAGCGGTCAAGCGTTGGAGCCAGGCGAGGACACCGTATTCGACACGGTGATGAAGGCGGGTGAGAACCCCCACATCCGCTTTCTGAAGTGGGATACGCCTGCCACTTTCGAGGCGGCATTGCTCACGGTTCTCGCGGAGGAATTAAAACTCGCCGACTCCTCTGACGTGAGCGGCTTCGACTTGTCGCTCGGCGGCACCGAGTTCAACGGCTACAATTATTTTCACCGTGGCGCGGGACAGAAGGTGGAGAACTGGCAAATCCTTTCGCCTGTGCGGGCGGAGTGCTACGGCGTCGCGGCTCTCAACCGTCTGATCCACAAGCGGTTCCGCCAGGAAATGGTGACGCTGGGACGGCGTCGCGGTTGGAACCGACGTATTCCCGAGCCGATGGGAGCCGAGGAGATTGTCTACGGCGACAAGGTCATCGTAACCGCGAACCATCGCGTCTTCCCCAAGCGTGTTTGGCCGCAGGAGAACGCGGCGTGCTACCTGGCGAATGGGGAGATCGGGCTGGCGGTGAGTTCGATTAAGACGGCGAAGATGAATTCCGTGCCAACCGATCTGAAGATCGAGTTCTCCTCCCAGCCTGGGTTCACCTATTCATTATTCAAGAGCGACTTCAAGGAGGAGGCGACACCACGCCTCGAACTCGCCTACGCGCTCACGGTCCACCGCGTCCAAGGGAGTGAATTCGGTCTGGTGATCCTGGTGCTACCGAACCCGTGCCGCCTGCTGTCGCGCGAACTGCTCTACACCGCGCTCACCCGCCAGCGGGATCGCGTGGTCGTGCTGCATCAGGGGAGCCGCGCCGATCTCAAGAAGTACGCGTCCGTCGTATATTCCGATACGGCGCGGCGGCTGACCAACCTGTTCGAGAAGCCGCGACCTGTGGAAGTGGAAGGGCGATTTTTGGAAGAGCGGTTGATTCATTGCACTAGCACGGGCGTCCCCGTGCGCTCGAAGTCAGAAATTATCATTTTCGACCGACTTGCCGCGAAGGGGATCGAACCGATTTACGAAAAGCCACTGACGCTCGGCGGAATCGTCCGCTACCCCGACTTCACAATCGACGACGCGGTGTCAGGACTTACATACTACTGGGAACACTGCGGCATGATGTTCGACCCCGCGTATCGCACTCGCTGGGAGGCGAAAAAAGCGTGGTATCGTGACCACGACATACTCCCCCATGAAGAGGGGGGAGGTTCGGGCGGCACTCTGGTCTCAACCTATGAAACTGCGGAGGGCGGCATCTCGTCACGGGAAATTGACCAAAGGATCGGCGAATTGTTCGGCTTGTAGCCGGCCTTCACAAAACTTACTTAACCCGAATCTTGAGTTGAGGTTGGTCGGTCGTCCTGATGTAAAATGAAGTCGCCAAACTCTACCTTCACACAGGACGCCCTTCCCTGATTAGTATACCGACGCCAACGGCCAAAGCGGTACACCAACGGCCAAAGCGGTACGCCATCTCATTGCTCAGAACTTCGCGCCGTCACAAGCCTTGCCCCCGATGATGGCCAAACTCGCCCAAGAGCGACAGAGCATTGGCCAGCAAATCACCGCTCTATTCGTCACGATTGATGATTTCCTGAGACAACACCCTCAATGGCGGCAATGGCGACACTCCCCTAACTGCGGCCAACTGTGGATCGAGCGCAATTGTATAGTTCCCCGCAACGGCGACACTCCCCTAACTGCCGTCCCACTTGCGCGGACTCGGAAGTGCTAACTATCGCACTTCTATCGGAAGTGCTAAAGACCTAATGCGAAATTATCTGGTTTTTGTAGCGTACTGAACGTCGCTCTTGTTTCTCAATGTTACCTTCCTTATACCAGGCGAAATCTCCCCGAATTGCGGTAATTGAGCAAACCACTCACCACACAGAAAACATCCTCATGAGCATCAAGACGACCCCGATATAAGTCACGCAAAATGCCAAACTGTTGCAAACGGGCGAAATGGTATTCAACATAAATGCGCAGAGTACAAAGCAAATAGTTGTATGCCTTGCCCAAATCATTGACTTTTTGTCCCCGCTTGCCTTTGATCGGTTCCTTTATGTTATGTTTGGGATATCGTTTGCTCGCCCCCTGATACCCCTTGTCCACACGAATCGGCACCTTTTCGCGCACTTGAACTACAACGCCCGATGCCCCTAGCACCGTCGGGTCATGAAGACTACCGGGCAGCCCACCGAGGAAAAACGCGGCGTTTGTTCCGAACACGTGCAGTATCTGCTCTCTGGTTGCTAAAATCTGCGTTTTGACGGTGTGATCCTGTTGCTTGCCACTATACGCCTATTTGCGCTTGAGCTTGTCTTCCGGTTGGGGAATAGGTTCCTCCGCCGCGTCTATTAACACCTCGGACAGGTCAGGATATGTTTCCAGCAATTCTTTGAGAGTGCTAATCCGGCGCGGATTACTCTTTGTTCTATCGTTTGCCTGGCTGGGAGACTCGCTGATCGCGTTTGCGTCGTGTTGCAACTCCGAAGCATTGCGCAACGGGGCATTGCGCAACGGGGCATTGCGCAACGGGGCATTGCGCAACGGGGCATTGCGCAACGGGGCATTGCGCACCGGGGCATTGCGCAACGGGGCATTGCGCAACGGGGCATCTCGCAACGGGACGGGTAAAACCGCGAGCAAAACGGGCATGAGGCGATCATTGAGTTCCCGGCAAACGTTGCTCTGGTCTATATCAAAGAGGAAGGAGACTAATCGCTGACTCACATACAGGCGCATATAAATCAACCCCATCAGGAGTCGTTCGGACAAGGCAAGGGCACCTGGGCGTCCGGCACCGGGTTTGCGTCGGCGTGGTGAAGCTACTTGTCGTTGTCGGACAGCCGTATCATAAGGCGATTGAATTTCGCTGAGCAGTCGGTCGAACTCGGTGATGGTGAGTCCGGTGAAGGCTCGGAATTGCCGGGGGTGGCGTTTTAACTTGGGAACACAGAGCATGACACAGTTTACCCCTATTTTGCATCAGGTCTTAAGTATAACCTCGATCTTGAGGATGTAGATATGACCGTCTACTGTTTCAATGGCGGGACCGAACAGCACTATTATTTTACCCAAGAAGAGATTGATGCGGCCAACGGCAAACTCAAGTGCCTGCTGTCGAAACTGTCTCCATTGCTTAAAGACGAGCCTATGATTTCTTCACCGATGCAGAAGGTGTTTCCGTTCTGAGCGAGCGGAGTGGAAGTACATCCGCCCCGCTATGGTCTACAGATTACCTCCAAGGAGTCACGTTGTGTCCATTTTTGTGTCCGACGTACCTGGACATGGGCGGAAACGCTGGACGCGGGTGGGTTCGACGTGACAGATAATGGCACTTAAACACGACAAGTAGGACGCCTGTGGACTCCCACGGACAATATAAAAATATCAAAAACGGTTTCGTAAACAGCAGGTCACCGGTTCGAATCCGGTCGTCGGCCTTAATCTAGAACGTGACTTCGTTGACAATCCTCGATAGGTAATGCTATACCTGTCGCGAGGCTCATCAATAAAGTACACAGCATATGTCGGACATAGACCGTTTCTCCTGGGACGAAGCCCTCCGCGAGTTCCTGCTTCACTGCGAAGCCACCCGCGCCAAAAAGACCCTCCGCTATTACAAAGTCCAACTCTCCGGCATCGCCCACTGGGCGGACGGGAACGACGTACCCTTCGACGGTTTCGGGAAGCGGCACCTGGACCGCTACCTGATCGAGCGGCAGGGGCAGAACAAATCGCAAGCCACCCTGCACCACGACGCGGTCTGCGCCAAAGCCTTCTACTCGTGGTGTAGCAAGAACGACGTGATCGCCCGCAACCCGCTCGCCGATTATCAGGTGCGGAACGCCCCGCGGACCGCGAAGTATATGCCGTCCGACGAGGACATGCACCGGCTCCTGACGGCGGTCTACGACTACTGGAACGTGCAGAAAAACCCCGCCGCTCGGTTTCAGATTGCCGCGAAACGCGCCTTCCACCGCGACCGCAACTACGCCATCCTGCTCGGACTCCTGGACAGTGCCGCCCGTATAGGGGAGATTTTGTCACTTAAAGTCGGCGATTACCGCGCCGGGGAGCGGCAGATCACCATCCGCGAGAGCAAGGGGCGCGAACCGCGTCTGATTCCCGTATCGGATGAGTGGGCGGACGCGCTCGGCATCTGGCTCAAGCTGCGCTCGAAAATCATGGCGGACGCGAAAGACGGCGGAGACGAGGGATGGCTCTTCCTTAGTGAATACGGGACACGTCTCGACGAGTCGCGCTTCTTGAAAACGCTCAAGTCCTACCTGACATGGGCGGGCATTGACGCGCCGATCACCCTGCATTCGCTCCGCCGCTACAGCCTGAACCGGCTGGCCAAGGTGAACCAGCTCGCCGCGCAAACCATCGCCGGGCACAAAGAGACCAAGACCACGCTCATCTATACGAAGATAGACCCGGACTTCATCCGCGACATCCACTCGAGCGTCGGCGTGGTGAAGGGCATCTTGCATAATCAAAGGGTGGAGAAGGCGAAGCGGCGTCGGCTCGTGTAGCCCCACGCGTTGCTCCCTTGCAACGCTCGTTCGGCCTACGTCCGGTACGTGGCAACATCGGTCTTACCATGTTGCCACGAATCCCGCCCTACTCGCCCGATGTGCCGCTTCCTTCCCCCACGCCGGGGGAGGTGGACGTCCTGCGGGCTTTATGCGAGGCCGAGTTTGGGATATGCTTCGCATCAGAGAAAGAAGCCTCCGAAGCCTGTACGGCACTCCTGCGTCTGTACTACCTTTTTCTGTCCGGCTAACGACACCCGCCTAACGTCCGCGCGATGAACACACCGCCCCCGCCCCGCCGCTTCATACTTTACGCCCGTAAGTCAACCGACCGGGAAGATAAGCAGGTGCAAAGTATAGACGACCAGATTCGTCTCGCCACGGAGCGGGCAAACCGGGAGGGCTTTCGCATTGTTGAAACACTCACCGAATCCCGCTCCGCAAAACGAGCCGGGGTGCGTGCCGGGTTCGCCAGAATGGTTGCCATGCTGGAGAAGGGGCAGGCGGACGCCGTGATCACGTGGCACCCCGACCGGCTCGCCCGCAACGCCGTTGACGGCGGCTGGGTGATCGACCTGCTCGACCGCAATAAACTAAAAGCCATCGTTTTCACGTCGGGCTACTCGTTCGAGAGCACCCCGGAGGGCAAAATGATGCTCAGTCTCATCTTCTCGCAGGCCAAATATCAGGTGGACAAACTGTCGGTGGACGTGATGCGCGGCATGAAATCTAAGCGCGACAAAGGCGACTTCCCGCACCGCGCCCCGGAGGGGTACATCAACGAACGCGTTAGCCGAACCGTCGTCGCCGATCCCGACCGGTTCCCTCTCCTGCGACGCGCCATGGGACAAATACTCGCCGGGGGCGCGACGGTCCCACAAGCCCTCCGTACCTTGAACGACACCTCCGGCTACCGCACGAAACCGACCCGGCGCAACGCGGGGATCGGCTCGCCGCTTCCGCGGGCCACACTCTATGGCATCTTGAAAAACCCGTTCTATGCCGGGCTGTGTCGCGGGCGGCAGGGATTGTACCGGGGGACGCACCCGCCGCTCTTATCAGTCGAGGAGTTCTACCGGTTACGCCGGTTACTCGGCGATGAGGACGCCCGCGCCGGGGATGAGGAGATCGTTCTCCCGCCGGCGCAAAGACGCAGTAAACACGACTTCGCGTACGCCGGTCTGATGCGGTGCGGGCGGTGCGGTTGCGCCATCACCGCGACCCGCTCGAAAGGTCACATCTACTACCACTGTACGAACATGCGGCGCGTCTGCGACCGCAAGGGCGTCCGCGAGGAGGAGTTAGAACAGCAGATCGCCGGATATTTGGAAGGCATCACCGTGTCCGCGTCGTTCCAAGAGCAGGTTATGGAGCAGATGAGACGTCACTTCGCGCGAACGACGCGCGAAGACATCTCCCTCCGTAAAGTCGCCGGTGACACGGCGGGCCGAACCATGACCGAACTGGGCGCGCGGCTCGAAAAACTGCTCGATCTGCGCCTCGCCGATATGATCACGGACGCGCAGTATCTGTCCCGCAAAGCCACATTAACCCTGGAGCAAGAACGACACCGGGAAAAGATGGAAGCGTACGGCGGTATACACGGCAACGCGGAACGTTCCTTTGACGTGGTGCGAAAGGGTATTTCGTTCTGTACTCTGGCGCGGGACTACTTCGCCAGACGCCCCGACCCGGCCGGGAAACGGCTCACGATTAGCGTACTCGCCGCCGGAGGGAGCGAGGTTATTCTAACCGGCAAAAGACTGCTGCTGGAGCCTAAAGCCCTGTTCACGGAACTCGCCGGCTCATCTCGCCGGATCGGGACATTCAAACCGGGAGAAATCGGCTCTGGTAAAGAAAAAAAGACCCCCGCGTGTGCCGGAGTCTGTTCTGGTAGCCCAGATGAAACCATGTTCAAACAACTAACGTTGCTACTATCATCGGCTATTTTGCTCGACAAGGCTTTTGCTTACAACTCAACAACTTGGCTTAATTTTTACGTTGATCCATCCGGGAATAATCTTTTGCCTAATTATTCAAGCGGCGTTTCAACTGCAATTGAGTAATGTATTCAGTAGTGTACCCTCTGCCCGCCGAGAGGGTGGAAGCAACCGCCTTCGCGTCATCAATGCCGAACCGAAAGTAGACCCGGAGCGCGGTGCTGGTTCGCAGTGCCTGCTGGAGTTCGCCGGGGAGCTGTCCCATGTGCTGACAGGCGACCATCAGCCGCAGTTTGTATTCCCCTGCCGCCGCTAAGATGCGGCTAAGTGCCAGGACCCGCGAACCGCTCCGAAAGCCCCAGTTCGTCCACGGCGAGTGCCACGGGGACATCGCCCGGCGCGCGGGTCGCGGTGGTGAATAGGCTGTGCAAAAGCAGACCCGCGAGTAACTTCGTCCCATCGTCACCCGCTACGCCGACCCGTCGTTAATGCTTAGCAGAGCCTTTGCCCGCTCCTTAATTTCGGCGCGAGCCTTTGTAGGCACGGCGGATTCCAGTGCCGAAGAGTATACTGTCCATGCTTCCTCGAAGTCATCGCCGACCGGGTACTTGCTAAGGAATCGCCTTGCGATCGCGTCTATTTGCGCGTCGGTCAGATAAGGGCGAACCGGGGGCGCGGTGATTGAGGATTCATCTCGGAAATCGGCGTCAAGAACGGGTTCACGCTGTTGCACCGGCAGACGTGGGGGCGGGGTAATGAGGTTCCCCGGTCTTAGGCTGGCCTCGGCGATCATCCGGCGCTGGCTCGATTCCACGGCGGCTATGATCTGCCGGTCGTTGTCCACCTGCATCGCCTCCACCGCCCGCGCGGTCGCGATGCCCTGCTCGACGGACTTGCGTTTGGCTTCGAGGGCGACCTGCTTGGACTTCTCGCGCCGTTCGATGTGTCCGGCGGCGCGGTCGGCGAGCCACGCCTCCCAGCGCAGGCGGGCGAACCCGAACAGGCCCTCCTCCTTCAGATCTTCCAGTTCTCTAGAGCGTCTGCCCGACCGCC
>JAYUUO010000260.1:0-2777 GCA_043754515.1 Armatimonadota bacterium
TCCGGTGATTCTGTTGTTTCGGGGCTTGTGAACACGGACCTGAACAAGATTTATTTGCAGGGCACTAGCCGCATGGTGCCCCGTCCCGTCGCCGCCAACATCGCGCGGCGCGTTAACCCGAACCGCGCGCGGAGGTTATCCGCCGCCTTCCGAAAGGTTTTCACCACAAAATGACTGACGACACTTACTTCAACGATTCTACCGAGCCGCGCCGCTACCGTGTCACCCGCTTGAAGCCGGTCGGCGGCATCCACGCGGTTCTATACGGCACGAACGCCGCGCCTCATGCAACCATGTCGCGAATCATGGAGGTTGCGCCCGATGCCTCTTTATCCGAAATCGTGCTAGGTGACAAAATTACGATGGTAGACGCCGGTACCCCCCTGACCGACTGGAAAGACGACGTGAACTAACATGCCCACCACCGCAACAATCCCATTTTACAAACAGGCGAAGAACCTGACTGCCCTACAAATCAGCGGCGGCAACCCCGATTCCACGGGAACGATCACGTGGGGGACGGCGATTGACCTCGCCATATACGCCGCGACCGCTCAGACGTTCGAGGCGTTTGACATAGATGTTACGTTTAACAATGTGTCCATTCGCCCGGCAGACAGCGTCATTGATAACATGGTACCGGAGTATCTGGGGTTCACAGCGACCTTGCAGGAGATCGCGCCTGCGAACGGTCTCGGTAATCTTAACGTGTTGTCAGCCACATACACCTATTTTCGGGTGATCGCTAAGTTCCGGCCTATCGGCGCGGCGGCTAGCCTGGACAACTGCGTTGCGCTCATTGGTGTGATTGCGGGGCTTACGACCGGCATACAGCAAGGTAAGAACGTGGATAAACTCACACTTGCCCCGTGCGGTCGCACTCTCTACTTTGGTAACACTGCGGGCATACCCTACTAGCAACGAAACGGAGTTCTTTTTCATAATGCCGCTATTCGATCCCGCCCTACTCCCCGCGATCCCCGCCACGAAGTCTACACGCACTTTCACCGACCCGTCCGCACCAGGGCACGAATGGGTGTTCACGTTCGAGGCGCAGGAGGGGTACCCCGCCGCCGTGTTCCTCGCGGGGACCGCCGCCGCGTTCTCTGATAAGTACATACGTGGCGGCGAGATTGTCAAGGTCGGTAGCACTACGATACTGATTTCCGAGGTGATTTGTGAGAATATCGCGGTGCTCGTTACGCTCGACAGAACAGGCTTCGCAGAATCGCCCGCCGTGCCAAACTGGAACTTTGCGCATTGGGCTTCGTTCGCCGCCCGTTGCCCCCGCGCGTTCGTGGATGTTCTTTCGTGGGCCTATGAAATGCAAACAAAGGCGGTGAACGAAGGCGAGGGCGCGGACGCTGAATCCGGGAGCCTGTCTCTAAAAAACGTCTGAGCGGCGGGCGCGGGTATTTGATCCGCGCCGCCGCCGAATCCTCCCACACCCACCCGGACGTGGTGGCACGAACAGACGCCGCGCTGGTCGGTATCTACGCGATTCTCGCCGACTTCCACGCGCGGGTGTTCGGTGACACTGAGCTTTCGCGCCTGTCTGGGCCGCTTCGCTCACCGCTCGGTTTCGACTGGCTCTATGACCTGTGCGCGGTGAAAGAGGCGCGGGACAACGAACCTGCGCTGGGCGTTGCGTCCTTGATAAAACTGCTTGGCGTTCGGTGAAACAAGATTATGCCTGATAACGTCGTTGACCTTTCCCAGTCTGTGAAGCTGCCCGACCCGGCAGAGATAAACCGCGTGGGGCGCGCCCTCCTCGGCTACGCGGATAGTGAGGATAAGGCGGCAGGATCAGCGAGAAGCGCGGCGGGACCGTTCGAGCGACTAGCGAAAGCGCGGGAGGCACTTGCGAAGGCGACCACGGCGGGGATGACCGGCGACCGAATGCGCGATCTCGGTTATGCCCAGTCCCAGGCGCAGAAGCGCGTGGATAAAATCACCGGTGGGAGCAGTTCCCCCGACTTTGGTAGCCGGTTCGCAACACTCATTAAATCGTCGCGGTTCGGCGGGGGCGGCTCTGGCGGGGGCATGATGCCGCTCGTCGGCAAAGCGATGGACCTGTTCGGCGGGGCGGGTGCGTCGGAGGCACTACTAAGCAACCCCTACACCGCCGCCGCCGCCGCCGCGATAGCCGCCGCGAAAGCCATATACGAAATGACCGCTGCCGCCGCCGAAGCAGGGCGGGCGTTCAGCGCATCGCGGTTCGCCACGGGTGCCACGTCCGGCGAGGCCGCCAAACTCGCCGTCTATTCGTCTGCTTTCGGTGCGGACTTCGGCGGCATGGCGAAAACACTCAATGAGCGGATAACGACTGACCCGACCGCCCGCGCTTTCGGCTCCCGGCTCGGTGTGTACAACGTCGCTGGTCCATATGGCAAGGTGGACACGGCGGGGCAATTACTCAAAGCGGTCGAGGGGCTACGCGCTATCACGAATCGGGAGGAGCGAATCAGGGTAGCGCAAACCCTTGGTATCGAGGGCGCGCTACCTCTGACCCAAGTGAGTAAGGGGACACTCGCCAACTTGAAAGGCGACGCGGCAACCACAGAGCGGATAATGAACCCCGATTTTGAGCGTAAATCGGCAGAGTTCATGGCGGCGCAAGCGCGGGTCAAGGGCGGTTGGGACGCGATGACCGCCGCGCTCGGTGAAAACTTCATGCCGATGATTACCGACTTGATGAACAATATCGCAGACATAGAATACGGATGGGCGGCTTTCGCGAAAGGCGACCTCAAAGGTGCGTTCGGGCATTACAAGAA
>JAYUUO010000261.1:0-8172 GCA_043754515.1 Armatimonadota bacterium
CCCGCCCCGCCTTCAAACAGCACGTTGTCGGGGACGACCACGGCGGCGCGTCCATGCTGTTTGAGCAGGCTGACGATATGCTGGACGAAGTTCAGTTGCTTGTTGCTCGTGGTCGCCCAGAAGTCGGTGCGGCTGTAGGAGATGTTTTCCTTTTCCTCTTTGCCGTCCTCGCCGACCACGGTGATGGACGATTTCTTGCCGAACGGCGGGTTCGAGAGCACCATGTCGAAATACTGCCCGCCCTGCGTCGCTAAAGCGTCCTTGACATAGATCGGGCATTCGTCCTCCGCGCCGCCGATGTCATGGAGCAAAAAGTTCATCGCGGCGAGGCGCGCGGTCGGCGCGACGATCTCCCAGCCGCGCAGGGCGTCGTGCTTCAGCGCGTGCTTCTCGTCGCGGGTCATCGCGCGCCCGTGGTGGTGCGAAATGTGGTCGTGCGCCGCGAGCAGGAAGCCGCCCGTGCCGCACGCCGGGTCGCACACAGTCTCGCCAGGCTTCGGACACATTACATCCACAATGCCGTCAATCAGCGGGCGCGGCGTGAAGTATTGCCCCGCGCCCGATTTCGTGTCCTGCGCGTTTCTTTCCAGCAAGCCTTCGTAAGCGTCGCCCTTCACATCCGCGCCGAGGCTCGTCCACGTTTCGCGGTCAATCAGGTCGGCGATCAGCCGCTTCAGGAGCGCGGGGTTCTCGATCTTGATTCTGCGACTTGCGGAAGATCACCCCGAGCGTCCCCGACTTCTTGCCGAGCTCGTCCAGCACATGGCGGTAGTGCCGTTCTAGCTCCTCGCCGTCGCGCGCCATCAGCGTCTGCCACGACAACTCCTCGGGCACGACGCTCGGCTTGTTGTACGGCGGCTGGGTCCGCTCATCCGCCATCTTCAGGAACAGCAGGTTGGTCAGTTGCTGAACGTAATCGCCGTAGGAAAGCCCGTCGTCGCGGAGCAGGTTGCAGAAGTTCCAGAGCTTCGCGACCAGGGCGTCGGAAACGGAGTTTCTGCCTGCGTCGGAGGTCGCGGGTTTAGTGGTTTCAGGAGTATTCATGAAGGAAAGTTTTCAGCCGAGTGGGGGCAGTGCTTCAAACAAATGCAGAAGCCCTCGCGATTCTGCTTGTAAAGCACGAACGTAGGAGAGGAAACCTTCTTCGACCTGCGGTTCTGGTGACTTCAGATCAGAGCCGAAGATGATTCGCACCGCCTTGTCGCAATCGGGGCGCAGACCGATCTTTGCACGGATGTATTCGCAGCCGTATACTCTCATGCCTAACCAAAGCACCTGTTCGACGCAGACGATTCGCCCTTTCACCCTTGCAGTCACGGTTTCATAGCCCGCCGCCCCTGCAAGACTACGCATCATGTTCTTATCGCCCGTGGACACGAAAAACAGATTCACTTTCGCAGTGGCAGTAGCGGCGAGTAGAACACGCTCACCCGCATCAATCCCGCTTACGCCCGAGGGGAGAGTCTTGCACTCGTCGAAATCACCCTCGGCAAGCAGAGGCAAACCAGCGATATACTGCGACAACGTTTGCACCATCGGTTCGCCATACTTCACCACAAGGCTTCTTGGTTTCCGAAGGCGATAGACGAGGGTGTCCAAAACACGAATTTGCTCCCGTTCCACGCCGATGGATTCGGTCAAGAGCGGGAGCAAGTCCCATGCCGCCAATTTATAGAGAATATCGTTGTCCGCGAAAACAATCACGCGGTAGAGTTATGCAATCATCCCATTAATTCCTGTAATTCGTTGCAGGAAGGCGGCATTCTCATCCGACAACTGATCAAAGTCCAACCATTTTTGCAGACGTTCGCGGATGCCCTCCAGTGCCTTCTGTTGCGTCTTGAAAGCGTCGAGTGCTTTTGTCGCAACTCCCCAAAACTTCGGATTGCTTTTCGCACAAATCCGCGCATGACATAGGATAAGAAACCCCGCGTCAATCTTTCGCGCCGATGACCGCGTAGCGGCGACCTGCGCCAGTGCGGTCGGGTTCGTCGTGTTGGTCGGTAGCGTTACCACTTCCGCCGTGCTCCCCGTTAGTAGCGAGATCGCAAAAACGTTCGCCGCTCGCTCCTGGTCATCGCGCCCTTCGTCCTCAATATCCTCGTCGAAGAGCAATTCCGCGCCACGCAAGTGTCCGAGGACAATGTGTCCTAGTTCATGCGCCAGATGAAACAGATGCCACGCTTTTTGTTTGCGGTTGCAACAAAGGAAGATGACATACCGATCCCCGCTCCACTCCCGCTTACCTTCGTGCGGGACACGCATCGCCATAGCATCCATTTTATGCCCCCCGCTCGGAAAATCGGTGACGGGAACCACCGCGACCCCGACACCTCCGCAGTAGTCAAGAAGTGCGTCGAACGAAACGACTTTGGAACCCACGTCCAGAATCTGCTGACGAATCGCTAGTGCCGCCTGATCGGGGAAGTCTCGCGCTTTCTCCGAAATCAGTGCTTCATCCGTGGACCTCGGCATGGCATCAGCACATAGTTTGCCAATCCGCCCCGCCAGCCCCGAAGCCAGCGCGACGTCGGCGGTCTGCGTTCCCTGCTTCAGTTTGTAGAGCGGTTGTTGTGTGGCTGTCTCGAAGCGGAGCGAACCCGTTTCGTAGAAGGATGTCAAAGCAAGCCCTGTATAGTCCGCTATCATGCCGACCACGTGGGCGTAGCCTGCGCTGGTTCCCGCCGCCGCGTCGTCCCACCAATCGGGGAGTATTCTCTCAGTCACAAACTTCTTGTCGTAACCGGCCTGTCGCAAGCGGGTGTACAAGGAAATCATCGGAGAGGGAGCCGATTGGGCTTTTGGGTTTATGGTCTTTGTCATAATGTTTCCCCCCTTTAATTTTAACGGAAAAGGCAAACATATTTTTGCCCCCCATATTATACCCTATGTGGTAGCCTATTCGCCCTCTTCACGCGGGATACCTGCTTGAGATCGTCTGACAATTTCAAGGTCGCGCGTTTAACGACTTGGCAGAAGAAAAAAGAAGAACTATGGGCGCACTGAAATACCGAACGTCGGTTCGTAATTTATGGCTTTGAGCCGCTTGCGGGCGACCGCTTTTTCCGCGTCGGTGAACAGGCTCGCCCAGCGCGGGTCAAGCACGGCGGACTCGGAACTGTAGTCGAGTCTGCCCATCTCCCAGAGCGTTGTCAATCCCGATTGGTAGTTCTCGGCTTGAAGAAGGCGGCTCACCGCCCCGACCGCGCCGTGTTCATGGAGCATCTGGAGAAAATAAGCCGAGTTGTACTTGTGCTGTTTCGTCATCATCGCGCACCCGACGATACACTCCTGGTGAAACGCCCGCTCGGTCGGGGTCATCGCGCTTACGTCCGCCATCGGAAGGGTTCTCCTTGATAATCTGAGTCTTGCGGGTTCGGGGCGTGACCGCAACAGTCGCGGCGGCGCGTTCAACGGCGACGCGGGCGAGTAACACCGACGCGGGTTCGTCCGCTGGGTCTTGCGGCACGAGCTTGCCCGCGAAGGCGTCGCGCAACACCGCCTGGCGCAACCGCTCGGCGCGTTTCAGGTTGTGCGCCACGGTGGTTTCGAGGGCTTCGACCACGGACAGGCGGCGTTCGACCTCGGCTACTATGCGGTGTTGCTCGGCAAGACTCGGCACGCCAAGAACGATCTTCACCATTCGCGTCAATCCTAAATCTTGATTTCCGACGCCATGCGTATACTTCTGCGCTTGTGAATAACAGAATGGCGAGTTCAGGGCGTGTTGGACGTAAAATGGCTTTACGCTTGCCGTTAGTTTCAAAACGGCGACGTGAACCCAGACGTTGAACTCCCGATCATACGTGTTTACACGCGCAATACCAGTCGTACCACCTTTGGTGTATAAAACATCGTTCATTTCGGGCTTGCAACGTTTGCATAATTCGTCATGCAATTGCTGGGAGATGCACTTAGCGGTAGCGAAATCAATGCCAGACGGTCGCACATTACCACCAGAAATGAACGGAACACCTTCCTGTGCGTACTTAGGGCTGAAGTGTGGCCCATCCTTCACGGACCAAGCCAAATGTCCAAGTGTAGCCCACGTCCACCCTCGCGGCAGTTCGGGCAGACCACTCGTGTCGGGGGAGGCTGGCTCCTCGTACCGCGCCTTCCATTTGTCGTCTTTCGGTTCCGTGCCCCGTGCCCGCATTTTGGCGAGTTGCTCGGCCTCCCAGCGGGCGCGGCGTTCGGTCAGGATGCGTGTCAGCAGATCGGAAGCGGGTTCGTAGGCACGCCCTTCGGCGTCGGCGACGGCGCGTTCCGTCGGCACGAGTTTGCCCGTACACGCGGCTTGCAAAACAGCGGCGCGGTACCGTTTCAGGTTCGCCCGCACCCGCTTCAGGTTCGCCACGCCCGCATCAAGGAGCGAGAACTGCCGCTCGATCTCCGCGACGATGCGGACTTGCTCGGCGAGCGGTGCGACCCGAAACGCCATATCCTCAATATGATTACGGCGGAGATTATTTATATTGATGCCGCCCGCCAACTCGGAAACTTGATTGCGGTATTCTTTCGACTGCAAGAAATACGAGACAAAGCGGCAGTCTATCTGCGGGTTCACGCGCAAGCCGTAACAGAACGCTCCAAACGAGCCATACCATTCATGCAGAAGCGGCGCGGCTTTTCCGACAACGGACGCGCTACCACTTGACGCGGCAATCACGATGTCGCCGATTTGGAGATACTGCCCTTCGGAAACGAATCGGGCAGGGACAAACACAACCTCATCGAAGTTCAGACCGTCGCCGATATTGTTCGCCCGCAAAACAGGCACGAGGTTAAGTGCGGGGTCAATCGCGTTTTGCGCGGATTCGACGGCGTGTTGCTTATCGTAAGTGACGCCGCGTAGCACCTGGAGGATTGCGCCGAGCGTAGTCAGTGCCCACCCACGCGGCAAGCCCCCCGCGCCCATCTCCTCATCTTTTCCCGTCACGCGACAAGCACTCCGTTCAGCTCCTCCAAGAGCGGATAGAGTGTATCACCGAACGCCGCATACGCCGCCCCCAGACCGCCCCGCTCCGAGAACGGCACGTACCCGAAGTCGTCCGCCTCCACCGCGAGGCTAGCCGCCACATGGTCGCGGATCATCTCCAGCCACCGTTTCTGCTCCCCGTTGAACACCCGCCCCGCCGTCTCCTGCGCCCCAAGCCACGCCGCGAACCGCTCCCGTACCGTCTCCTCGAACGGTGCCAGCGTCTCCGTCGCTCCGACCGCGAACCGCACCAGCGACACCAGATCCGCCACCCGCTCGCGCACCGTCTTGCCGCGCACCCGGTCCGCCTCCACCAGCCGGAACGATTCCCACAAGGCGTCGGACGACAGCGAGTGCGGCGGCGCGGACAGGCTCGCCGCGAGTTCTTTCAAGTCCTTGTACGTCGGGCCTTTCCCGTACGGCTGGGAGTATAGCACTTGAAGCGCGGTAATCTCGTTCCGGTTCGCCTCCAGGTACGCCTTGAACGACCGCACCCGCTCGGCGGCGCGCTCCGTCGTCATGTCCGACCCGCCCGCGAACAGCACCGTGTCGCGCGAGGTCTGGTCAATCATCTGCGTATTTTCCTGCACCGCCTGGAGCAGGGCCTCACGTACCGCGGGCTTCAGGAATGGCGTCACGGCCGCCTCACGCGCGCCCTCGGCGACCGCTTCCATCTGTGTATCCGATACGGCGACCTTCTCCGCCACCGCGAACGCCTCTCGCGCCCGCGCTTCCAGCACGTCGGGGTTTATCGAGTCCGACAGGTCCCGCGCGATCTCCCGCAAAGGAACACCCGCCGCCCGCTCGATCTCGGCGATCTGCGTCTCGCTCAGATTCTTGATCAGCCGCACCATGCGCCCCGCGAGCGTCGCCACCGTGTCCGCGTCGCTGTAGCCCTGCGCCACGGTTTTCAGCACCTTGGCCAGCGGCACCGACGGGTCACGATCCAGCGGCGCGGCGTCGGTATGCTCACGCTCCGAAACGCCCACCGCGTCCACCAGGATAAAGCGCGTTTTCGCCCGCGCGTCGCCCGTCACGCCCCGCAATTCGTCGGAGGAGATCACGCGCGAGCCGCGCCCCTTCATCTGCTCGTAGTAGTTGCCGCTTTTCACGTCGCGCATGAAGAACACGACTTCGAGGGCGCGGATGTCGGTTCCCGTCGCGATCATATCCACCGTCACCGCTATGCGCGGGCTGTACGAGTTGCGGAACGCCGACAGCAGGTGCTCGGGTTTGACCCCCGTTGACATGTACGACACCGCGCCCGTCACGGGGTCAACGATCCGCGCGGTAGACGACTTGTGCGTGATCTTCTCGCAGAAATCGTTGCCCGCCCCGAACTCCTCGCGCACCACGCGCACGATGTCGTCGGCGTGCGAATCGTCTTTGGCGAAGATCAGCGTTTTCGGGACCGAGGTTCGGTCGGGGAACGCGACGGGTAGGATGGATTCCTTGAACGCCCTGATGACCGTGCGGATCTGATCCTCGGACACCACGGAGCGATCCAACTGGTTCGCCGTGTACGCCAGATCCTCTTCCTGCTCTTGCCAGCGCACCCGCCGCGACCGCTTCTCGCGCTGTCCGACCCACAAGCCCGCCTCGACCGTGCTTCCCGCTTCGGTGATCCGGGTGCGGATACGGAAAATGTCGTGGTCAACGGCGACCCCGTCGGCGACCGCCTGCGCGTAGCCGTACTCCATCACCAGATTGCCGTTGAAGAACCCGAACGTCTGCTTCGAGGGCGTCGCCGTCAGCCCGATCAGGTAGGCGTCGAAATACTCGAGTACCTGCCGCCACACGTTGTAGATCGAGCGGTGGCACTCGTCTACTATGATCACGTCGAAGTACTCGGGCGGGATCGCGGCGTTGTACACCACCGGTAACGCTTCGCGCCGAAGCGGCGGCGGGAGCGAGTCGGCGAGGTCGCCCGCCGACAGTTCGTCCATCTCATCGCTGAACTCGGATTCGCCCTTTAATATCGAGTACAGCCGCTGGATCGTGCAGATGCAAACATTCGCCACGCCGTCCATTACGTTCGACTTAAGGTGCTGGACGTTGTAGATTTCGGTGAACTTGCGCCCGTCGTCGGGCGTGACATACTGGTCGAACTCGCCCTTCGTCTGCACCCCGAGGTTTCCCCGATCCACGAGAAACAGGATGCGCTTCGCCCCCGCGTGCTTGATGAGGCGGTACGACTGCGCGACGGCGGCGTACGTTTTGCCCGAGCCCATCGTCATCTGCACCAGCGAGCGCGGCCAGTTTTTGGCGAGCGACTTTTCGAGTTCGGTGACGGCTTTCACCTGCACGGCGCGCATCCCCGCCGTGAGGAGCGGCGGCATCCGTCGCAACCGTGACAGGAGCGAGGGCGGCACGGCGCGATAGCCGTCGTGGCCTTCCCGCTCTCGCACCCGTTCGATCGCCGCGTATGCCGGCGACCCCGGCTTGCCCTTCACCCATTCGAGCAGGGTCTCGGGGCGGTGGAACGTGAAGACCACCCGGCTACGCGCGTCGGGGTCGAGCGTGTTCGTGAAGCGGGTTTCCGCGCCAGTGGACTGGTACAGGAACGGGAGCGGCTTATGCCAGGCGGTGAGTTTCGGGGGAAGCCCGTTGGAATACTTCTCGCTCTGGACTTCCACCCCCGTCAGCGGTTCGCCCTCTTTCTTCGCCTCAATCACGCCGAGGGGCTTGCGGTCCACGTAAAGCAGGTAATCCGCCGAACCGTGCCCCACGGCGAGCGGCATCTCGCGCACCGCGACGCCCGCCACAGTTGCCGACGGCGCCCCTGGCTTGACCGCCGTAAGGTCTATCTCGCTCGCGTTCTGGACAACCCAACCCGCGAGTTCGAGTTGTCTGTCTATCCCGACACGCGCTCGTTGTTCGGGGGTGATCGCCGTATTCTCCGCCATATCCGGTACTGTTGCATCTTCCATGCCTCGTATCCTGCGCGAAGAAGATAAAAAGCGGAAAGAGTGTTGTACGTGCATTTTATCGCTCACCCTGTGAATTATCTCACTCCACCGGAACAAACAACTAGTTCGCCCCTAATTTCACCCACAATATAACCGGGATGCAAACTTCAACCGGCGGCGACGCGCGACACAAGGCGAGCGGGGGTGCCTACCGGTTCGGGCGTGGCATCCTCCTGCTCGCGCTCGCCATCAATCTAGCCGGCACGCTCGCGCGGGTACTAACCG
>JAYUUO010000262.1:0-24868 GCA_043754515.1 Armatimonadota bacterium
AGGGCGACCGATTAAAGTCCCCCACAAACCGCCGACGCCGTGTACGGCGAAGACGTCCAGCGTATCATCTGCCTTCACAATGCCTTTGATGCGCGTCGCCATGTACCCCAAGAGAGCGGCGACCGAGCCGATCAGGATCGCCGACAAAGGGCCGACATAGCCGGACGCGGGCGTGATCGCGACCAGTCCGATCACCGCGCCGGACGCGAACCCGACCGCCGTCGGTTGCTTGAACGTGATCCACTCGATGAGTGCCCAGGTCAGGGCGGCGGTCGCCGCAGCGAGGTGCGTGACCATGAACGCGTTCACGGCGAGATCGTTCGAGGCGACCGCCGACCCGGCATTAAAGCCGAACCAGCCGAACCAGAGTAGAAACGCCTCGGTCAGCGTCATCGGCAAATTGTGCGGGCGCAGAAGCGGCCCTCCTGATGTGAGGACGCGCTTCCCGAGCAAAAGTGACAGCACGAGCGCGGAGACGCTGGAGCAGGTGTGTACCACTAAGCCCCCGGCGAAATCGAGCGCGCCCGCTTTCGCGAGCAGACCGCCGTCCCCCCAGACCATGTGTGCGATGGGCGTGTAGACGAGAAGGCTTCAGAGCGCAATGAACAGCACATAGACGGAGAACTTCATCCGCTCCGCCATCGCGCCCGAAATAAGTGCAGGGGTAATGATAGCGAACATCAACTGATAAGCACTTGCGTAGAAATGTGTTAGACTGGATGCACCATGCCACGCATCAAAACCGTGACCGCCACGGACATACAAAAAGCGGCACTTATCAAGGGAATGAAATACGGTCGTACGCCCTCCTACCAGATGCGCTGTCAAGCCATCCTGCTCAAATGCGAACAACGAACCTCGGTGGATGTCGCCAACGAACTCGGTTGCTGCGAGATGTCGGTTAATTCGGTGAAACGAGTTTCACCTGTACTGGATGGTACGCTTCGCCGAGCAAGGGATCGAAGGGTTGGCGGTCGCCAAAGGGCGCGGCCGTAAACCGATCCTGCGGCAGGACAGCGACCTGTCCGCTGTCAAGAAGGCGGTCCAGGATAATTGTCAGCGATTGCATTTGGCGAAAGAAGAGTTGCAAGGCGAGTTGAACAAGGAGTTCAGCCTGCCGACGTTGAAGCGGTTCCTGAAAAAATGGTTGGCCGTGCCGTAGTGCGAAGCACTACGCACCCACAAGAGGCTGAAGCGGGTGGTGCGCGGCGAGCCGTCGCCGGAAGTGTTCGCCCTTCGCTGTGAATGTTTACGGGGCAGAGAAATCGATTGAGGCGATTTTCTTGAATGGGAGGCGTTGTGCGAACAAGGATACATAGACGTATTCTACGGGGACGCGAGCGGGGTCAGTCTGCGGCCGTGTATAGCGTCGGGGTGGCAACTCAAGGGGGAAGAAGTCACCGTGTCCTGTAGGCACGGCGGGCAACTCAACTGTTTCGCCCTGCTGTCGCGTTCCGACGAGTGCTTCGTTCGCGCGATGGAGGCGACCATCACGGGGGATTGGCTTGCCGAGCAACTCGGTGACTTCGCCGACGGATTGGGGCGATTAACCGTGGTCGCTTTGGACAACGCATCCGTGCACAAGAAGATGGTGCGCGAGCATGGCGAGGAATGAGAGCAGAAAGGTTTGTATATCGGCTTCCTGCCGCCTCGGTATTTTGACATGTACTCGCCGCACCTGAACATCATGGAGACACTGTGGAAGAAACTCAAGTACGAGTGGCTGTGGGCGAAGGATTACGCGGACAAGGGAACATTACATGGGGTGGTGAGCGCGATTTTGCAGGCCGTGGGGACGACCTATCGGATCGCCTTTAGCCCGTTCAAGATGCCAGAAACAGGTCTAACTTAAATATGCACAGGTGCTTACATGACATAAAGTCGGGTCGGGATGATCAACACCTCGCCATTAAACACCGATTGGATCGCCGGTCCGGTGTTCTCTAAGAACGCGTTGCGCAGACTACCTAGTACGGGCGACCCGGCTGAGAAGACTCGGCTGTACTCCACGACTACCCACAGTAAACTGACTACGGGTACCGCGATGAGCGACATCATCATCACGTTCAGCACGTTCTTGCGCCGCACAAGCCCGCCGTAAAACAGCGCGAGCGCGGGGGTCATCGGGAGCACGAGCGCGGACGAGACGAGTATCCAGGCGGTGTCGGCGGAGCTGGGAACGAACCGCGTGGTTCCTCCGGCGGTCTACGCGGCGGCATCTCGGGCGGCGAAGAGCAACGTCAGCAGGAGAAGTGCTATGAAAGTGAGAGAACTAGGGGGAGCCGGTCGGGGGAATTGGGAGCGCATTCAGAGTCCTTCATGTGTGAAATTTCGCAGGCGGATCGGGCCAGAGGGCCGGGTAATCGCCGGGGCGCGTGAGCCACGCCCCGCGCGGGGATATGAATTTCGCGTGATCAGCCTCGGGCGCGGGGCGAGCCGATCTCGAACAGGGCGGCGAGTGCGTTCCGCCGCGTCTTTTCGGCGGGTGCCGTCTCGGTGCTCTCGCGCGGCACGGCATTCGCGACGCGGAGCGGCTCGCTCCACTCCCCGACCGCGCCGTTGACCGTCAGGGCGCGGACGCGGTACACCAACGGTGTACCATCTTTGACCGGGTGATCGGGGGTACCGGCGAGTTGGAAGCGCAGGCTCATCTCCGCTCCGGGTTCGGTAGTCCCCAGGATAACGAAGTCTTTCCCATCACTTGCGGTCGCGGTGCCCCGGTAAACGCTCGTGGTGCCGACGGCGGCGGCGACCTCGAAGCGTAGTGTCTCCGACCATGCCCCCTGCCATAGCCACTTCAGCACTGTGTGATCCTTATCGGCACTGACTTTCAGCGCGTAGGGCATGAGCGACGGCGCGCCGCCATCATCCCTGGCTTTGCTCTCCGATTTAGTGCCGCCGAATATGTCGCGCAGTCCGGCTTTGTACATGGGGCGGACCTGGGGGCGGGAGTCTACTTTTTCGATGATCGCCTGGGCGAGGGCACGCGCCTGCTCCGTCCCCAGCCGAGCCTCGACCGTGACGCGGGCGAGTAGCTGGTTGGCGACTTCGAGTGCCATCTCCGCATCGGCGACGGAGCGCGCGGCGGAGCGGCAACGTACCATTAGCGTGGCGACCTCGCGCTCCGCGTCCTGCGTCGCCTTCAAGTCGGCGGGCTCTAACGCGAGTAGCGAATGAATCTCGCCGATCATTTCATTAAAGTACCGGAGTTTTTTATGGAATGAGTCGCTCGCCGCGACCTCATCCGCCAGAGTTCTGTCCATTGCGCACCTTTTCTAGGAGTGGTCGGCTCCATGAGCGTTTGTCATATATATTCCTGTTCATGTGTATCAGGCGGGAGCTACGAATCCGCGAACACGCAACTCCATTTTGTGCATCAGGGCGTCGCCGCGCGGTAGTTCCGAGCTATCGGACAGCCCCGCCTGATGAGCCCATCCTAACGGTTGGGGACACGGAATCGGGACCCCACGCGCTTCGTCCTCACTACGAGAACACGCCGCCTCTAGTGACATCACACGGCGTGATTCGGATATCGGAACCGTTACTACCGCCGCTAGTTCGGCGCATCAGAACCAATACCCTCGTTGGCCATATTATATACCATAGTCGTGCCACCTTGGAAGCATACGACTCAGATTGGTCTGTGGATTGGCGCACACCCCATGTCAGCAGCATCCGCGCCGGGATGACCGACTCTTACCTTCGTCTAGGTTTCTCGCGAGTCAGTTTCCGGTTTCACGCGCTAGGGAATAGTGTTCGTATATGGCGAACTCACAACCTAACCCGATCCAGCTGGACTCCTCAATGCTCCGCGACGCGTCTTACGACGGCGAGCGGAACCTCTTGACACTTACGTTCACATCCGGCAACATGTACGGCTACACGGGTGTTCCCGAAAATGTCGTTCGTGAACTACTTGCCGCGCCGAGCAAGGGACAGTACTTCAACGCGAACATCCGGGATGAGTATCCCTACTCGCGACTGAGCAAGGGGCAGTAGCGCGGAAGGGCGGTCAGAAGGCACCGGCGCGATACACTGTTACGTTATGCGGTACATCGTACTTTTACTACTTCTCGCGTTCGTGGCACCAGTTGCGTCGGCACAAACTGTTCCAACACCCACGCGCTCCCCCGCCCCGCCGGGACCGCTTCGGATACAGACGCGGTTGATCCTGCCTTTCGTCCAGCGCGAGGCGGACGGCAAAATTACCGGCTTCTCAATTGATCTGTGGGATGCCATCGCGCGGAAGGCGAAGTTGCCTTCGTACCGCTACGAGGTGAGCGACAACATCGGCGATTTGCTCGCGCAGGTAGCCTCGGGCAAGGCACCTGTCGCGGTCGCCGCGACCTCCATAACAGCGGAGCGAGACGCCCGTTTCGACTTCTCCCAGCCGTTCTTCAACGCGGGCTTGCAGATCCTGGTGCGTGACGAAAGCGGGGGCGATTCCGGGGGCGGGGGCGGCGACGCGAACGGTGCCCTATCACCCACCGTCATCCTCCACAACCTGCTGACCCCCGCGGTGGGGAAACTATTCGGCTGGCTGATGCTACTCGCGGTGGTGGTAGCACACGTCATCTGGCTCCTGGAACGTAACCACCCGGAGGGTTTACCCGAGACGCGCAAGTATTTTCCCGGCATATTCAAGGCGACTTGGTGGGCGGCGGCGACGCTCGGGGCGCAGGCGGACGAGATGCCGAAAACCTATGCCGCGCGGATTATCGCGGTGTTGCTCATGTTCACGTCCGCCCTTTCCGTCGCCTACTTCACCGCCGCCGTCACCGCGCAGATAACGGTGCAACAACTCAGCGGCGCGATTCACGGACCCGATGATCTACCCGGTAAGCAGATCGCGACCACTGCTGGGAGCACGGCGGAAGCCTATCTAAGGGCGCACGGCGCGACGGTGGTTGCCTTCGACACGGTCGGTAAGGCGTACGACGCGTTGCAAAACAACAAGGCGCAAGCCGTGGTTTATGACGCGCCTGTACTACTCTACTACGCGGCGCACGAGGGGAAGGGCAAGTCCCGGCTCGTTGGGCCGGTTTTCAAGAAAGAGGACTATGGGATCGTTTTCGCGCCCAACAGCCCCTTGCGCAAACGGGTCAATGTCGCGCTCCTTCAACTCAAAGAGGACGGAACCTACGACGCCATCTACGCCCGCTGGTTCGGGGACACGAACGGTGGCGGCAAGTGAGAAGGCGCGAACTGTTCGCCAGGAAGGGAGCCACGTGGAAGCCCCCGCCCCTCCGCTAGTCGTACGGCTCGCGGCTCAGTTCACCATGACACGCGCCCGCGCCGCGCCCGTCCCGCCGTTCATCGCCGAGCCGACCGTGGTCAAGAACGCAGACATGTTCAGCACCTGACCCGGCGTGAGGTCGGTGCCGACACGCCACGTCCCGCCGAACGACTGTTGCTCGCCCGGTTTGAGCGTCATCTGGCGTACCATCTGCGCGAACATCATGCCGTCGCTTAGACGCCAGACCGGGGTGAACCGTGCGTCCGGGGTGCGCGTCGCCCGCGTCGCCGTCACGTCGAAAGTTTGGCCCGAGCCGAATGTTAGCGTGACCGGCTCCCGACTCGTGTTGGTGACCAGATAGACGAACTTTACCTCATCGCCAGGCTTCGCGACCGTTTTACTCAGTGTCAACGTTCCGGCCACGGGAGCGGACGGCGTGGTCACATCGCGGTTGCCACCCCCTATGAGGTAAGCACCGTTCCTCACGCCGCTCGCGTCGCCGGGGTTGGGAGGAGTGACAGGGTTAGGCCCCGTCGCGGGGTCCGGCGTCACGATGTTCTCGTCCGCTCCGTTGCCATTACCCGCGCCTGGACGGGGGCGGGAGACGGCGCGGTCACTCAGAAAAATAGGGGCGGAGATCGGTAGCAACTCGATCACCTTGACATCAACGCGGTACGCGCCCATCGGCACAATGTTGCCCGCGGCGTCGCGCTGATCCCAAATCTCGATCCACTGCGCGGTGCCGCCCGCCGCCAGTTGAAGCGTGGCCCCACGCGACTGCGCCCGATCCCGACGCCAGACGATTCGGTTGGTCCGCGTGTCGGTAACCGTGATCACGTACTCGCCGTAGCGCGGCAACTGGTAAGACGTACTACCGCTCGCGATGTTGGTCAGCGTCACGCGTAGCCGGACGCCGGTACCGGGGCGGTAGCTCGCCCGGTCGGTGTAGAGCCAGGCTTCCATCTTCCGGTTGTCGTTACGCCAGTAGAAGGACTGGCCCGGATCGCCGTCGCCGGGGGTCGCACTCCCACCATTCACCACCGTCACATTATTGTTGATTATCGTTTGCGCATGCGCCGTCGCCGCTACGAGTGACAACGCCACGGCCACTGTAACCATCGCGAACACCGTCCCGCCCAAAAATGCCCGCTTTGTCATGATTTCTTCTCGCTTTCTTTCGCCTCGTTCCACCACACCAGCCACTCGCCCGCCGTTAGCGTGGTCAACTCCCGCGCCGCGCCGCTAGCCCGTCGCTCGATATAACGGAATCGCCCCCCGAATCGTGTTATCTGCCGCCGCAGGGCGTCCTCCGGGTCAACGCCCGCGCGCCGCGCCACGTTCACCACGGTGAAGAGCAGGTCGCCGATTTCGTCCTCGACGCGCCGCGCGTCCGGTGTCGGCGCGGACAATTCGGCGATTAGTTCGGACAACTCCTCACGCACCTTGTCCAGAACCGCGTCGGTGTCGCGCCACTCGAATCCGACTTTTACCGCTCGTTTGCTAGTTTCGAGTGCCATCGAGAGCGCGGGGAGCGAGCGCGGCACGCCGTCCAACACCGACACCGGCGCGTTCCGCGTCCCCTTCTCCCGCGCCTTGATCGCGTTCCAGTTTGCCAGTACCGTTTCGGCGTCGTCCGCCACCACGTCCCCGAATATATGTGGGTGTCTGCGGATCAGCTTCTCCACGATGGCGGCGCAGACGTCGCCCTGATCGAACGTCCCCGCCTCTTTCGCGACCTGTGCGTGGAACACCACTTGTAAGAGTAGGTCGCCTAGCTCGTCACACAGGTCATCGGGCGAGCCGGAGCCGTCCGAGAGCGCGTCTATCGCCTCCGCGACCTCGTACGCCTCCTCAATAACGTATTTCCGCAACGTTCCGTGACTTTGTTTCAAGTCCCACGCACAACCATTTTTCTTATTCCGGAGTCGGGCCATTACCCGCGCCAGATCGTCGTAGTCCGGCTTGCGCGACGCGTCCGGTAGCGGCGCGACGTACACGCTGGTGAGGTGGCTATGCACCTCGGCTTCGGCGCGGTCCAGCGCGTAGAGCGGCACCACCCGCACCACCTCCTGACCCGTGATCCCCGCCGCGTGAATCACGGTCACGGAGAACTCGTCGGGGTAGCCCGCATTCATCAGTGCGAGTTTCGTTTCCGATGCCACCGGGCGCGAATGTACCTGATATAAAAGCAAGGGGCCTCCGACGCGCAGTTCGGGTGGGGCGATAGGTGCATCGGCGCGGAGGGTGAGCGCGTCCACGATATGCAGATCCGCGTCCACCGTCAGACGCAATGTTTCCAAACAGGCGTCCACGAACGACGGCGCGGAAAGCACCCGTACCGCCATCCCCCGCGCCCGTGTCGCCTCCAGCAAGATCGCGACCGCGGTCTCCCCGAAAAGCGGATGACCAGGGACAGCGTAGATTACGTCGCCCGCGACCGCCGCATGCATAACCCGCGCCGCGATAGCGGCGTAAGTCTCGTGGAACGACGCGCCCCGCTCGTACTCATCGTCCAGCGCGGTCACCGTGCCGGGGGGCAACGCGTCCAAAATGTCTCGCACGACACCCGCGCCAAGCGTCGGATGCCGCGCCGTGCGCAGAAGGATGGGGGTGCCGGAGCGGAGCGCGTCGAGATTGCGGGCGGGGAGAGCAGACGGGTCGCCGGGGCCGAGTCCGAGGATGGTTAGCATGACGTGCTATGGTACCCTACCCCCTACCCCGCCGCTGTCGGTATAATGGAAAAATCATGCCGATCCTCTACGCCGACTTACACGCCCATACAACCGCGTCCGACGGTACCGCGACGCCGGAAGAACTTGCCCGCGCCGCACGGGACGCGGGGATGGCCTACCTCGCCGTTACCGACCACGACACGGCGAAGGCAGTCGGCGGCGTGGTCGCCGAAGCCGCGCGACTCGGCTCCCTCAAAATTATCCCCGGCGTCGAGATCTCGGCACGGGGAACGCCGGGCTCATGCCACCTGCTCGGGCTGGGCGTGGATTACCGGAACCCGTCGCTGAACGACACCCTAGCCGATCTGCTCTCCGCGCGCGCGGAGCGGAACCGCCAACTAGCGGAGCGGCTCACCCGGCTCGGCGCGCCTATCACCATTGAGGAGGTCATCGCGTATGCGCCGGAAGGGGCGAACCTGGGTCGGCCCCATTTCGCGCTCGCACTAGTGGCCAAAGGGTATGTCTCGACCCCACAGGAAGCCTTCGACCGTTATCTCGCCGACGGCGGTTCCGCCTTTGTCCCGAAGGACGACTTGTCGCCCGCCGATGCCGTCGCGCTGATCCACGCCGTGGGCGGCATCGCCTTCCTCGCGCACCCCGGCTCACTCACGCTCGCCGGACACGAAACGATGGACACGCGCGTACGGGCTTACCGGGATGCCGGATTGGACGGGATTGAAGCCTATTACAGCCGTCACACCCCCGCGGAAACAGCGCGGTTTCTGCGACTCGCCCAGAGGTACGGCCTCCTCGTGACAGGCGGCTCCGATTTCCACGGCGCGAACCGCCCCGGCACCCACCTCAACCGGGTCCTCAACGAGGGCACGGAGCCGCTTCCCGCGAGTCTGCTACCGGACTTACTTTTAGCGCGGGCGGTGTAGTGTCAGGGACGTATCTTGACTGTCATACCGACGCATTGGCAACTTGCTCCGGGCTGAATTGTCGTTGTTATCGCTTAAATTGCTAATGGCGACCTTGTTTTACAACATGGTCTAATGGGCATTATTAGATTAGGAGATCTAATAATGAACGATACGACGACTAATAACGAGTTACCGACCAGTACGGATAATGAAGTGATTAGCCTCACGCCGCTCGGCGGGGCACCCGTTAGCCCCGCGCCGCTAAACTCCGTGTCCGGGGATGATTCCGTCGCTTACGTCTCGCAACCGGTTCAACGCGCGGCGGCTCTTGGCGCACCCGTCGGCGCGTCGCATTTCGCCGTGTCGCCCAACGCGTCGCCGCCGGGCGCGGGATCGTCCCGTCTCGCGATCGCGGGCGCGTCCCGCTTCGGGGCTACCTCCGTGTCTGGTCCGGTTCGGGTCCGGCGTGGTGACATGGCTTCCGCCCGTGCCACGGACGAGCCGTCCGCCGCCTTGACCGTCGGTGCGCTCGTTGCCGGATTACTCGTCGGCGCGGCCTGCTTTTTCGCGTGGCGTTGGGTATCCCAAGCGGTGCATTTCGACACCTCTTTGTTTTCCATAGTGCTCGGGCTAGCGGTCGGTTTCGCTATGTCTCTCGTGGCCAAGAAGGAAAGTGAACTTATAACGCTCAGTGCCGCGCTTCTCGCGGCGGGCTTTTGCGTCGCTGGCACATGGCACAACCTGGGTAGCGATAAGTTAATGCCTATCTTATTCGGTGCCCTGTGTGTAGTACTCGGGGCGGGTGCCGCCGCGCGGGCGGCCACGGCGAACCCGGACGCCGTGTAACACGGCTCTCGACAGTTGAACTCCCCTCCCATGTTCCGGGGGGGTAGTTATACGTCAACGCGCCGGTGTTGCCGCGGTGCTTTCGCCCTCGCGTAAATTGCCCATTATCGTCCCCCTCTGTTCCCAGTAAATAAAAAGGAGACGGACACTGTTGCGTGGAATATTAGCCCGCACGCCGACCACGTGTAGGAGGCTTCCCGTTGCTACCCAGACCCGCCGAATATTACGTCGCTAGAATGCGCGAACTACATGATCGTATGCAGACCGATCTGCTACATCACCTGCGGGCGCAAGAAGATTCCGACGCGCTTCAGAGTGACCTCGCGGGGATTGCCGACGTGCGCGGCGGGGACACGATCTACACGATTGACGCCCATGGCGAGGAGATTCTGTTCGACTTCTGTGAGACGTGGAGCCGCGAAGTAGGCCCGTTCGTGTTGATAGCCGAAGGGATCGAGGAGAACGGGTGGCGGTCGTTCCCGAACGGCGCGGACGAAGCGGACGGCACGTTTCTGATGATCGTGGATCCGATTGACGGTACGCGGAATATCATGTACAACAAGCGCTCCGCCTGGATTCTGTCCGGCATCGCTCCGAACCGGGGCCCCACGACCTCGCTCGCCGACATTGAGGCGGCGGTGATGACCGAACTGCCGACCACGCGCCACCTGCTCGCCGATCAGTTGTGGGCGGCGAAAGGCGGCGGTGCCTTCCGTGAAGCGAAGGACGTATTCACCGGCGCGCGGAAGTCGCTCCCCCTCCGCCCGTCCCGGTCCCCCACCCTCGCGCACGGCTTCGCCTGCGTAGCCAAGTTCTTCCCGCCCGCCAAAGCCGAAACCGCCGCGTTCGAGGGCCGACTATTCGACGCGGTGCTGGGCGAGACCGGCGATAACCCGCTCATCTTCGACGACGAATACATCTCGACGGGCGGCCAACTTTACGAGATCCTGGTCGGGCATGACCGGTTCATCGCCGACCTGCGCCCCCGATTCTTCGCCGCGCACGGGCTACCCGGAAAACTAGTCTGCCACCCGTATGACATCTGCACCGAACTGATCGCCCGCGAAGCCGGGGTTATTGTGACAGACGAGGCGGGCCGTCTGCTGTCCGCGCCGCTCGACATCCGCGCCGCCGTTAATTGGGTCGGCTACGCGAACCCGGCTCTGCGCGACGCGATCCAGCCGGTTCTGACACGCCTCCTAGCCGAACTACCGAAGGGCGTCGCGTTATAGCGCCGTATCAACGATGTCACCCGAAAGATAAAATCCACGATGACCCATAAGACCGTGCCAACCTACCCAACAATACGATGCTCCATGGTAGCGGCGGGAATCGCTGTCGCTTTACAGAGTGGACGGGAGATAAGTGGAAGCCGTGAGTCACGCGAAATCTGATCACATGCCTATCTTTTCCTTCGTTGCTACGGTTTCTGCCGTCGCGCTGGCGGTAGTCCTACTGTTACCCGCATGCCGGCCTTTGTATGCTCAATCGGGCGGCTTCAAGCCTACGGAGCCGAGTGTCCTTCGTCGCGAGTTGCAAGTAAAAGATCGTCACGCGCGGAATAGACGGGTCTGGCTTTATATGCCTTCCACGATAACAGCAAAGTCTAAACTCCGCGCGGTGTTGATCGTTGCGGCGGGATCAAGAATGTTTAACGGGGTTTTGCTAACATCCGGGGACGTGCCCGAACACCTGCCCTACGTCCGCGCGGGTTTCGTGGTGATCGCCTACGAAACAGACGGGACACTGACCGGTGACGATGAACCGAGCGTTATCCGCGCGGCGAGTGAGTTCGCCGAGGCACGGGGCGGTCTGCGGAACGCCGAGGCCGCACTGGATACCGTACTTCCCCTCGCGCGGTATATTGATCGTTCGCACATCTACGCGGTCGGACACAGTTCGGCGGCGACACTCGCTCTCGCTGTCGCCACAAATGTCCCTCATATAGCTGGCTGTGTCGCATACGCACCACAACCGGACATCGTGAATTACCTGGGTGATCTGGGAAAGGGACTTGACAAACGCGTTCCCGGCTTTCTTGCCGCGATGTCAGCCGTGTCTCCTCAGGACAACGCACGGCGATTGCGCCGCCCGATCTTTCTTTTTCATGCGAAGGACGATACCACTGTCACCCGAGCCGCCATATTCTCTTATATCGGTGAACTGCGCCGGGAACATGTCTTGTTCACGTTCAAGGAAGTACCGAACGGAGGTCACTACGACTCGATGATACGAGAGGGAATACCCGCCGGGATTAAGTGGATGAAAAAGCAACCGTAGGTGGAGGGATTAAATAACACAATGGGAATCGTACGTAAGGCGGTTATCACGGCGGCGGGGCGCGGGACACGGCAGTTCCCCGCCACCCGCTCCATCCAGAAAGAACTCCTGCCGATGGTGGACCGCGACGGCGTGACAAAGCCAACGATCCAGATCATCGTCGAGGAGTGTCTCGCGTCCGGCATCGAGGACATCTGCATCGTAGTTTCGCCCGGCGGCGCGGAGGCGTTCCAGAAGCACTTCGCGCGACTGACCGACGAGGAACGCCGGGTGTTCAAGAATAAGGAGTGGGCACTCGCGCAGGCGGACGCCCTGCGCCGGATGCAGGAGCGCATTACCTATGTCGAACAACCCACGCCCGAAGGCTACGGGCATGCCGTGTACCAGGCTCGGGAGTTCATACGCGACGAGCCATTCCTGCTCCTACTCGGCGACCACATCTACATCGCGGGCGGCAAGAAGCGGTGCGCGGAGCAGGTGATCGAGACGTACAATGTAGCGCGGTGCGCCGTGTCCGCCGTGCAACAGACCCCCGACGATAAGTTGCACCTATTCGGCACCGTGCAGGGCACCCCACTCGGTTCCGACCCGCCGATCTACGACATCACGGCGATGTACGAGAAGCCGACCATTGAGTACGCCGCCGAGCACCTGCAAACGCCCGGCGTGAAGCGCGGCTATTACCTCTGCTTTTTCGGGATGCATGTCTTCCCGCCGACGATCTTCGACTGCCTCCAGCACCACATCGAGAACGATATACGGCAGGGCGGCGAGATACAGATGACTTCTAGCATGGACCTGTTGCGGTCGCGGGAGCGGTACGTCGCCGTGGAGACGCGGGGGGAACGCTACGACATGGGGGTGCCGTTCGGATACGTCGAGACGCAGACCGCGCTGGCCCTGAACGGCGTGGAGCGGACGGAGATGCTGTCCGCGCTACTACGGATCGTGGCGAAGTCGGCGGCGACCGAGCCGTTCGGCAACATCGGCTAGCGGCGAGCGTAGTGCCGGATTCGGTCGCGCGATGCCACCCACCGGGGATGCACCGACGATCCTTGGTGTTACGCGGCGAATCTCTAGCACGCCAGCGACGCGGCGAGGTCGGCGAGGCGTTCCGTCAACGCGTCTCTTATCTCGCCCGGATCGAAGCCAGGTTCCCAAAGGAGGGACACCACCGTGACCGTGCCGGCTCGTTTATTCAGACGCGGCTCGACCCGCCCGACCAGGCGATCCCCCCACAGAATAGGTAGCACGTAGTAGCCCCACCTGCGCTTCGCGGCTGGGGTGTATACCTCCCATATGTAGTCGAAATCCCACAACAGGCGCGTCCGGTCACGGTCATATACCAGCGGGTCGAGCGGCGCGAGCAGGTTCAAGGTCTCGCTCGCGCGGGGCGTGGAATCGTCGCCGCCCGTCAATCGGGGAAGGTCGTCTGTGAAGACGTGCCATGGGCGGACGTCGCCCTCGATTAGAACCGCAGTCGTCTCGCCTTCCTCAAGCATCGCCTTGTCGGCGGGGCGCAATCGGAACAGGCGACGGGCGCGGAGCCGCTTGCGCGCGAGATACGCGTGGGCTTCGGCGTCCGTCGGGACGGGGGCGGCGAGCGCGTCTCCCGGCAGTAGCCGCTCGATCCGGTCGAAGGCGCGCAGGAACCCGTCCCGCCGCGCGATACCGAGCCGCCCCTGCGCGAACAGTTTGTCGGCGACGAACGACAGCATATGGGTACGCGTCCCCCACCCCGACGTCGTGTGGCCGTGCTCCGCGCCGAGTGCTTTCGCGTCGCGCAGAAGAAGAGGCCCGTCCGCATCCAGCCTCGCGAACAGGGTGTCTGCGGCGGCTTGCTCGTCCGGCGTCATGGCACCCCACCGCCCTTCCCGCTCCCGCCGATGCCTCATGCCGGGGACGAAGTACGGGTAGTCGCCCATCGGGAGCACGCACAGGTTCGGCAGGTAAAACTCCCACGCGCGGCGCGGTGCGTCCTCGTACAGGAACCGGGACAGGTCGGCGGGCGCGTAGTTCCGGACGCGGCTCCACAGGATCAAGTCATGGATTCGCCCGCAAACATGGATGGAGTCTTCCTGCACGAATCCCAGCGTATCGAGCGTGTCCGCGACGGACGGGAGCGTCTGGAACGCGTCAAGGGCGAAGGCGCGGACGAGAAAGCGGCGGGCGTCGGCGCGCGAGACGGCAAGCGGCGGGGGCATAGGACTGGATTGTACCGCGCGAGGGCGGGGAATATCTCGGGCGAGAATAAACATCCGTGAAACAAACGCTTATTTATTATCAGACCTTGACATATACTAGCTTTAGTATTAGTCGGAGGACAGAACGGAAGGAAGCGGCGTGTTAGCTAGCAAAGACGTAACGAAATGCTTTATCGTTGCGCTAGTCAATCTTTATTTGGTTCTCCACGATGGATGATTCATCACAGGTATTACAGCAAAGTGTATTTCCGTTCGCAGGCAAAAATACCTCGTAAAAAACGGGTTCAAGCAAGCGTAGACGCATTCGTTGCATTCTTCACTCTTCTGACACGCGATCGTCTTCAGCGCGACGAAATGCGAAGAAGCAGGTGCTGTTAGTAGGCATTCTGCATAGCGCACTCGTCCCAGACGGAGAAGCCGCCGTGGTGATCGTTCTCCTCGTTATTCGTTTCCCACTCGGTGGACGTAGCAAGCGCGGCGCGGGCATCGGTCAACGCCGCATCAATCTGGTGCTGTTCGGGTATCATTCTTTCGCCTCGTCTCTTTCGGCATCATCGTTCCGGCTAGCCGAGTCAAACCAGCGCGGTTTCCCCGCCTTCTTGACGCCCCGGCCCAGTCGTAGCTCGGGCCGCGGCTCGGGCGAGAACGAATTACAGTAGGCCTATCATCGTTCGTATCTCGGTGAGCTGCCGAAGGATCTCTTGTTGCAGACGCAGTTCAAGCTGTTGCCTTTCGATCACTAATTGCAATGCGGATTGGTCGCGGCGACGCGTTCTGAGTTGCGGACGGTTCAAGTAGAGTCGCTCTATTAGTCGCTCGCCAATGCCACTCCGGGCGCGGATGGTGCCGTCTAATTCCTGGTCGAATTCCCATGCCTGCTCGTCGTGAACGGGATGCGGCAAACGATCCGCTTCCAATTCGCCCCAATAGTCTCCTTTAAACTCGTTACAAGCATGACAAGCATACACAATATTATCGCGCGTCGTCGGTACCGCCCGCGCTAATCGGGCGGAAATAATCATAGGTTAACTCCGAACCAACCGTTGTTTCGGACACGCCGCGATAGCCGCAAATGAGCGTCGTAGAAGCCGGCCTCGTCGCGGCAACAATGAATGGTAAACGTGAACTCACTCGGCTGATATTCAATGTTATCCCATCCCCGTTTATACATTTCTCTTCTCCAGGGCTATCTTGTTTCGGATCGTGAACGCTACGGCACCGACGGCTACCGCGAATGCAATGATAAAAGGTGATGCGAGCATCAGTGCGATCCCCGCGCCCACATTACTACAGCCGTCGGGAAACTCGCGCGGGTTAGCGTATACGTAGCCACAGGGATTGTACCGATGGTCGTACCAGAGGAGGTACCCAACAACCCCGGCGACGTATATGCCTACGCGGCCGCGAGGCCCACCGCCAACGACGTCAGCACACGCTTCACCGCGCCAGCACCACTTCCGCCCTGCCCGCCGACACGCCGTTCGTGTACTGCCGCGCCTCCGCTTCGTCGCGCGACGCCGACGCGTACAGCTCGACCCGGAACTGCTCCGCGTACAAACGCGCGTAGACGCCGCCGAGCGCAAGTAACTCCGCGTGCGTACCCATCTCCGCCACCTCGCCGAGTTCCATCACCACGATCTTATCCGCCTTGGTGATCGTGGACAGGCGGTGCGCGATCACGAACGACGTCCGCCCGCGTAGTAGCGTGTCCAGTGCGTCCTGGATTAATGCCTCGGTCTCCGAGTCGAGCGAACTGGTCGCCTCGTCCAGGATCAGAATACGTGGGTCGGCAAGCAGAGCGCGGGCAATCGCCATCCGCTGTTTCTCGCCGACCGACAGTTTCACGCCGTCTTCGCCGATCTTGGTGTCATAGCCGTCCGGGAACGCCGCGATGACCTGATGGATGTTCGCCGCCCGCGCCGCCGCCTCGATCTCCTCGTCCGTCGCATCCAGTTTCCCGTAACGCAGGTTCTCCCGGATGGTTGCGTGGAAAAGGATGCTCTCCTGTAGCACGACGCCGACCTGGCGGCGGAGCGAGTGCAGTTTCACCGCCCGCACCTCGTAACCGTCCACAGTCAGTTTGCCCTCGGAAACGTCGTAGTGGCGCAATAGCAGGTTTGTGAGCGTGGTCTTGCCGGAGCCGGAGCCGCCGACGAACGCGATCATCTCGCCGGGGTTCACCGACAGATCGAAGCCCTTGATGACCCACTGTCCCGGCTCGTAGGCGAAGCGGACGTTCTCGTAGCGCACGAATCCTTTGATCGTGGGCAGGTCGGGCGCGTTCGGCAGATCCGTGACCGCGGGCGGCGTGTCCAGCACGTCGAAAATGCGCCGTAACCCGGTTTGCGTCCGCGCGAGCTGGTCGTTCATCTGGATCAGACGCACCGTGGGCGCGTACACGAAACCAGTAGCAAGGAGCAGGAACTGCACCAGCCCTCCCTGGCCGAGCTGCCCGCGCATCACGGCGTACCCGCCCGCGCATAGAATGACCGCGGTGCCGACGGCGGAGATAAGTTCGGCGCGGACGAAAAGGAGCGTGCCGAGCGTGTTTTGCTTCACGTTCAGGTCGAAATTGTCGCGGTTTAGATGCGTGTACTGCCGCACCTCGGAACGCTCCTGGGCGTACGACTTGACGACCTGCACTCCGGCGAGTTTCTCCTGCAAGTCGGAGAAGATCACGCCGCGTAGTTCGCTGATCTTGCCCGCGTTGTCGGTCAGTGCCTTGCGCGTCAGGTAGTAGTTGACGACATATATCGGGTAGACACAGAGCGCGAGGAGCGTGAGCCGCCAGTTCTGGTAAAACATCATGCCGACCGCGCCGATCAGGATCACTGTGTCCTGGATGATGGTGGTAAACCCGCCTTGTAGGAGCGCGTTCACCTGCCCGACGTCGTTCACGACCGTGGCGACGATCTTGCCGATCTGCGCCTTCTCGAAAAAGCCCTGCGATAGGTGTTGCAGGTGGTCATGCAAGCGTTGCCGGATGTTGTAGGAAAACTGTTGCGAGAGCCAAACGACGCCGACGCCCATTATAAAGGTCAGGGTACCGATGCCGAGCGCGATCCCGACCATTTGCGCGAAGAAAAGCGGCAGATTGATCGGCACCGGATGGCGCGGGTCGAGGGCGTTGAAAAGCACGCGCACCAGAGAAGGGACTTGGAGCGAGAGCACGGAGTTCGCCAACGTCACGGCGGCGATGCCGACGCAAACGGAGAGATAGGGGCGCAGTTCCCGGAGGAACCGGACCAGTAGGTTCACTTTTCGCGGTGTCCTTTCTGCCGGCTTTGAGCTATGGATAGTTTACCACGGAACGCGGGCACCGTCGGGTTGTGAAATCGAGCGATCAGGGCGAGGGGAAGTTACCGCGTCCGCGCGTCACGAAGCCATTTCACGTGCCCGTCCAGAAACACGCGGTTACGCCCCCCAAAATGCACCGCCTTGCCGCGCGCGGTCACCGGAACCGTGGGGATCGTCGCGGGGAAATACGGGTCTACCACCATTTCGATGTCCGCGACCGATTGCGGATGGAGCGGCGTGATCGTTAGGTTGCCGGACGCCGTGAGGTCGCGCAGTGCCTCGTCCTCCGACTCGCCCCAGAACGTCGGCCCCGTCACGCCTGGCTTCGGGAACGTCGGCGTGTCGAACCGCCAGAGCCAGTAGCGGCACATGGCGGAGCGCGGCTCGTACGGCGCGGGCGGAGTGACCTGCACGGTTTGCGCGAGGTCCGCGAATGTAGAGCCGGCGACCGCGGGACAGTTCCACACCCGCGCGTCCCCGATATACGAATGGAGCACGATCATCGCCCAGCCGCCGCGCGGGTCGGACGCGGGCCAGCCGGGACTCCACGGGCGGAACCCGCCGGGGAGCGCGGTTTTCAAGTCACGCCGATCAGGAAGAAGCCCGTCATAATCCTGCATATATTGCTGAAATCCCAAACCGATCTGCCGCAGGTTTGACGCGCAGACCGTCTGCCGCCCCTTTTCCCGAACCTGCGCGAAGACGGGAAACAGGATCGCAGCGAGCAGTAAGATGATGGCTATTACGACGAGAAGCTCGATCAAGGTAAAACCGCCCCGGCCAGTTTGTACCGTGGTAAAGCCGAAAGGCCCCCCGCCCGCGCTGGCAATCGCGCCGCCACGGGCAGGATTGCTAGCGTTACCAGCGTTACCGGCGTCGGGAATGGTGACGGCGCGCATCATATATTGATCATGTTTCCGGAGACGACACTGGTTAAGTCAGCCGCCGCCACGCCGGGTGCTACGCGGCGGACCGCGCGGCGAGGTGGCGCGCGGCGAGCGTCAGACCGGCAATCGTCTTCGCATCCTGAATCTCGCCCGTGGCGATAGCGGCGATAGCGGCGTCTAGCTTCATTTCTACCCGCTCCACGAACTCGTCCTCGTCGGGGTCCGCCCTCTGGTCGGATAAGCCGAGCGCGAGGTAGCAGTAAATCTTCTCGGTGCAGTAGCCGGGCGCGACGAACGCGGTGTACAGGTGGACGAGTTCTGCCGCCGTTTGTCCGATCTCCTCGGTCAGTTCGCGCTTCGCGCATGTCTCGGGATCTTCGCCCTTTTCGATCCCGCCCGCCGGAACTTCGAGGAGCGCACCCCCGACCGGGGTACGCCACTGCCGCACGAGCACGACCGTCTCGTCGTCCGCGAGTATCGGTACGATGGCGACCGCGCCGCCGTGCTCGACGACCTCGCGCTTGCCGGTGTGCCCGTTCTGGAAGCGCACCGTGTCAACACGCAGGTTAACGATGCGGCCCTCGAAGATCCGCTCGCTGGACTCGGCAGTCTCGTGGTGAGAAGTAATTTTTGCCATGATTCTGTTCACTTTCGCGTAATTGTACTAATCACACTATTATACCGTGTCGGCAGTAGGCGTGTCAAGCGCAGGGCGATTGTCCCGCCCTTAACGGAGACTGGATCGCAAGAATAGGACTCGATGCGATGCCCACCGGGCGTGGCTGACCCGCGCCTGGTTTACCGTCCCAGGAGACTACTCCGCGGACGGGCTTTCTAGCGCGACCGGCCCGTCGTCGTCGTCCGGCCCCTCGAATGGGTTGCGCACCCGCACCGTGGCGGTGCGCCTCTGTTGCACCGCCCGGATGTGAACGTAGGCGACCGAGTCCTTCGGCACCACGATCATCTCCGCGTCGTGGGAGCAGGCGATCGCGCCCGGTCCCTCGAACTTGCTAGAGGCGATCTGCCCCGCGTGCGCGATAGATTCGGCCTCAATGGACTCCACCGGTTTCTGGTCGGAGCCTTTGAGGTAGTAGGTAAGTGCGTATGATGGCATCAGCGTTGGTCCTTCTCGGAAGTTAAAGAATAAGAACGGCGGCGTGCCGTCCGATGAGGGACGATTCGCCGCCGTTGCCGCTTTTTCCTACCTACTTTGTCGCGCGAGCCGATAGTTCTTCGGGCGACTCGCCTCTGCCGCGCGGACCGCGCTTCATGCTCGGTTGAAAGTTCTGAATTATACGTTATCGCGCCCGGCAACAACCCCGCCTGCCCCCGGAACGCGATCACGCGCCCTCCCCTGGCTACGCCGAAAGCTACCGGCGCGACAGGCCGCGCTCAATCAATATCCACCGGAAGGAGTTAGCCTCTGTCCCGGAGAATAGCACGGTATCGGCGTGTTTTCCCATTGGGAACATAGTGTCGCCGGCAGAAAGTGGGTTCAGTCATGGACAAGTTTCTTCAAGAATTGCCGGGGCGCGCTCTCACGCTCGGTCAACAACTCCTCGGCGCGGCTCTCGTTTACATCATCGGGTCGTGGATCATCGGGCTGATCGTCAGGATCGCGGCGGCGGGGATGAACAGTCGGCACGTTGACGCGACGCTCGCCAACTACGCCGTCTCGACGCTAAAAGGCGCGCTCAACGTCCTGCTCTTCATCTCCGTGCTGGGGACGCTCGGCATCCAGACCGCCTCGTTCGCCGCCATCTTCGTCGCGTTCGGCCTCGCCATCGGCACCGCCATGGGCGGGCTGCTAGCGCACCTCGCCGCGGGCGTCTTCCTGATGGTCATCCGCCCGTTCAAGGTCGGCGATTTCATCACGGCCGGCGGCATCACCGGCACCGTGACCGAGATCGGGCCGTTCGCTACGCAGATCAACACGCCGGACAACATCCTGACCGTGGTCGGCAACAACAAGGTATTCTCCGACAACATCCAGAACTTCTCGCATAACCCGTTCCGGCGCGTCGAACTGGCGCGGCATTTCGGCGCGGATGTCAACATTAAGACGCTCGCCGCCGATCTCAAGGCGCGTCTTTTAGAAGTGCCAAACGTCCTCGCGGAACCGACACCCGACGTAGAGATACTGGAGTTCCGCGCGGGCGGACCTTTCGTCGCCATCCGGCCGTTCACCGCGAACGCGCACTACTGGCAGGTCTACTTCGACAGCAACGCCGTGATCGCGGCGTACTGCGACGAGAAAGGACTCGCCGCGCCGGAGCAGGCGGTAGTGGTGCGGCAGACCAGCGTTACGCCCCCGATGCCGGGGACGAAAGCGGCGGGCGCGAAGTCGTTCGCGCCGGTCGCGCCGGTTTAGGCAAGTCGCGAGTACCGGCGCGGCGGGCAAGCCGCGCCTGGGCACGTTCGGCACGCCCAGTAGTGGACGGCAAAGCATAGCAAGTGAGGATATATTCGGTGTGGCCCTCCTGCCGACAGTGAGACGGTGAAACGAGTTCACCCTTGCGCCGCGCGAACCTGATATACTGACATTTACACCCTTATGGCGGCGAACATTGACAGCATCCTGCAGAAGGTCAAGCGGTACATCGCGCCCGCCGACCTTGCCCTCGTTCGCCATGCGCATGACTACGCCACCGCGAAACACGAGGGGCAGTTTCGAAAAACCGGCGAGCCGTATATTAAACACCCCATCGAAGTGGTGGACATTCTGGCTGGCCTCGAAATGGACGCGCCCAGCCTCGCCGCCGGGTTCCTGCATGACGTGATCGAGGACTGCGGCGTGTCCCGCGACGAACTCGCCGAGGAGTTCGGCGCGGAGATAGCCGACCTCGTGGACGGCGTCACTAAACTCAAACTTACCGACTTCGAGCGGCGCGCCGCCGAGTTCCCGGGCGTCGCCGCGCCCGCCCCGAAGGATGGCACCGCCGCAGTTAAAGACGCCGCCCCCGACCCGCGCAAGAAGAAGCGGCTCGAAACCCGCTCCTCCGCCGAAAACCTGCGCAAGATTCTGCTCGCCATGGCCCGCGACTTCCGCGTCATGGTTATCAAACTGTGCGACCGGCTTCATAACATGCGGACGCTGGTCGGGCTGTCCCCCGAGCGTCAAAAAAAGGTCGCTGAGGAGACGATGCAGATCTTCGCCCCGCTCGCGCACCGGCTCGGCATCTGGCAGGTTAAGTGGCAGCTCGAAGACCTGGCGTTCAAGTACATCTACCCGGAAGAGTACGAGGACATCGCCGAAAAGGTCGCCCGCACCCGCCGCGACCGTGAGAAAGACATCCGCGATGCCGTATACAAACTGCGCGAGGGCTTCGAGGCGTCCGGCATGACGCCCGAGATCCAGGGGCGGCCCAAGCACCTCTGGAGCATCCACAACAAGGTCAAAAAGAACGAACTAGAGGTCGGCGACCTGTACGACCTGATCGCGCTCCGCGTCGTCGTCAACACCGTGCAGGAGTGTTACGCCGCGCTCGGCGTCGTCCACGAACTGTACCTGCCGATCCCCGGCAAGTTCGACGACTACATCGCCAAGATCAAGCCGAACCTGTATCAGTCGCTCCATACCAAGGTCTACGGGCCGCACGGCGAGCCGCTCGAGGTGCAGATTCGGACGTGGGACATGCACCGGATCGCCGAGTTCGGGGTCGCGGCGCACTGGGCGTACAAGGAGAAGGGCGAGAACGCGAAGAACGCGGGCGGCAAGTACGACTTCGACCGCAAAATGGCGTTCCTGCGCCAGCAACTTTTCGACTGGCAGCAGGACGCGAAAGACTCGTCCGAGTTCCTGCGCGGCGTGGTTTCCGACCTGTTTACGGATCAGGTGTTCGTGTTCACGCCGAAGGGGGACGTGCTCGACCTGCCGACCGGTGCCACCCCCGTAGACTTCGCGTACCGCGTCCACAGCAGTATAGGTGAGCATGCGGCGGCGGCGAAGGTGAACGGCAAGATCGTCCCACTCGCCTACAAGTTGCAGAACGGCGACATCTGTTCCATCGTCACGCGTCCGCAGGCGAACCCGTCCCTCGACTGGCTCCTGTTCGCGAAATCCTCGCACGCCCGCTCTAAAATCAAGGCGCATTTCCGCAAACTGCGATACGGCGAAAACGTCATCAAAGGCCGGGAAATGCTGGTCGCGGAACTCGGGCACCAGAACCTGTCGCCCGATCTTTTGAAGGACACGAAGCGGCTACTGCCCCTCGCGCACGCGATGGCGAAAGAGTCGGTCGAGGATCTGTTCGCCGCCATCGGGTTCGGGGATACGCCGACCGGGGTTGTCGTGACGCGCATCAAGAGCGAACTCACGGTGGAGCGCGACGAGGGCGAGATCAAAGCGACGCGCAAGGCGGGCGGGGGCGGGGGCAAACTTTCCATTGCGCCGGGCGGCGTGGACGGCGTCGCGATCTCGCGCGCCAAGTGTTGCAAGCCGCTCCCCGGCGACCACATCGTCGGCTACGTTTCGCGGGGCAAGGGCATGGTTTTGCACCGGGACGGTTGCGCGAACGTCGTCGCGTGGCGGACGAAGGAGCCGGAGCGGCTGGTGGACGTGGATTGGGGCGCGGTGGACAACTCGCGCTTCGACACCGGTATTCTGCTCGAATCGGTGGACCGCGTCGGGCTACTGCGCGACGTGACCGAGATATTCTCCGAAAACCGCACGTTCATCGTCGGCATCCACACGTCGAGCGACAAGCAGGTCGGCACCGCTCGGATGCGCATTGACTTCGAGGCGTCGTCAGTGGAGCAGGTACGGAGTCTGATCCGCAAGGTGCAGAACTTGCAAGATTTGATCGCGGTCTACCGGCTCGGCGTCGGGGCGGAGGAGCGCTCGGAGCCGTCGCCCGCGCCGTAGACATAAACGATTAAAACGCGCTTGCGAGCCACACGGCGAAACGAAACATCGTTGCCTTCTCCGCTGACCCCGAGACAGAGACGTGAGCCGACAACAACCCTGGTATAGTCGTTTGGAGCGAGGGAAAACTATGTCGGAAATGGCTTCGATTAACATACCCTATCAGGAGATGAGAGCGATCAACGAGATCGTCAAATCACATTCCAATGCGCATATTGATACTCTGAATGCCGTGATAGTGTTCGGCACGTTGGTGAACTCTGGCGAAACGCGCGATATAGAGTTGCTGGAGGTTGTCGAAGGTTGGCAAGGCCCTCGCCGAGTCATATTCGGTAACACAAAGGACCTACCTCTACGCGGTTTGGCTACGTTCTATTTTCTACTCCCGGAGGAGTTTGAGCACCCGACGGAAGTATTGCTGGACAACGTAGATTTCTCATCGGCATTTTTGTTGCGTCGTGTCCGAGAGGCCTACACGATGCCGATCAATCGCCTCACGAACTATGTCCAACTTGCGATGGCACATCAGACTGAACAGTCTGTTCCCCCGTCAGACTTCTTCGCTCGTCCTAATCTGTTTGTTAATCAGACGATCATATAGACAGGAGTGTATCCTGCAACTGAAGAGTCAGCAAAAGTTTTTTTCGATGAAGCCGTTAGGCACCTCGCCGATTCCATGGACGTGCTACCCTTCACGCGCACGGCGATTCTTCGCGGCGTCGGACGGTCCCGCGCCCAAGTAATTTAGCCTAATTTTGAGCGCGGTGAAGGGTCATCATCCCGTGCCAGATCATATCTCCGTCTCCGCGTTTTGCGTAGCGGGCAGGCTGTCCATGATCGGTGTTATCGTCGCATCGTCTCCCGGCGCGAGCAAAGCGCGGGCGGACATCGGCTACTCCTCGGTACGAACGGCTGGCAACACCCTGGTCATCGTCGCGCCCAGTGGCACCATCAACACCAACCCACTCACCGGAGCGATACTCGGCAACGTTTCCGCCGGGTTGAACACCACGATCTACGGACGCGCCTTTCGGGCACCACTCTATGCGGGGTATAGGACGATGGATCTAAACACCTCCCCAAACAATCCGGGGCGGCTTCTCAACTTGTCCGGTGCGTCCCCCGTGCTTGTGGTTCACCCGGCTTTCGCGTCGGGCGTCGGTCGGGATATGAAAAGCCGGTGCTGGTACCGCCGCGTGCCGTTGCGCCCTTTTCACTCACGCTTCGTCCCTACCACGGCATCATGCGCGCCTCTACCCCCTTCCCCTTTAGGCGGACGCCCCTACACGTCGCGCGACGGCGACCAGCTCCGTCGTAGCCCCCATCACCGGTTGCGCGGCGACACTCGCTATCGGCTGCACGGGGTTTATCGCTCGGAGTAGGCTGACCGTCGCCGTCGCCGGGTTGCGCTTGCTCGGCCACGCCACCACGCCCTCATTCTTGAGCTTCTCCAACTCGTCCATCACCTCGCTCGCCCCGATGCCGTACTTATCGTTCATCAGGTCGGTCATGTCGCCGAGCGTCACCGCCGTTTCGAGTGACGACAGTTGCCGTAGGATTACCTCGCGAACGCTCTCGTCGCGCGACTCTTCCTCAATGCGTTGCGTCTCGCTGATCGCCTTGCTCAGGAGCGCGCGTAGTTCGTCGGTCAGAAGTTGA
>JAYUUO010000263.1:0-24854 GCA_043754515.1 Armatimonadota bacterium
CCCGGATGCGGCTCCCAATCCCAAAGGCGTTTAGCAAGAGCAAGCCGATCAGCACCGGTCACGCCTTCGGCGCGACCGCGCCAGACGCGGCCGGAACAAACGGGCCGCCCATTTTTCCTCGCGAGTGCAAGACCAGCGAAAGCAAATAATGCAAAGCATCCGCGATCGCCGCGTCGCGCTGGGTCTCCGGCAACATCCCAACAAGCTTGTCCAGCTCATCAACAATCAGCCGGTACCGCGCCGGGACATGAACACGGAATAAATCAGCCGCTGATTTTTCCAAATTGACCTGGGGAACCCCCAGCTCGTCATGCAAAACCTTAGATACATCACTCATAATAAAGAACTCTCCAATAATTGATCACGAACCCGCCGCCGGTTCCCTTCATCGAGCAAGAACCGATCCCAGGCCTCCCGATCAACAATGTTCCCATCCTCATCGAGGAGCGAGCGGCGAAAGCAACGGCACCTCTCATGCACCGGCGGTATCGGCCCCTCGCCCCCAAAAAAGAACGTCCCATCAAGCCCAGACAATAAGCACACGTGTGCATATTCAGGATAGCCACCCACAAATCAACCGGGAGCCGAGCCACCCGGCAAAAGTTCCTTTCGCCTGTCTAAGACGAAGCCGACCCATCCGACTTGAAAGCGAAGTGCCACAACCCGTACCCCGCGTTGTGCCGCGCCCGAACCCCGTACAAATAAACATCCCGCATGAAATCGTTCTCCGTCACCCCGTCGCTACCATCCAAAGCCTTCAATTCCGGCAAGATCCGTTGCTGAACAAAGAACGGCTTCACCGAATGCGAACAATCCAGCAAGTGCCACTCCGTCGCGCTCGCAAGCCGCGGAGAACTCACCACGCTCAGCGACTTAAACAGCGGGTTAGAAGCGTTGAGACCCGGCGAGCCAGCCCCACTGCCCTGATTCGGCGTGTAAGCCGAGTTAATCAGGATATTCGCCGCCCAATAGTTTTCGGGCGACACAAGCAAATGCGTCGGCTCCACCATCGCCGGATCACCGTTATCCATCGGCACCCGCATCATCCGCGAAATCGCCGACTGCAAGTTCGCCGCCGAAAGAACCCCCGTGCCCGCGTTGTTCACCGTCGCCCCGTTCACCTGGTGCGGCCCGTAAAACGGCACCCCATCATACGAAAGCCCCAGCGACCCGTTTCCGATCAGATCGAAAACCATCTTGTCGTAGTGCGCGTTCGCTTGTTCCGCCAGCTGCTCAATGCGCATCCGCACCGACCCCGTCTGATCGTCCTCCAGAACCTCCCGCTCGAAGCCGATCGTCGCTTCCCACTTCTTATTCTTCAGAGCGAAGCCGTACTCCCCCAGCCCCGATACCTTCCGCTCATCAATAAACTCCCGCATCACCGGCACCTGCGAGAGCCAGGCATACTCCTCCGTAGCAAGCGTCGAAGGCACCACCGAAGCGATCTGCTGGTACACCCCCGGCCGCAGTTTGAGCGAGCTTTCAAAGATCGAGAGCACGCCCGCGCTAAAGATCCGCACCATATCCCGAGTAACTGCAACAGCCATTTTTCATTCCCCCTTCGGGCGAGGGGGCTACGCCCCCCGCCCCACGTAAATAATTCCTGCCCGTCCTGTTCGTTAGAAACTTCGTTTCAACGGTTCCCCCTCCCTCAAGTCGGCAAAATGCTTTTGCCTGTATTGAGGGAGGGGCACCCAGGGGGTACCCGGGGGAGGGAGTCCGACCAGCGGAGCTACCGCCCTTCGCCGAATCCCGAATTGTCATCGCCGCCGTAGCCACCGCCTCGCGCCGCGCCGAACCGATCCGCTTCCGACCGCCCATACAAGTCCGTCTGCGCCGCGTGAGACGCGCCCGACGTCACCCCAGGCGTCACCGACACACCCGCCGTCGGATGCACGAGCGTCACGCCCGCCGGAAGCCCGAGCCAAACACTTAAGCCCACTTCATCGCCGACGAGCAAGCCCCGGTCGGTAAAGTCCTTCACCACCCGCCGCCGTGCGTCAAGCTCCCCCGACGAAAGCGACAGCGCGACCGGAGCCGCGCCGATCAGCCCGAGCAAAACCCGCGACTCCCCGATAGAAATAATCCCCGCCGACAACTGCGCCAGCACCGCTTCGCTTTTAAGCTTCAGCGCGTCCGCAACCAGACGGCCACGCTCATCGCCGACACGCCCCGTAACAGCGGCCACGTTAGCCGAATCCACGGCAATCTTCGACGTCTGCGCAGCCACATGCGACGCATCCGCCCCGAGCTTCGCCACGCTCGCCGCGCCCGCCACCGGAATCAGAGTCGTTTCCGCCGTGATCTTCGCACTTTCCGCCGTCAAATGAACAACCGTCGCCGCGTCCTTCGCCGTGCCCGGAGCCAGAATCAGATACGGTCCCAGCTCCTCCTCGGCGGCTTGCCGAAGTCGAAGCGAATAATCACGCGGCGGATCTTTAATCACGATCCCGCTATCCGAGAAGCCCGCCAAACTCCCATCACGCGCCCGCATCTCAAGCACTTCGGCGGCGATCAGCTTAGCAACACCACGCCTTAGCAGCGGCCCGAGAGCCGCCGTCGCCAGCGCGGACGGCAGAAGCCTCGACTCCTGCGCCCCCTGCTCATAACTTTTCACCGCCGCAACATCCGCCGCCGCAACCGTATCCGCCGCCGCAAGCCGCGACAACGTCAAAACCTCAAGATCCGTAATCACAAGCACACTCATTTAGTGGCTCCCGAAATCTTCCAGCGGGAAGCCCTTCTTCGGCCCGCTCCGCACAAGCCCCAGATCCTCCAGCGGAAAACCCTTCTGAGTCGCCCCCGCCCGCTCCACCGACGCCACCGCCGCCGCCGGGTCTCCCGGCAACGCCCCCGGCGCCGGAACGGGCGCGTTCCCCACGCCCCGCCCGCCCGGCGGCACGTCCCGATTCTCCGCCACCCGCTTCGAGCGCGGCTTCTCCGAATCCAGCATCTCAAGCGGCTGATTCTGCGTATCCGGCTCCGTGATCCGCATCAAAGGCAACGGGTTCCCGAACGCCGGAAGTGCCGACAAAAGCGCGGAACCCCACGCGTTCCCCACCACAACCGCGCCCGCCCCGTTCGGATGCAATCCATCATCCGAATACTCCGGGTGAGCCGACACAACACCCGGAAGACTGATATCCCCCACGCACACGACGCCCGAAAGAGACAACACAGAGCGCGTCCTGGCACTCGTCACCCGCGGCGGAACCGACCCATACAGCACCACCAGCCCCGGCGAGCGCACATCAAAGAACGGCGAGATCCCCGGCAAAAGCCGCGAAAGAAACAAAGGCGAGAAAGGCGCGTTGAGCGAGATCCGCGTCACGAGCGGGCACTGGAGTGCCACCGCGTCACAGATCAATTGCAAGTTCGACAAATACAAAGACGACAACGCCTGCGCCGGACCCGTCTTCGAATCGTTCGTCCCCAGACAAATACAAACAAGCGTCACGCCCGCCGCGTTAAAGGCCGCGATCGCGCCCTGCAAAAGACTCACGCCCCCGCCGCCGTCCTCGCCGCCCTGCGCGACGGTAGGCAACCAGCTCGTACTCGTGCGGCCCGAGGCACCCCGGTTCACCACCGCGCACACCAGGCCCGAAAGAGTCGTAACCCGCGAAAGCACAGCCGCGCCCACGGACGCGAGTTGCGTGATCGAATCGCCGATCAGCCCCACGGTAAGACCCGCCACCGGTGCCGTACCGACGAAAGCCGTGCCCAGCGTGTGCGCCGGGGTGCCCGTGTTGGCGCACGGGGTCCCGTCGGCGTTATTCGTCGGCACCGCCGAAAGTGAACACAGATACTGGTTCGTGAAGCCGTCCACCGCGGTGGAGGCACTCACGTTGCCCACCGTGTAGTCGCCCGCCCGCCACGCGTTCGGCCCCGTCGCGCCCGAGCCACCGCCCGTGATATGGATGATGTCGCCGACCACCGAGGTCAGCGGCGTCACCGGGTCGAACACCCAGGACTGTGCCGAAGACCACGACCGTAAGTTAGAGTAAGTGGTATAGGTAGGCATAGATCTACCCCCCCGCGCGGTTGATCCGCACCCGGACCTGCCCGCCCACCACCAGCGCGACGATATCGCCCACATACACCTTATTCGTCGAAGCCGCGAAAAGGCAAACCGTGTTATCGTCGAAGGCGTATGCCTTCTTACCGATCACCGCCTGAGAAGCCGCCACGCCCGAAAGCCCATAGATCATCGAGCCAACCTTAGTCACACGCAAGCCTAAGCCCCCGTCCGCGCCGGTCCGATTGTCACCACCCTCGAAAGCCACGCCCGCGAAGGTGACGGCGGCGAGGTCGCCCGCCTTCACCAGAAAGCCCGACGCGTCATCCACCGCCACCAGCGCACCCTTATAGATCAGGGTCGCCGCCTTCATATTGTAGCCGACAAGCTCGGCGGGCTTATCATCCGCGTCATAAGAACCAGTCAAGTTAGCCATAATATCAATTCTCCCGAATAGGTCAGAACTCGTTTCGACCGAACCGATGGAGCACGTCCGTAAACACTACGCCGGAACAAGTGCCTAATCCATCGCGACGATTCGCGCCGCCAGTTCTTTAGGGTTAAGCCCGAGACGCATCGCCATCGCGACGATCTCCGGGTCAACCCGCTCGGCAGTGTCGCGAGGATCCGTACCCGCCCCCGCGCCGGGATGAGAGAACTGCGACGGGATCACCCCGCCGCGCGGTTGCACAACCGGCATCACATCCAGGAAAGTGATCATGTCAGCGGCCGCCGAACCGCACGAACCGTCGGCGAAGTTCACCGTCCCCGCCGCCGATAGGAGCCGCGACGCAGGCCCGATCATCGCGGGTGTCAGCTTCCCCTCGTGACTGAACCGCGCCACCGCCTCGTCAATGCTCACCGCCTCGCCGCGAAATTGAACCTGTCCCCCCGTTAAAAATCCGGTGCCGGGAACGCGCGGCGTCGCCGTCACCGCGACATGATCCAGCACGTAACCGCCGTCCTCATGCGCCTGGAATGCGACCGAAAACTTGCCCGCCTCCCGCGCCCGGATGTGCTGGCGGATGCCGACCGAAAACGCAATCGCGCCGTACAACCGACCGCCTTTATGGAACAGCGCGACCACCTCGCCGAGCGGGTCGAGCGGCCCATCATGGTGCTCGGTGTTGACCACCACCGTATGATGCCCGCCCGCGAACCGTGCGACGACCTGATCCAAATCGTCCGGCGTGATCGTCACCCCTTTATCGGGGTACTCACCCGCCTCAAAAAGGCAGACTGGCACCGGGTCATCGGTGATCGTCGCCCCGAACAGGAGCGGCGAAGGGGGAGATAGGAATAAGAGCATAGAAAAATCCTTTGATCAATCACTTCAGGAGAGGCACCGTCGAAAAATGTCTGCGCCACATCGTCCCCGTCCGAAGGGCGTCCGGCGACTTCTTTCACCAGGGCTTGCCGCGCTCCGTGCCCCGAAGGGTCGCGCCGGAGCAAGCATCACGCGGCGGGCATGTTCCTCGTCGCGTCAGCCGCGACCGGGAGCGAGCGGAGCGGGGACGAGTCCGGCGCGCTGATCGCCCCGGAATTCACCGCGCTCTCCAGCGCGAAGTGGATCTGCTTACGCGCCGCCTCCCGCGCTTCCCGTTTGGCACGTAGCGCGACAACGAGCGACGCCAATGCCATCAAAATCGCCGGACACTGGTCCAGGGCTTTCCCCATCAGTGCCGTCCAGTTCTCACTCGAAATGAGTACCGCGAGCACGGGAGATTGGGTAACTTGTTCCACGGTCCACCTCGCCCTTTCCGCAACGCCGACTGCCCCTACAATTCGAGGAGTCGCTACCCTGGAAAGCAGAGGGGCTAGCCGCGACGATGACAGGCACAATATAACACACGGGATCGGCCAGGGTAAACAAAAAGTAAACAGTTTAGACCCGCCGCGTACGCCGAGGGTGGGGGCACGTGCCAATAACGGAGAATGGGGAACCGGGAGCCGATGCGAGGGACCGGTGGAACACAAGGCACCCAGAAAAAACAAAAACGACGGTCGCACCCGCTGATCGGGTCGCCGTCGTGTCCTGTGGAAGCCGGTGGTACCAGCCTACAAACCGTATTCGTTGCTTTCGGAGAACTTTCCGCTACTCGTTTCGCTCTCCGAATCGAGTACGTATATATAATACCACGATCCGCGAACGCGCCGCCACATGAAATCATACGAAGGGTTGTCCTTTAAAGGCCCGTATCCTGTCGTTACTCAACATGAATCGCATGAATCGTACACCATAACAGGATATATCCACCTTATATCATTGAGATATGTCTGATAAACGTATCGCTAAAAAGGAGCGGCGGGCAACGCCGCGCACGCCCCCGGCGGAAGCGATAAACTGTCGTCACCATTCAATGATGAAACCATCACTCCTTCTCGCGCTGATCCTCCCAGCCATGTTTCTACCATCGCTCCGTTCCGGCGCGCCCGCGCCGCCCGCCTCTAGTGCCCCCCCCGCCAGCGCGCCCGCGCTAACGCCGGTGCCGATGCCCACACCCTCGCCGCCCTCCGAGCTGCCCACCCTGCGCCGGTCCCCGCTGTCCTTCGTGGGGCGAGTCGGTGCCGTTTCCGTGTTCAGCCGCGAGATCAACCGCGTCACCGATATGGCGCGGGGCCGCGACGCGGTCTGGCTTGGTACCCGCCTCGGCGTCAAGCGCATAGACAACATCCCCGGCAACGGGGAGTCTTACGGCGCGACGCACGTCTACGGCGCGGGCGATGGCTTGCCGTGGGGCGTGGCGCAGTGCATCGCCACCGACGACGAGGGCGACCGCGCGGTCACTATAGTCGAGGTGGCGGGCTATCCCGACAAACTCCCCTACGCGCTCTGCCTGTACCACCCCGAGACCGACCGCTGGCAGGTGATCGCGCGGCTCCCCGGAAACCGTTCCGGCCGCTCGCTAGACAGTTCCGGCTGGCAACCCGGTTTTTTTGAACGCGAGCTACCCCCCTACTACGTCGCGATTGACGGGAAGTACGTGTCGCTCATGGTGTCCACTGTTGTCGGACGGGAGCCGCTCCTGTCGCGCTACGACAAGTTCACCGGCGCGCCCGCCGCGCCGATCACGGCGCCGATACTCGCGGACGGTGACGCGCCGTCGCTGACCATCCGCGCAACCGCCCGCGATAGAGATACGATCTATCTAGCGACGGAGCGCGGTCTATTCACGGTGGACACGGGCGCGGGGACCGTGGCACGATACTTCCCCGGCATGTACGTGGGCGGTGTCGGTGTCGCCCCACCCGGAAGTGAGGCCGAGGACACGCTCTGGTTCACCGCCGCGCCCCGCATGCCGGTCGCGGGCGGCGACGATCCAGGGAGCTACGGGTTCCTCCGCTCGTTCTCGCTGATCACGAAGCGGGACGGGGGCGTTCGCGTCTCGCTGAAAGCAGAGGGCGGGCAGAGCGAACTACGCGTCGGCGAGGACGGATTGCCCTACCTGGTGCAACGCGGTCAATTCGCCCGCTACGAGCCGAAGGGTAAGATCTGGCGGCACTTCGGGACACTCCCGCTCACGCCCCCGATGTTCGGCAGTAATCATCAACCCGCGTACACAACCGCGATACCGGGGCGGGGCGACGTGCCGGACTCGGTCGCCGCCGTCCGCGCCTATGCGCGGAAGGATTTCGCGATGGACGACGAGGAGCGACTGCGTTGGACGCGGGAGCGGTTCCGCCACTGGGTGTCCCCCGATGTCCGCGCGGCGGTCGCCGCGACCGGTGTTCGTGAGGGAGCGGCGACCGGTACCAGTTTTGCGGTCAGCGCGAGCGGGGCGGCTACCGAGTCGGTCGCGACATCGAGAGAGCGGGGCGAACTGAACCGCCTCCCCGCAACGCGGTATAATGGGTCGAGCAATAAAACGCCGGATCCGTTCATCCCGCGCCGCGAGTGGAGCACCGGCAATTGGGGGGTGCCCCTCCCCCGGCTACTCAAGTGGGATACGGCGCGGGAGACTGCGGGGGACTTCGGCCCGGTTATGACGTTCGCGGATCGCTTCCGCGACGAGACAATTAGCAACGCCGACCTGATGCGGGCGAACAAAGCCTTAATCAGGCTCAGGGCGAAGCCGCGCCCCGCGCCATACGTCGCGATCCCGCTCAACTTGCCCCCACTCCGCCGCGCCCCACCCCGCGTGACCGGCCTGAGCAGAGGGTACGGGAACGGCTCGGACGAGGTGATTCTGGAAACGTCGCGCGGACCGCTCTGGCTGTTCAGCGTGGGGGGCGACGGGGAGGCGGAAGTAGTTTGGTTGTCGCAAGCCGAGAAGAAACAGCGCGAAGCGGAAGCGGCGAACACCCCCGCGCGGTCCCTTGATGCGCCGCCACCCGCCGACGCCCCCGGAATGCCGCGTGACCCCGCCTCCACAACACCGCTGATCACCCGTGCGCTGGGAGATCCCGGAGGAGGCCATACCTACTACCTGGTCGCGGGATCGCCGCGACTATGGCTCTATAACGCCTCCAAACCCGGCTGGGAGCCGAAAGCCGCGCTCCCCGCTTCTGTCCAGCAGTTCGTTGGCGGGGACGGGAAACGGCTCAACGATCCGCTAACCGCGATTCTCGGCAACGGCTTGCTTGTTGTTAGCACGGACGGCGTGTGGAAGTACGACCAGTACAGGGACGCGGGACAGGGCAGGTGGCTCGCGGTGTCGCTCCCGCCCAAGTTCGCCCCGGCGGATGCGTACACAGGCAGCGTGGTCGCCCCGAGCGATCTCGAAACAGTGAGCGTGGTCGCGGAACCGGGGAGCGTTTTGATCGCCGGGCGGGGCAGACAACAGAGCGACTCGCCATTCCTGATCCGCTGGGACAAGAAGACGGGGCGAAGTACGCTTCTCGCGGACGGCAGGAACGGACTTCCGTTCCTGCACGGCAACGCACCGCTCCTGTTCGGCGATGGCGAAGCGGCCTGGATCGCGCAACAGCCGAGAGGGGACGAGCCGGGCGGGGCGTTCCGCTGGGACGCGCGAGCGAAGCGGTTCACCCCGATCACGGACGAAACGGTGCTCGCTATGGAGGCCGACAACCACGCGACCCACGACGTGACGGACAAACGCGCCACCCGCGACGTGTTTCTGCTGACCCGGAGCGCGATTCTGCGCTGGCACCGCGCGACGGGCCGCGTGACGCGGTTTCCGCTACCGATCCCGAACAGCGCGCGGCTCGTGACACAAACCCCGGCGACCCTCTATGTACTAGCGGGGGACATTGTATTCGGCTGGGACAAGGGCATGGAGCGGTGGCAACGGCTCGCCGCCGTGCCGCGCACGGGGGATTACGCGCGGCTAACGGTCGTCCCGACCGCGGCCGGAGGGCGGGCGTTGTGGGTGTCGGGGGATTCGGGCGCGGCACGCGTCGGGTTGCCATGAAGCGTTGGTAGGGTGTCGGGGGCGGGCACCCCACTCGTCCGGCCTCCCGCCGCGCCCGGAGGCCGGACGAGCGAGGCGATACCTCCCCCCTCCGACGCCCCGCGTCACTCCCGCGCCTTTGCCGCGCCGCGCCCGAAACGGTTATAATCACTGTTATATGCCTAGCCCGATACTCTCCTTCCTGTTCTGCCTCGCCGCCTTCCTCTGCGGCGCGGTGCCGTTCGGGTTCCTGGCGGGGCGGCGGCAGGGGATTGACCTGCGCGAACACGGGTCGAAGAACATCGGCGCGACCAACACGCTCCGTGTCCTCGGTAAAAAAGCGGGAATCACGGTGCTGATCCTGGACGCCGTGAAGGGGCTGATCCCAGTCCTTGCCGCGACCTACCTGTTCCACCCGTTCGGGACCGAGGGCGCGGCGGCGGACCCGTGGCGCGTCGCGGTCGGGCTGTCCGCCGTGCTCGGGCACATCTACTCGCCGTTCGTCCGCTTCAAAGGCGGCAAAGGCGTCGCGACAACTCTCGGCGTGCTGATCGGACTACAGCCGGTTATCGCGCTGTCGTGCTTCGCCGTGTTTTTCGTCACGGTGTGGGCGACGCGCTACGTCTCGCTCGGCTCGATCCTGGGCGCGGTCATGGAGGTCGCGCTGTTCTGGCTCCTACCGCACCGGGGCTACGCGCTCCCGATATTCGGGACGCTGGTCGCGCTGTTCGTGATCGCCCGGCACCGGGCCAATATCGGGCGGTTGCTGGCGGGGACGGAGAGCAAGTGGGGCGAGGGGGCGGCGGCGACAGAAGGGAGCGCGGGGACGGCGAATGTGAGTGAGGCGGGCATTGCAGGCGTTGTGGGTGATGATGTTGTGGGGGTTGGCCGGGGAGAGGCGGTTTCGGGAGGGGGACACCCGCGGTAGTATGCGCGGGGCTTGTGTGTCGTCGCGGGGCTTGTTCGTGGTCGGCGCGGGGCACGCTCGACAGACCCGCGCCCCGCGCACGCTCGACAGACACCCACCCACGCCCCGCGACGACTACGAACAAGCCCCGCGCCCACTACAGACCCACGCGCTAGCGCCCATCCCGCCGCCACTCACGCCCCCCGACCGCTCCCCAAATTCACCCCCTCATTCCCACGGCACAACCTTTCCCCGATTCTGCTTCTGCCAGAACCGCCGCGCCTGATCCCGCAGCACGTCCGAGGCGGGGTCGGGCGCGTACCCGGAGCCGTTCTTTATCGCCGCGAACGCCTCGCGCAACAACGCCCGCGCCTCGCCCTCCGGGACGCCGGGTAGCCAGTCGGCGGGAATGGGTAGTTTCGGCGTCGCCGGGGCCTGGCGTTTGAGCGACTTGTTCGCCGCCGCACCCTCGCGCTCGCCGTGCCGCTCCGCCGTGCCGATTTCACAGAGGTACCAGCCGGGAAACGACCACGTACCCGTGCCGATATTTCGGGCGATCGAGATAGCGTAACCCGCGCCACCGTTCAAGCCCTTGGCGAGTCGCCGGAGGGTGTAGCGGCACGCGTCCTCCAGGGCGGCGGGCGCGATTTCGGCCCTGTACCGACTTACAGACTCCTCGGTGATTCCGCATTGGCGCATCAAAACAACAACCGGCGGCTCCGCGGTAGCGGTAGCCGGGAGCAGGCCAACTGTTTCCCGATGTTTCTTCTCCTCCGTATCTACCGTAGATAGTGGATAGACCCGTGCCGGTACCCCCGCGACGACCCCTGCGATAACCCCCGCGATAGTAGGAACGGCTTCCGGCCCGGTTGACGCGCCCGACACGGTGCCGGCGGGCACGGCGTGGTAGCCGGTGCCGACCACGCCCGCCGCGCCGCGCCCGGTGCCGCTCGCCGGACTACGCCTGTTGCTCGTGACACGGGTGCCATCGCCCGCGACCGCGCCGGATGCCGCGCCGCCGTTCCCGTCCGCGCCCGCATCCGCGAGGAGCGGCCTGGTAAACGGGGTCTTGGGGCGCGGGGACGCGGCGAAGCGGGGCGGGGCGACCGGCATCAGCGGGCGGATCAGGAGACGAACCCCCTCGTCGAGCTGGGTCTCGATCCACCCGGCTTCGCGCAACTGCCGCACCCACTCGTACACGGTGCGCACGGAACGGCCCGACTGCGCCGCATACCATTTGCAGAACGCGAACGCGTAGCCGCGCGGCTCGCCGGTCAGCGGGTCCTCCTTACAGGCGAGGCGGCAGACGAGCCGGTAAAAGATCACGGCGGGGCCACACGGCACGCGGACGGCTGGTTTCCGTGGCGGCGTTGTCACGGCGGCGTTATCGGGCGTCCTGATAAACACAGGCGGCCCCGACGTCTCGCGCGGCGACGCCGAACCCGCGCGCGGCTCTAACAAATCGGTCGGGTGCGGTCGGGGTGTGGGCATCGGGTCGGGGGTTCTCCGGCGGCGGGTTTTGACCCGTCAGGAGGGGCAGAATGATGGCGCGCCGCGCCGCTACGCGCGCGGGGCGGCGAACAACCGTTTGCCTTCGCCGCCCCCTTGTAATGTAACACACGCCGGGCATGTCGGGCGAACAAAAAGTAAACTATTCGCCGGTCAGGGGAGGGGCATCCCCGTGCCCCGCGCCCGGCACGGGGATGCCCCGCTTCCCCACCCGCCCTCATCGGCGCGCTGAAAACCTTACGGGTGCGCCACCCGCAACGTCTGCCGCGACGCCGGACGCTCCACCACCGCCACCGCGCCGCCCGGAAATACCACCGTCACCGACTCGACCTCCGTCTCCGCCCCGAGACCGAAGTGCGCGACCGGCTCCATCTGGCACAGGTAGCCCGAACCCGCGTCAATCGCGCGGCGCTGGACCCGGGCACGCGTCGTCAGCGTCACCACCGCCCCGCGTGCCGGTGCCCCGAACCGCGTGAGCGGGAGCACGCGAAGCCAGGCATTCCCCGCGCCGCCGTCCGCGCGGTACAGCGCGAGAGGGCGCGCCCCCTGCTCCCCGCGCGACACCAATAGCTCCAGCCGCCCGTCCCCATCAATGTCGCAAACCGCCGCGCCCGTGCCCGGCTCCACCGCCTCCTCCGCGTCCCCAATCGGCACGCGCTCCCAGCCGTTCCCACGCCACGCGAACAGCCGGTTGCGCTCGCCGATGTTGTTGAAGAAAATCTCCTCGTACCCATCGTTATCGAAATCCGCGCAGATCACCGTGCGGACCGAACTCGGGCGCGCCATCTCCGGCGGCGCGGCGTCCATGAACCCGCCGAGTAACGTCTGCAAAAACAGGCGGTGTTCCCCCTGCCAGTTTCCCACGCACAGGTCAAACTTGCCGTTATGGTCCGCATCGAAAACCGCGATCCCGCGCCCGTTCTCGGACGCGTCGCATAAGCCTAGTTCGGCGGCATGATCCGTGTACGTCCCGTCGCCATTATTCACGAACAGGAAATTAGCCCCGCCTTCGTTCGCCGCGAATATATCCATGCGGCCCGGCGGCGACACCAGCGGTAGCGACACCAGTGCCCGCCCGCCCGTCACCTTCGCGATCCCCGCGTCCCGCGCCTCGTCGTGCAGTTCGCCGCCGCCGTTCGTCTCGTACAGGCGGAACGGCCCGCCGTAGTTCGCGACCACGAAGCCGTACCGCCCCGAACCGAACCGATCCGTCACGCAAACCGAGCGGCCCGCCACCAGGTTAACGTTGTCGTAGTTCGCGGGCAACTGGAACAGGTCCGACCACGCGCCGTCCCGGAACGCGAACAGGTTGTCCCCGAACCGCTTCACGCCCCGGAACGTGTCCGTGTTCAGGACGTATATCTCCTCGCGCCCATCCCCGTCTATATCGCCCGCCCCGACCCCGATAGCCCGCCGATCCGACGCTGCTAGTACCGGGTCGAACCAATCAATCAGGTTCGCGCCGTCCCAGGCGAGGACGCGGTTGGGGAAGCCGAACCCGGCGACGAAGAACTCGAAGCGCCCGTCGCCGTTCACATCGGCTACGGCGATCCCGTAGCCGAGCATGGGTGGGTTATAAACGAGCCGCTCGCTGATGTCGGTGAACATATTGCGCACAGTGTACCCCGTAGGCGGGAAGTTGCGCGGGGTCGCCGTGACGGGAAGTCGGGCGATCACATCCTACGTCACGTCGCCAACACGTTGCTAACACGACGTATATGCGCGGGTGGTCACCCCGACCGACCGAACGGGGGCGATCCGGCGAACGGAACCGGCCGCACTCACCAAACAAGCGCGACCCGAAGGGTCTACAGCCGAAGGCTTCCTGTTCGCGAGCCGCGAACGGGAACAATTCATTGTCCGCCCGCCCCACCCGCACACCACCCCCCGCCCTAGTTCAAAACCTCTTCCGGCGTCAAACGCAGCTCGCCCTCGTTGCTCGCATATTCGAGCAGTCCCGCGAACCGCCCCCAGTTGACCGCCGTCTCGAACTGCGCCTTCGCCTCGTCCGCGCTGTAGCTCTCGTCCAGAATATCCAGGATGAAATCCTCTTTCACCGGCTTGCCACTCGCCGCCACCAGTGCCTCGTGCATCGTGCGCACCATCGGCGCGTGCAATAGCACCTGCTGGCGGAAAATGTCCTTCTCCTCCTCGACGCCGCCGTTCACGAACACCTGGCCGATGTCGGTCAGCGTCGCGTCGCCCTGTTGTACCACCGCGAACCCGAGTAGCACGGCGGCGTCCAGTGTCGGGAGCAGGTCGTCGGCGTCAATGCGCAACCGCTCCGAGATCACGGCGACGTCTTGCGGGCCACCGTAATCCTGGATCAGTTCCAGCAGACCGCTGATGCCGCCCGGACGCGCGTGCGGGAGCGGCACCATTCCGGTGACTTTCTGGTTGCGCGCGGACGCCGTGATCGGCGCGACTTTGGTATCCGGGTTGGTCATCAGCGTGTAAACGTGGTCGGCAATCGCCTTAAACTCGGGCGTCCCGCGCTGGCGGGGGCGCGGCAGTTCAACCGTGATCTCGGCGCGCACCCGTCCCGGATTCGATGACAGGATGATCACGCGGTCGGCGAGCAGAATCGCCTCCTCGATATTATGCGTGACGAGCAACACGCTTTCGGCGGGGAATGTCCCCGCCTCCCACAAGTCCGCGATCTCACCGCGCAGGTTCTCCGCCGTCAAAACGTCGAGCGCGCTGAACGGTTCGTCGAGCAGGAGCAGTTTCGGGCGCACCACGAAGGCGCGCGCGAACCCGACGCGCTGTTGCATCCCGCCCGACAGCTCGCGCGGGTAGGCACTCTCGAACCCGTCCAGGCCGACCATCTTGAGCGCGACTTCGGCGCGGGAGCGGGTCTCCTCCGACGACAGGTGTTGCGATTCGAGGCCGATCAGCACGTTGTCCAGCACCGAGAGCCAGGGCAGGAGCGCGAACGACTGGAATACCATCGCCACGTCGCCGTTCGGCCCGCTCACGCGCTTGCCGGAGCTGTAGATCGTGCCGCTGGACGGCTCGATCAGGCCCGCGACCGAGCGCAGGATGGTGGATTTGCCGCAACCGCTCCGCCCGAGTAGCCCGACGATTTCGCGCGGCTGGATGGTGAGCGAAATGCCGTCGAGCACTGTAAACGACCCGCCCGAATCCGGGCGCGGGTAGGACTTCGTGATACCGTCAATCTGGCACAGCGGCACCGCGCCGGGGAAGGCGGGTACGGTCGGCACCGTTCGGTTTAGTAGTGTCATTGTAGTTTTCCTTTTCTGCTTTCGCTTCCGTTTGCTAGCCGAGCCGGTAGCGGGTTTCCGCCAGGCGATAGAGTCTGCGCCACACCAGTCGGTTAACGATCACGACGAAGAAACACATCAAAAACACGCCGAGCACGATGCGGGGCCAGTCGCCCTTCGTCGTGGCGTCGGCGACGTAGGCACCGAGTCCGCGCGCGACCAGCGTCTGATCCCCCCATTTAACGACCTCGGACAGGATGCTCGCGTTCCACGCCCCGCCCGACGCCGTGATCGCCCCCGTGACGAGCGACGGGAAAATCGCGGGCAGGATCAGGTGACGCCAGAGCGGCACGCCTTTCAAGCGCATATTGCGTGCCATCTCCCGCAGGTCATTCGGCACCGCCATCGCGCCCGCGATCACGTTGAACAGGATGTACCACTGCGTCCCGAGCGCCATCAGAAGGATACTGCCCCAGTTGATCGGGAAGCCCGTGCGCAGGAACACGATGGTCGCCGCCGGGAAGACGAAGTTCGCCGGGAACGACGCCATCACCTGGATCACCGGTTGCATGATCCGGGCGAGGCGCGGGTTGAACCCGATCGCGACCCCGATCGGCGTCCATACTATCGTCGCGAGCACAATCAGCAGCGCGACTCGCATCAGCGTCAGAACGCCCAGCCCGAAGGCTTTGACTATCTCGCCGGGGGGCACTTCCGACGTCACGAACCGCGCCCCGAAATAGAGCGCGGTAACCAGGAAAGCGGCCAGGGCTATCGCGAACAGGACGTCGCCGCTCACGCCCAGAACCGCCGACGGGCGGACCGCCTTGACGACGGTGGGCGTGACGGATGCCGGACGCGGCGCGGGAATCAGTGCCACTATCCGGTCGCGGGCGCGGCGCAACACGCCGCCGATCACGAGCGCGATATGCGCGTCACGGATCAGGTCTAGCACCCACGACTGCGCGTGCTCGCCCGACGCGCTGCGATCCATGCGAAACTTCTCCGACCAGGCGACGAGCGGTTTCCAGAACAACTGATCGGTGACGACGATCACCAGCACCATGGTCAAGACAGCCCAGAGTAGCGCGGGGACGTTTTTCGCTTCCACGGCTTTTGCGACGTAGGAGCCGATGCCGGGTAGCGTGTAGTCTTTCTTCAGCACCGTGATCGCCTCGCTCGCGGCGAGAAAGAACCAGCCACCGCCGAAACTCATCATGCCGTTCCAGACCAGCCCGATCATGGACGCGGGCACCTCGACGGCGATGAACCGACGCCATTTCGAGAAGCGGAAGACGGACGCCGCCTCGGAAAGTTCGTTCGGCAGGGTGGAAAGCGAGTTATAGAACGAGAACGTCATGTTCCATGCCTGGCCCGTGAAGATGGCGAAGATGCTCGCGCACTCCAGCCCGAACAGGCTGCCGGGGAACAGGGCGATGAACCCGGTCACGGAGACGGACAGGAACGCCAGCACCGGGATGGATTGCAGGATGTCGAGGAGCGGCACGAGGACGCGCTCGGCGTAGTGGTTCCGCGCCGCCACGTAGCCATACGGGAGCGTGAACAGGATCGAAAGCACCAGGCCCAGGAACATGCGCAAGGTCGAGCGGGCGGCGTAATAGGGCAGGTTACGTGGGTCGAGGCTGATGGTCGGCGAGATAGAGGGCGGGTTGAAGGCGACGAAAAACCCCTGCCCGATCCGCGCCACGCCGTAGATGAGCAGGAACAACCCGAGCAGAAACGCGACGTCGGCAAGCCCGCGCCCGACGCCCGATTTCGTTCGCGCGTCGCCGACCGGGGCGGGCGCGATCTCGCCGCGCCGGAGCGCGATCCAGTTGGAGAACTGTGGTAGTCGAATCATTGCTTTTCCTACTCTTTCGACGCGTCGCGACAGGCCCCGCGGTAACACGACTTCGCGCGCGAAAGGCATGAGGACGTGACGCGTGGCGATGGCAGGTCGCCGCGAAACTAGAGCAAGAAGTAGGGAGACTTATCGGGCGCGGCGGAAGCGAACAGCGGTTCTGCCGCGATTCCCGCTAAACGAAGGAAAGGGGCGAGACGCGCGGCTCACGCCGCCGCCGCCGACTGTCGCACTCTTGTCGCGGCGACTGCTCGTACTATGACTTGAACCGTTGGACATGATTTTTTTGTGTTCCACCACCCAAACGTAAACTCGTGCCCGTCGCACGGTTCGTGACCGGTTAGAACCCCGGTAGTCTATCGCCGCCCGCCCGTTTTTGTCAAGGGGAGTTTTTGTCAGGGCGATTCGCGGGTAGTGGGGACGTGAACGTTCGTGGTAAGAAGGGTGGGATGTGCCCCTGGTGGAGCCCTCGCAGGGGAGCGAGGGGCAGGTCCGGTTGTCGGGGCGCGGGTGTGTCGTCGGGGCGCGGGCGTGTCGTCGTGGGGCGTTCCGTCGAGCGTACCCCACAGCGAACGCCCTGAACTGACCTACCAAAAAGTCACTACCCCACGACAACCACGCGCCCGATCCAAGCGTGCCGCTCCCGGATCGCCGTAGCCTGTTCCGGGTTTACCATATGTACGAACGATAGGTAGCCCGCCGCGTACGCGTGCGCGTCCTTGCCGAGTGTCGCCGACACCGCCTCCGCCCCCTTCGTCTTCACCTGATGCAGGAACGCGCGGAAGCGGCGCAGGTCCACCCGCGAGACGCGCGGCGTGCCCGTATTCGTCACGACCCCCGTCACGCTCTGCCGGTGGTGCGGGCGCAAGACAACCGTTTTTTCCTCGTTTACCGTGAAGCCCGACTCGGTCAGAATCATGCGCGCCGCCCGTAGTAGCGCGCCGACCGCCGCGTTCGGCTCCGCGTGCGAGAACACCAGGTCGTCGGCGTAGCGCGTGTAGGTAAACCCCGCCGCGTCGCACAGCCCGGTTAGCCGCGCGTCTAAACGGCGACACAAAACATTCGTCAGCGCGGGCGACGTACACGCACCTTGCGGCAGACACCGCTCGCCGACTGCGACGAATCGCTTCTCGCCGCCGTCCAGCGTGATCGCGGCGCGGGGTGCCTCGGTGCAAAGCAGCGCGAACAGCGTCGCGACGCCCGGATTGTAGCCGAAACTCTCGAACAGCCGCTTCACGCGCTTAAACGACACCGACGGGAAGAAATCCTTCAGGTCGAGCCGTATCACGACCGACTTGCCCGCGTGCTGGGCGGCATTATCGCGGATGTTCAGATCAGGGCGGAACGCCATCGCCGCCGCATGCACCGGTAGCGGCTCCAGAATCTGCTTCAGTACGTAACTCTGCGCGGTCCGCAATCGTGCCTTTGGCGACGAGATGACGCGCACCCCGCCGCGCTTCTTCGGGATCGTGAAGCGCGAGTAGTGGTCACGCATCACGGAGCCCCGGTGGTAGGTCAGGAACGCCAGGTCGCCGGTGCCGATCCCGATGGCCCGCGCGACGTCCGCCGCCGTGACCAATTCTGGCAGACCGCCCGCCGCGACTTTCGCCGGGTCGCCGCCCGCGTATTGCAGGCCCTCCGACACGCCGCGCCCCAGGAACGGCAACGTTTCTTTGCGCCAGAGCGTGTCACCCGCCTTGTGCTCCGCGCGCCGCTTCTCGTTCTCCGCGACCTTCACGACGCGGGCCGCGCGTACCCGCTCGATCCGCTTGCGCCGTATCTCGCCGATCAGGGCGGGGATATTGCCGGTCTGCCCTATTTCGGCCTCGATGCCGTTCAGTTCCGAGCGGAGCGCGGCAAGTTCCGCGTACAAAGGGCGCAGTGCCGCTTCCGCCTCCGCGCTTCTCGTGGCGACCTCCGCCGACGGCGGCCAGTAGCCGAGGCGCGTCATCTCCTCGCGCGTGAACGCCGACTTGCCGACCTCTTTCAACCGTTCGCGTTGCTCGCGATTCATACCGTCTTTCCTTCCCGCATATCCTGGAACTGTTGCTCGGTCAGGACTTTGACCCCTAGCTGCTTCGCCTTGTCGAGTTTCGACCCCGCTTTATCGCCCGCGACCAGATACGACGTGGTCTTGCTCACGCTCCCCGACGCCTTACCGCCGCCCTGCTCGACGATAGCCTCCGCCTGCTCGCGCGTGAAGAGCGTGAGCGCGCCGGTGAACACAAACGTCAGGTCTTTGAGCGGCGTCGGGTTCAGCACCGCCCCGCCTCCCGTGCCGCCGCCCGCGCTTTTCACCGTTACGTCCTTCGTGCTCTGCGACGCGGCGAGCGCGGCGGTCGCCAGTATATGGGGGCACGGACCCTGCCGCAACTTCTCGCGCCGGTAGAACGAGCAGTCGCACGACGCGAAGCACACCCGCCCGTCGCCGTCGAGATCCAGCACGACGTTGAATTTTCGCTCACGCTTCGACTCGCCGCCGCGCACCGACGCGCGGAACCGCTCGATTGACGGGTCGGCGTTCGCCATCCCGAATGTGCTTTCCTCGTCCTCGTCCTCGCCCGGCTTTTTGAACACCACGCCGCCCGAACCCGCGATGCGCCGCGCCAGGTTCATCCGCGCGTCGCTCTCGTCCTCCGGCACGGGGAATGGGAGCAGTTGCCGCCAGCGGTACACGCCGTCCGCCAGGTCGTACATTGCCATCCCTTGCCGACACAGCCGTTGTAGTGCCGACGCGGCGGAGTCCTGGGACAGGTCGGAAATACTTGCAAGTTCGGCGGGCGACAACCGGAGCCGCTTTTCTAGCAGTTGCGACGCCTGCGCGACATCGCCGTCCGTGACCGCTTTGGTCGCCGCGAGCAGGTCGAAGCGTGCCGAACGCGACCAGTCATTCTTCGTCCAGCCTGAAATCCCCATGTCGAACCGGTGCCCCTGCTGAAACACGGTCCAGTACGACGGCATACCGCTCCCGAGTAGCCGCGCCTCGATTTTGTCCGCGTACGGCAACATATCCTCCAGCGTGAGCAACCGTCGTCGCCCCCAGATACGGATCTCGCCGGTGAAATCACCCTCGAAGACGTGCGTCGGCTCGCTAATGACGACGTTCCACGGCTCGATCACGATGTTCGGTTTCTTGCCCGGTTCCAGCACGAACTTGAGCGAGCGCGGCCCCTTGTTCTCGCGGCGGCGGCGTAGTGCCGACAGTACTTCGGCGAGGGTGGACGCCGACAGGGTGACGTTCGTGCCGGGGAATGTCGCCGCCGACTGCACCTGCAAAAAGCCGCGCACCCAGGTCGGCGGCAGATCAATCTTCTTTTCCAGCCGGTCACCCGCGCCGGTCGCGACCGATACGCCGCCCGAGTTGACGGATAGAAAAGCGGGACGGTACGACCGAACGCGCCGAATCTCGTTCGCCAGCGCGCGGGAGTAGTCCACATTCGTGGTCCCGCATACCGTGGTGCCGAACGTATCGAGCTGATCCATCGGCACCGTTACCCGCCCGTAGCTCGACTCGTCCACCGAGAACACCTCGAACACCACGCAGTCGGGGTGGACACTGACCACCGGGTCCAGGATCATCCACGCTTCCCGGTCGTTGTCCCACAGCCACTCGTAATACTTCGCCCGCGCGGTGTAAAACTCGCCGCCCTGGAGCGACGATTCCAGCGGTGCGGTCTGTTTAGAAAGCTCGGAGAGACGCCCCTTAATCGCCTTCCTACGGTCGTCCAAGCCCGGCAGACGGCGCAACTGCGTGCCCATCTCAGCGTCCAACTCTTCCAAATACCGCGCCTGCACCCACTTCTGGTAGGCGGTGTAATCCTTCTGCTTCTGCCGCAGGTCGCTCGAAACCACCGCGTAGAGCGCGAGCATCACCCGCGCGTAACCCAGGCTGTTCTTCACCTGCGCGTCGAGCGAAACGCCGGGGCGCGACAATTCGGCGGAAATGGAAAGACGCAGATCACCGTTCGGCGAGATCGTCGCCGTGCTCGGCTTCGCGTAACTCTGTGTAATATCCATGGTGTTTTTTCTCCTTATATATATGGGACTAAACGCCGACAACTCCCTCCAGGACAACCCCCTCGATCACTTCGCCGCGTGACACGCGGCGCGCCAGTTCGCCCAGTGCCCATTCCGCGTCGCGCGGCGTGCGCGCCCGCGCCAGCGTCAACAGCGTCGCGACGTCCAGGCTCCCCTCGCCCGTCTGCCGCGCCTTGATCCGTTCTTTCGCGACGCGGGCACGGTTGGTGGCGCGGAGCACTTCGGCGTCGAAACGCGGCGTCGTCTCCGGGCGCGGCGCGCTATTCTCGCCCGGCCGCACGGCGTCGCCGAGTTGCGCGGCGACGAACGCCTGCATCTCCGGCGCGGGGTTCTCGAATAGCGCGGACAACACCCGTTCGCGGGGCAGGGTCGCGGCACGATCCGTGACGTATGCGATGCCAAGGGCGCGGACGTCGGCGAACGGGCTGTCGCACAGCGCGAGCGCGTAGTCCGTTTCCCGCTCCCCGCCCGTCGGCTCCGCGTCGAAGAACGACTTTCCGACCGCCATGCTCGGCGGTAGCGCGGACTCCAGCAGCCGGAGCGCGAACGGCATGCTCATCCCGAGTTCGGTGACGCGGACGAGCGACGGTGTCCGCACCTCGGGGAGCGGGTGCGTCGCGCCCTCGTAGAGTAACGACGAATCGCGGGTTAGTCGCGCCATGTGATGCGTCACCCACGCGCCGAGTAACGCCCCGAACTCCGGCGCACGGATCGCCAGCACCCGCTCGTCGTCCACGAGCAGTAGCGTTTCCGCGACTTCCGGGTCACCGAGAAGTCGCGCTTCGAGCCGGTTCGTGGCGTCGTCTGCCACCGCGCTCTCGGCGGCGAGCCATATCTCGCGCGTGCCGACGCCGCTAGATAGTTGCCGCAACCAGACCGGGCGGAGCAGGCGGTAATGTTCGTCCGGCGACGCCGCGATCAGCGCGAGCACCACCGACGCGGGCGCGGACGCGGCTACCGAAACGAACGCTTCGGGGGAGAGCAGACCGACCAGGAACGGGCGGCTCGCGACATGCGCCGCGAGTTCCGGCGCACCGATCCCGGCGCGTTCCAGCAAACCCAGCGCGTCCGCCGAACCCATCGCGGATGTGAGCGCGTCCGTCACCACGGGGCTTGCAAGCAGTTCGTCCCACAGTGGCTTGAGCACGTCGCCGCCGGTCACGCTCGCCGCTAGCATCCGCCAGCCGCCCAGCCGCACGAAGGCGTCGGAATGGTACACCAGTTGCCTCGCGGCCTGGCGATCCAGCGCGACGGAGCGCATGGCGGTGCCCAGCGCGGCCAGCACCGGCTCGCTTCGCGCCACGTCGCCGAGTCGCGATAATTGCGTCAGCCACGCGAGCAGATTCTCCGGTGCCGCCCGCCCCGCGCCCACCACGATGACCGACTCCAGTTCCGCCCGCCCGGACGCCAGAAACGGCGCGACCAGCGGCAGCAAGGTGTCGGGACGCGGGGCGATAGCCCACGAGAAGTAGCGGGCGAGTAGCATCGCACTATCGGTCTGCCGCCGCGACATCGCCAGCCGCGCCGAATCGGCCGGCTTGATCAGTTCCGCGAGGCGCAGGGCAAACTCAAGTGCCCAGCCTTGTTTGGTCGCCCAGCGCGGTGCCTGCTCCCGCGCCAAAGCCCCGCGCACCGACGCGTTCGCCCGGTAGAAGACGTCGGCGGCGAGCGTATTAGTAACCGATTCGCCCGCCAGTAGCCGCGCCGCGATGAGGCGCACCGCGAGCGCGATCAACAGCGGCTCGGCGGACGCGACCCACGCCGCGAGCACGGCGTCGGCGATCGGGGGCAGGGGTTGCCGGTTCGTACGCAGTACCCGCGCCGCGAACGCCTGCACCGGCAACGTGGTGCCGGGCGCGGTCAGTAGCCGCGCCAGCAGATCGGGCCGCGCGTTCCACGCGTCGGGAAATCGCTCCTCGCGCGTGCGCAGGGCGAGTTTCGGCGGCGGCTTCGGGCCGGGTATATACCGCCCGCGCCCGTGCCGCGTTTGCAGCAACCGTTGCCCGCCGCCGAACAGCGTGTCAATCGTCGCCCAGTGCTGCGCCGGGTCGAGCGTTCCGGCCTTCACCGCCAGCAACATCTCGGTCGCGACCTCGGCGTAGCGCGGCGCGTCGGACTTCGCCAACTTGCGCAACACGCGCCGCCCGCGCCGCTTCATGTAGCCGATCGTGTCGCCGCTCGGCGGTGCCCCGACCCGGGTGGGCGTCTGAGGAACGGCGAGGGAAAGGATCGCGACGCCGCTGTACGGGCTTAGAATGTATGCCACGTCGCCCGCGATGTGCATCTCCGTCGTGCCCTGGAACGCGCCCCCGCTCGCGATGAGTACCGGCGCGGCAGGGTCCTGTATATCCAGTATGTGGAGCGCGCCGTTCTGATCCCACGCATACAGGTAGCGACCGTCCGGCGGTAACACCATGCCGACTATCTTGCCGAGCGCGGCGAACCCGGCGCGGCGCGGGTTCCAGGGGTCGCTCAGATCCACCACCTGAACCCCTGACTCGTCGGCATTGGCGGACACGATTCCGGCGTAGACGAACTGCCCGCGCATCACCACGCACACCGGATAGGGCAGATCAAGGCCCCCGACCTGACGCAGTTTCGTGGAGTCGGAAATATCTAATATGCGCACGCCGCCGCTCTGCGGCAGACGGTTCGACGCGGAGCCGGCCGGAGTAACCGTGACGACCGCGAGATTTCCCCCGGTTGCGACGTTTCCCGGCGAGGCCGAGCGGTAAGCAGATGTCGGCGATTTGAATACCATTCCGCCCGCGAGCGTCAGCGCGTCTGGATCGCGCAGGTCAATGACGCGGAGCGCGGTGCCCGACTGTCCCGGCGTTTCCGCATACAACAGGTACGAGGCCGCGTCGGCGTCGCTGATCGCGGGCATGGTAGGCTTCCCGAGAGCGAGTTTGCCGCGTAGCCGGGGGCGAGCCGGGTCGGATATGTCCACGAGTTGCAACACGCCATCGGAACTGCTGTTCATAAACAGACACAGGAGCGATCCGCGCCGGGTCGCCGTTATCAGCGCACCGAAGGTGCCGGGCATGGCGAGCGTCGCCACGCGGAGCGGTTTGAGCGGGTTCGCCGGGTTGCGCGTGTACACACCGAGCGTCTTTTCGTTCCAGTTGTAGCCGTAAGCCAGAAACAGGTAGTCGCCCCTCACCGCGAGGCTATTCGCGTATTCGCGTATGCCCCAGTTCACGCGCGGGTTCCGGTCGCCGAGTGTAATCGGGGCGTCGTCCATGCGGGCGAGTAGCGTGCCGAGGAGCGCGGAGTCCGACCCCGTACTCACCACATCCGCCTCCGCAACCTTGTAAAGTGCCTTAAAGCGGTCCCACGTCCCGTAGGTCAGTGACGCTTCGCGGGCGAACGTGAGTAGCGTCTCCCGATCGGCGGCCGATTCGGGGGGATAAGGTAGGTCTCGCGGCAACGAAGCCGCGAGGACGACACCGGCGTCCGGCATGGAAAACAGTCTCCTCGCAATCAGCAAAAAAAGCGTTACCAGAAACACGAACAACCGGATACCGTGGACGGCTACTAACCGGGGAGGACCGGCGATGTCCACTGTAAGCCCGCCCTGCACTAGGGGATACTATAGGGCGGTGGGCGCAGCCCCCTCAGCGCTGACGGATAGTACCCCCTAGTGCGGGGCGGGCTGAGTCGAGACGGCGTCCGGTGATGTAAAGCTGGCTTTACGGCTATCGCGGCGAAACGCCGCGGATAATGCTAACGATCCCGGTATTCGGTTGTTCTTGCTTCGGGTAACTGTTTTTAGTGTAGCAGAAACGGAACAAAAAAACAAAACTTTTCCACTTTTTTTGCCGCGCCTCTGCCCGAATCCGCCACGTAAACCCGAATCTTGAGTTGAGGTTGGTCGGTCGTCCTGATGTAAAATGAAGTCGCCAAACTCTACCTTTACACAGGACGACCTTCCCTGATTGGTATACCG
>JAYUUO010000264.1:0-24636 GCA_043754515.1 Armatimonadota bacterium
AGTCTGGACAGGCAATCGTCAAAACAAGTTTTGACTGTACTTGTTTCGCCGATGACGTGGGTTTCAACCCGCGTTCCTTGACGAACCGCGTAACTCCTAATACTTGTAGTGCTGTCATATTCTTTCGTCTTCCCTGGCTCTCTCGATTATACCGCCTTCCGGGCGGGTGTACGGGAACGTTCACGTTCCGCACCCGAAAATACATCTGGTGTTAGCAACGCACCTGTGATGCGGTCGCCCTATTTCCCCCGTCACGTCTCACTTTGCCATCACGTTATCCGTGGTATAATCGCTCAATCCCGCGAAAGGTACGTCCCCGACGCTCGTTCCCAGACGCTTACCGGACGCCGTTCATCGCCGCCATGCCAAACGTACGCCGTTCGCTTCCGCCCTTTTTAGCCGCCGCCGGAGGCGTGATACTCGCCGCGCTCGGGTTCGCCGGAACCGGTTGCTCGAACAACCCCTACCCGCCCGGCGAGTCCGGGTCGAACACGCTCTACCGCGTTCTGACCGACGACCCGAAATCGCTCGACCCGTCGTTCTCCTACACCGTGGACGAGGCGTATGTCACCGACCTTGTCTACCCGTCCTTCTATAAGTACCACTACCTGAAGCGCGAGCCGTTCGAGATCGAGCTCAACATCGGTGCCAAGCCGCCGCTCCGCGAACCGATGATGGTTACCGTGGCCGACGAAAAGGGCGTCACGAAACAGGTAAAGGGCGAGCGGTACACGTTCACGATCCGCCCCGACATCCGGTTCCAGGACGACCCTTGCTTCCCTGGCGGAAAGGGTCGGCCCGCGACCGCGTCAGACATCGTCTACTCGTTCAAGCGCATGGCCGACCCGAAGGTGCAGTGCCCCGTCGCCCCGTTCTTTGAAGACAAGATCGTCGGCTGGAAGACGTACAGCAAGGCGATGGAGGCCGCGAAGGGCGACGAGCGCGGCAAGCAATACGACCGGGATATAGAGGGGGTGCGGGTAGACCCGAAAGACCCGCTGACGTTCACCGTCACCCTGAACCAGCCATACCCGCAGATGCGCTACCTGATGGCGATGCACTTCACGACCCCACAGGCGCGCGAGGCGGTGGAGCATTACGGCGACGAGATAGCGCGTCACCCGGTCGGTTGCGGGCCGTACTACATGAGCGACTTCCAGCCCAAGCAGCGCATCGTGATGTCGGCGAACCCGAACCGATTCAAGGCCTTCTACCCGACCGTGGGCGCGCCGGACGACGCGAAGAACGGTCTGCTGGCGGACGCGGGCGAAGAACTGCCGCGTGCGCCGAAGATCGTTTTCGACATTATCAAAGAGGCGACGCCCGCGTGGAACCTGTTCCAGCAGGGCTACCTCGACTCGGCGGGCGTCGGCACCACGAACTACCAGCAGGTCGTGACACCGAGCGGTGGCCTCTCCCCCGACCTTATAAAGCGCGGCGCGATCCTGAAAAAGGACGCGCAGGTGAACGTTTACTACTGCGCGTTCAATATGGAAGACCCGACGTGGGGTGGCCTCGACGAGAAGCACAAAAAGATGCGGCAGGCGGTCTCGCTCGCGATTGACAGCAAGGAGTATATTGACCTCCTCTTGCAGGGTAATGGCATCGCGGCGCAGTGGGTGCTACCGCCTTCGGTGTTCGGCTACGACGCCGCCTACAAGAACCCGCTTCGCCAGCCCGACATCGAGCGGGCGAAGAAATTGCTCGCCGAAGCCGGATACCCGGACGGGGTAGACCCCAAAACTGGCGAGAAACTGGTGCTCAACTACGACAACAGCGGCATCACCGCGGCGGGGCGGCAACAGGCGGGGATCATTTCGCGCATGATCGAGCGCACCGGCATCAAGGTCGTGAACCGTGCCACCCGCCCGAATATCTTCCAGGACAAGATCCTAAAGAATCAGCACCAGTTCATCTTTTACGGCTGGTTCGCGGACTACCCCGACCCTGAAAACTTCGTGTTTCTGCTCTACGGGCCGAACAAGAAGCCGGGTCCCAACTCCGCGAACTACGCGAACCCCGCGTATGACAAACTGTTCGAGCAGATGCGGGCGATGGACGACGGGCCGGAGCGCGGGGCGATCATCGTCAAGATGCGTGACATGGCGACCGAGGACTGCGCATGGATCCCGGTCTATCACAGCGTCTCGCTGTCGCTGGCGTGGGGCTGGAACAAGAACGTCAAGGCGCACCCGATCGCGAACGATTACAACCAGTACCGGACCGTTGACGTGGCGGAACGTGCGCGCAAACAGCGCGAATGGAACCAGCCGAATTTCGTGCCGACATTGATTATTCTGGGTCTGCTCGCCGCCGGAACGATACCCGCCGTCGGGGTCGTCAAACAGCATGTCAACCGGCGCATCCGCATTCACGAAGGGGGGGACGTGTAACATGCTCCGCTATATGATCCGCCGCGTGCTGTACGCGGTACCCATCCTGATCGGCGTGCTCCTGCTGACGTTCTTCCTGTTTTTCGGCACGCAGTCGCCGGAGACGATAGCGCGGCGCAATTTGTCGTCGCGCAACCCGACGCCCGCGCAGATCAAGCAGTGGCTGGGTGACCACGGCTACAATAAGCCCCTCGGCGAGCAGCTCAAACGCTCCACGGTGGATATGGTCCTGTTCAAGTTCGGCAAGGCGGACTCGTCGGGCGAGGACATCTGGACACGCATCAAGAAGGGCACCGGGCCGTCCGGCACCATCGCGGGCCTGAGTTTCCTGACCAGTCTGGTGGTTGCGCTCGGCGCGGCGATCGCGGTCGCGTACTTCCGGGGGACGTACGTGGACAACTACGCGACCTTTCTGTGCGTGCTGATCATGTCCATCTCGTCCGTGGTGTACGTGATCGGCTTGCAGTTCTTTTTAGCGAAGATACTGCGCTACGGGCCGGTCTGGGGGTTCAGCCAGCACGACAACGCGCGGTTCGTTCTGATCCCGGTGATCGTCGGCACGGTGACGGGTCTCGGGGCGAGCGTGCGCCTGTACCGGACGTTCCTGCTCGACGAGATCAACCAGGACTACGTCAGGACGGCGCGGGCGAAAGGCGTCCCCGAACAGATCATCCTGCTCAAACACGTCCTGAAGAACGCGATGATCCCGCTCATCACGTCCAATGTTTCGGCGATCCCGACGCTGATCCTGGGCGGGCTACTGGTCGAGTCGTTCTTCGGCATCCCGGGGCTGGGAACCTACACGAACGACGCCATCGGCTCGCAGGACTTCTCGGTGATCCGGGCGATGGTGTTCCTGGGCACGCTCCTGTATATCATCGGCAACATATTGAACGACATCTGCTACGCGCTGGTTGACCCGCGCATCCGATTGGAATAGTCACGGCACGGCATGGGAAAACTTTTCGACTACCTGTTCAATAACGACATCGCCCATAACGTCATCCCGATCGCGTTCCTCGGGTTGCTTTTCTACGCCCTGTTCGCGGCGGGAAGACAGCCCCTCTGGGCGGAAGCCTACCGCCGGTTGCGCCGAAACAGCGTGGCAATATTTGCCATCGCCATCATCGGCGTCTACGGCATGGTCGCGACTCTTGACAGCCTCGGCACGACGGACAAAAAATCGCAAAAGTATGTAACGTTGCTCGACCGGATCGCGGGGCGAGAGCAGGAGCGAACCTACTCCAAGCCGATGGCCAGTATGACGACCGGTGAGCCGAAGCCGCAACGACTCAAGCAACCCGGGACACACCTGATCGGCACCGATGGCACGGGGCAAGACGTTTTCTACCGGATGCTGAAAGGGGCGCGGACGGCGTTCATCATCGGCGGCCTGACGAGCCTGATCGCGACGCCGTTCGCGCTTCTTTTCGGCCTCGCGGCGGGCTACTACGGCAAGACGGTGGACGACCTCATCCAGTATGTCTACACCGTGCTGTCCTCAATCCCACCAATTCTGCTCCAAATCGCGCTGGTGCTGGTTCTAGGACGGGGCATCGAAAAGATATGTTTCGCGCTCGGCATCACCGCGTGGGTCGGCCTGTGCCGCCTGGTGCGTGGCGAGACGCTAAAGCACCGCGACCGGGAGTACGTGCGCGCGGCGAAGGCGTTAGGCGTGTCCGACTTCCGGCTACTGACGCGCCACATCCTGCCGAACCTGCTCCCGGTTGTGATTATCTCGGTCACGCTCGGGTTCTCGGGGTTCATCCTCGCCGAACCGATCCTGGCGTATCTCGGTATCGGCGTGGACGCGGACATGGGTTCGTGGGGGAACATGATTGACGCGGCGCGCGACGAACTGGCGCGCGACCCGGTGATCTGGTGGAACATCACGGCGGCGTCTGGTGCCCTGTTCGTGCTGGTGCTCGCGTTCAACCTGCTCGGCGACGCCTTGCGCGACGCGGTTGACCCGCGTTTGCGAAGCTAGAAGTCGGTTGCGCTGGTTAAAGAATGCGGGTTGAAACCCGCGCTCCGACTGGGGGGGGCAACCCGTGCGCTCAGCCCGCGCGCCCCGGCCCGCGCTCGGCTTTTAGCGCGGAGCAATTACGCCCAGTCCCGCGTTCCGCTGTAGAATGGTTTAAGGAGGGCTAACCATGATTGACATGTCGACACAACAGTTTGTAAATGTCGCGAAAGCCAAACAGATCTACCAGGAGCGGATTCGCCCGACGCTAACGCAAGGCGACAAGGGAAAGTTCGTGACGATCAACATCCAGACGTGTGAGCATGAAATTGACGAGGATAATTTCGCCGGGGCGCGGCGGGTGCATCCCCGCTTCGGCAAGGATGCGCCGCTCCTCACGATACGCGCCGGATACAAAGCCGCCGCGAAACGAGCCGGTTCGTGGTTGGATCTCGAGGAAGCAAACTGGTAATGATAATCGGCGAAGTAAGCGCGGATAAGGAAATCGTGTTCTCACTGCCAGTACGCGACTCGCGAGGGAGAGACCATCTGACGCGCGTCGTACTGGACACCGGGTTCGGGGGACATTTAATACTACCGGCGGAAATGATAGCGGGGCTAGAGTTGGTCTACATTGACGAAGTGGAGATCTGGGCGGTTGGGGACGCACCACAAACCGTCCGCCAGTTCGAGTGCGTAATCACTTAGGACGGCGGCCTGAGACTCATACCGGTTCTAGAACTTGCGGGGCAGCCGCTGATCGGGATGCGCCTGATGTACGGCTCCGACTTGCACGCCCACATGGTTGACGGCGGCTTCGCCACCGTCGCCGCGCTTTAATTTTATACGCCCGAAAAACACCAATCGAAGAGAAACAATCAGCCTTGTCCGAACCGCTTTTATCCGTACAAAACCTCAAGACCTACTTCAAAACTCAGCGCGGCCTCGCAAAAGCCGTGGACGGCGTGTCGTTCGACATCGAGCGGGGCAAGACGCTCGCCATCGTCGGCGAGTCCGGCTGCGGCAAGTCCATTACGTCGCTGTCGCTCTTGCAACTCGTCCCCGAACCCGCCGGGTATATCGCGGGCGGCAAGGTCGTGTTCGAGGGGCACGACCTACTGGATCGCACCTGGGAGCAGATGCGCTCGGTGCGCGGCAGGGACATCGCCATGATCTTCCAGGAGCCGATGACCAGCCTGAACCCGACATTCACTATCGGCAACCAGATCACCGAGGCGATGACGATCCACGGCAAGAATGCAGGCGAGGCGTGGGCGCGGGCGGTTGACCTGCTCCACCGGGTCGGGCTACAGAACGCCGAGGCGACCCTGCGCCAGTACCCGCACGAACTCTCCGGCGGGATGCGCCAACGCGTAATGATCGCCATCGCGCTCGCGAACCGCCCCAAACTCCTGATCGCGGACGAGCCAACCACCGCGCTCGACGTCACGGTGCAGGCGCAGATCCTCGCGCTGATCCGGGAGGTCCAGCAGGAGATGGGCATGTCGGTGCTACTGATCACGCACGATCTAGGGATCGTCGCCGAAGTCGCCGACAACGTCTGCGTCATGTACGCCGGGCAGATCGTGGAGTACGCGCCGACCGCCGACCTGTTCCGTGACCCGAAGCACCCGTACACGAAGGGCCTGTTCGCGAGCCTCCCGGCGCGGAACCGGCGCGGTCAGGACCTCGCCACATTGGAGGGTATCGTGCCCGACCCGACCGAATGGCCCGCCGCGTGCCGGTTCGCGGAGCGGTGCGCGTTCCGCTGGGAGTCGTGCGTGACCATCGCGCCGAAACTGTTCCCGCCGGACGCGGATCGCCCGGTGCGCTGTCATTTGTACGATCCTGCCATTCCCGGCCGCCCGAACATCGCCGCCGCGAGAGAGGCGGGCCTGACGGGCGACGTTTCCGCCGATGTCGCGGGCGCGACTGCGGGGGACTCGGACGTGGCGGTGCCTGAATCCCGGAACGGCGCGGCGGCGTTCGATAGTCCGGTAGAATGAAGCGGGGAAACAACAAGCCATGTCTATGACATTAACACCGCCTGTGATCGGCAACGCGTTCGCCACCGCGCCGAACACCCCGCGCCGCATGCCACTGTCCAGGGAGCAGTACTCACTCCTCGGCAACGCCGGGATGTTGCCGGAGCGTTGCGAACTGATCGACGGGGAAATAATTGAAAAATTGTCACAGAGTCCTGACCATACACAATCTATGCGCCGGGTCGAGCGGGTCATGCGCCGCCTTTTCGGCGAAGAGTTCGTCTACTCGCAAACGCCGCTGGTACTCGGAGCGCATGACGAACCGGAACCGGATGTTTTCGTGACTACTCTGCCGGAAGCCACGTTCCTGCAAAGACAGCCGACCGCCTCCGACTCTTGTCTGTCCATCGAAGTGTCCGTAAGCACCCTCGACTTCGACACGGGGCGGAAGGCGTCCCGGTACGCTCTCGCGGGTGTCGCCGACTACTGGGTCGTGGACGTAGAGAGCCGACGTCTGCTCGTCTTCCGCGATCCGGCGGGCGGGGCGTACCCCGCGCCGCTGGAGTTCGATGAGACACAGATCGTGTCATCGCTCGCCGCGCCGCTCGCCGCTATTTCCGTGGTAGACTTGCTACCATAAACGGGCGGAAAAACCGACATGTCCATCACGCTGACCCCCGCCATATCGCGCAAACACTTCACCCGGCCCGAGTATCACTTCCTCGCGGACAACGGCTTCTTGCGGGACGCCCGGTACGAACTGCTCGGGGGAGATATTCTGGTCCAGATGCCACAAAAAGAGCCACATGGCAGCCTCGTGATGGCTATCGTCTTCCTGTTCGCGCGGCTCTTCGGCGAGGAGTTCATCCGGTGCCAGATGCCGGTCGTGCTGTCGAATGACGGCGAGCCGGAGCCGGATGTCGTGGTAACGTCGTCATCGCGCTCCGTGTATCAAACGGGGGGTATACCGACATCGGCGGATGTCCGGCTCGTTCTCGAAGTGTTCGTTTCCACGCTCCCCTACGACGTCGGCGAGAAGGCGGAGAAGTACGCGCAGAGCGGGGTAGCCGAATACTGGGTCGTGGACGTAGAGAGCCGACGTCTGCTCGTCTTCCGGGCACCGTCGCCGACCGGCTACGCGGTAACCGCCGTATTCACGGACGCCGATGCCGTGTCACCGCTCGCCGCGCCGCTCGTTGCTATTCCCGTAGGAGATTTGTTGCCTTGAGTATGCCCGATTCCGTGCCCGTCGTGTCCGTCAAAAACCTGCGCAAAGAGTTCCCCGTGCGCGGAGGTCTGTTCGCGAAGAAAGAGTTCAAAGTCGCCGTGGATGACGTAGGCTTCGACATCGCGGTCGGCAAGACCCTCGCGCTGGTCGGCGAATCGGGGTCCGGCAAGTCCACGGTCGGCCTGATGTTGCTCGGCCTGCTCGACGTGACCGGCGGTACGATCGCGTTCGAGGGGCATTCGCTCGCGGACACGAACCGGCTCGCCCTGCGCCGCCGGATGCAGGTGGTGTTCCAGGACCCGTACGCGTCGCTGAATGTGCGGATGACGGTACGCGAAACGCTGACCGAGGGCATGATCGTGCACAACATGGGCGACGCGAAGAGCCGCGAGGAGCGGGCGGGTTCGCTCCTCGGGCAGGTCGGACTGCCCCGCGCCGCTCTGGATCGGTACCCACACGAGTTCAGCGGCGGCCAGCGTCAGCGCATCGCCATAGCGCGCGCCCTGTCCGTCGAGCCGAAGTTCATCGTGCTCGACGAGCCGACGTCCGCGCTGGACGTTTCCGTGCAGAGTCAGGTGCTCAACCTGCTCCGTAAACTGCAACGCGAGAACGGCCTGACCTATCTTTTCGTGACGCATAACCTCGGCGTCGTGGAGTATCTCGCCGACGAGGTCTGCGTGATGGAGCACGGCAAAATAGTGGAGCGCGGCTCGGTGGACCGAATATTCGACGCTCCGGAGCAGGAGTATACAAAGCGGCTTCTCGGGTCCATCCCGTCGCTCGACCCGTCACGGCACCGCCTCGCCCCTGCTGCTCCCCCATCATGATAATGGCATTGGCACGAAACTTGCTATGGATAACAGTCGGGTGAGGCGTTAGTCGGTCCGACGCGGCCCGCGAAGTCTGGTCGGCTGAGGTCGTGTAATACCGGAGCGGTTCGGAAGATCCACGCGCTCAACGGGGAAATATTATGTCTTCCATACCCAAACTCTCAATCCTTGTCGTTTGTGTCGGTCTGGTGCTCGCTATCTACCGTGCTTCTCTAGTTTCCCGGCCCCCCGCGGCGGCGACGGCGTCGCCCCCCGTCAGCGATGGGCACGGCAAGGGGGGGCTTGTTCGATAATAGTAAGCGGGTTTACTACAACATCAACCGGGCGCAAGGCCACATGGAAGCACTCTCCCAACAGGAGAGCGGACTCGCCGTTGCTGACGGCGCGTTCCGTGTACATATAGACTCAACGAGCAAGCAGATATTTGATGTCGGCATGAGCTGTCACTTCAATACGGTACGCTTCGAGCAGGGCGAGAAGGTTCACTCCCATTTCAAGGCGCGGTCGAAGTCGGCCAACTTGATCGCCGTGATTATGCAGAAGGACAGGGCACTCGAATATAAGCCGTGCTGGACGAAGTTCCTGGTGCTCAAACCCGAGTGGGAGACTCATGATAGGAGTTACGCTGTTGGCGGTTTCGGATGCCCGGATCTGTCCGTCCCACCCGCAAGCGGGTACCCGACGTCCGGCTACGAAGTAGCCTGGACAGGCAACCGTCAAAACAAGTTTTGACTGTACTTGTTTTGCCGATGACATGGGTTTCAACCCGCGTTCTTAACGAACCGCGTAACTCCTATCATGAGCATACGTTCGCGGCGGACCATTACGAGCCGACCGAGGCGATGATAGGTTTTAAGTTAGGGCAGTCTCAAGGAACCGTTGACGTCGCCGATGTGACGCTCACGCGGGTGCCGCCGGGGCCATGGCCATGATGGGAAGGATCACACCGAGATGAAACCGCTTCTGAAGTCCGCCCTGCGCGAGGACGTTAATATACTATCGCTTGCCACCGCCGCCGCGCTGTCTCTCGCGCTACTAAGTCCCGTGCCGGTTTTAGTCGCCTTTGTCGCCGAGGCGGCGTATCTGATGTACGTGCCGGACGCGGCGTGGTACGCCGTGCGCGTCCGACGTTGCCAGGACGCGGCGCGGCTAGCCCGCCGCGCCCGGTCGCAACGTGACATCTTCCCGCAACTGTACGAGGCGAGCCGCGAGCAATACCTACGCCTGGAGGCCCAACGCGTCATGTTGGGCGTTCAAGCGCAGGCCGAAGACGATAAAGACGCGTTCGTGTTGATGAGCAGGCTGGACGATCTACTCGACCTGCTGTTACAGGTGTCCGCGAAAGCGTCGTCGCTACCGCTGGAGCGGATCATGGCGGGCGACAAGATGGTGGCGGAGGCGGAGCTACCCGAACAAGGCTTGTTCCAGCATTTCGAGCGCGAGGCGGAAGCTCTGCGCGAGATGGCGCAACGCGAAACGCGCGTGGAGCACCGCCAGGTACTCAACAAGGGGGTCGTCTCGCTGGAGCGCGAGGGCGACCAGATCGCTTTACAGGGTTATCACGCCTACACGGCGCAGTTCCTGCTCGACTCCGCCGAGTCGCTGATCGGCGACGCGGAGCGACTCCTGACGCGGATAACGGTGGCTATGGAGGGCGATGATCGTGCCGGGCGAGACGCGGCGCGGGCCGATACCGAGGATCTGATTGCTTCCGCGCGCTCGATCTCCGAGCGACTCTCGAAATGGCTGGAGGCGGAAAAAGAGCAGGCAACCCAGTCGGCCTGATCCCGCGCCGTACTGCCCTCGCGCGAGACGCGAACGGAATATATCTATGTCCCCCATCACCAAAGTATCCACAGTTATCGTCTGTATCGGCGCCGCCCTAGGAATCTACCACCTGGCGACGCCGAAGCGCGTCCCAATCGCGGTGGCCCCCCCGGCCATCGCCGTCAGCACGCCCGCCTCTCCTCCCGCTACCGCGCATCCGTCCCCCGCCAATTTGTTACCGGTCAGCACTTCTTTCTATACGATCAATGGTGCCATGTCGAAGAAAGAGGACCTACCGCTGGAGGCCGCCGGATCGGCCGACGCACCCGGTGCCTTCCGGGTTTCGACCACTAAAACCACCCGGCAGATATATGACGTCGGCCTGACCTATCCTCTGGTGGATGTGGCGTTCAAAAAGGGGAAACTTGTCACGGCGCGGTTCAAGGCGCGGTCCCCGTCCGCCGCCATGATAGTCATACAGATGCAGAGCAACATCGCGCCTGAGTACAAGCCCTGTTGGACCAAGTTCCTCACGTTGTCGCCGGAATGGGCTGCGTGTGAGTACACATTCGCAGCGGATAGGTATGAGCCGAACCAGGGCGTCTTCTCCATCAAGTTCGGGTAATCTCCCGGCACGGTAGACTTAGCGGGGGTGACATTGTCCCGTGCCGGGAAGGACGCCGTGCTCGCCCCCTAACCCAGGTATGCGGGACGAGAGCGGAGCAACTTTGACCGGCTGACGCGGGTCGAGTAAGCGGACACCGTGCGATTCGCGAAAGCGGCGGCATGAAGGAGAGCGATTATATGAAACCTATCGGACGGCTCATTGTTTTTCTACTGGTGGCGGGGCTCGCGTTCGGCGCGTGGCGGATATACCAGGGCACGGCTGGTAAAACACCGGCGACCGCCTTCGGGGGCGGCGCGTCACCCGGCGGCGATCCGGGCGCGGGCGGTACGTCCGGTGGCGGCGCGGCCCCGCGCGGCAACGGCACCCCGCTCATTCTGATCACCTCCGCGACCAAAAAGGGCTGGCTTGAAGCGCAGGTCGAACGGTTCAACGCCGAAAAGGGCGGTAACGTCCAGATCAAGTATCTCGAAACCCGCGACACGTTGCAGGCGATCATCAACGGCAAGGAGAAGCCGGTGCTTTGGAGTCCCAGTTCCCCGGTCTGGGCGACGGGCCTCGCGCAGGGTTGGGCGACGAAGCACGGCGGCGCGCCCTTGATCAACGACAGCGACCCGAACACGTACCGCCTCTACCTGCGCACGCCGCTCGTTTTCGTGACCACCCGACAAAAGGCGGGCTTCCTGCGCCCGCTCCTCTCTGGCTCGCAGGCGTGGACGAACCTCGCTGATTTGGATGCCGGGCGCAAGAAAATACCGGGACTCACGCGCCCGTTCGTTTGGGCGCACGCCGACCCGGTGAAGTCGAACAGTGGGTTTCTGACACTCGGTCTGCTCCTCGATTCCTACGTCCAGAGCACGAACGGCGCGACTACGGCGGAGCAGGCGGCGGTCAGCGCGGGCTTCGCGGGATACCTGCGGCGGGCGGAGGCGACGATGCCGGTGGACGCGGCGGTGCGCGAAGGATCGTCCGCGCTCCTGAAGGCGTTTCTAGCCGACCCGAACCACTACGACGTGATAACAGCCTACGAATCGTCCGCTCTCGAAGCGGCGGGAAAATACCCCGATCTGGTGGTGCTGTACCCGAACCCGACCGTGGTCTCCGAACAGGCGGTGGTGGTGCTGAATGCCGACTGGGTGACGCCCGCGCAGAAGGAGCAGGCCGCCGCGCTCCTAACGTTCCTCGGCACGGAAGACTCTCTGCGCGAGGGAGTCAACAGCCACTTCCGCCCGCAACGGCAGACCGCCAGCGTTTCGCTAACGCCGGAACTGTCCCGGCGGCGGGCGCAGGGCTTCCAGGACACCTTCACTTCATCGGAGGTGCCGTCCTACGACGCGCTAAACAACGCGACCGCGCAGTGGAATCAGGTCATCGCTAAGAGGAAGTGAGTGTCGCGGTATCCGTCTTGCCGCGACACCGCCTCCGGGCGTCAATTATTATGGCAACTGTATCCGAAACCATGGCGGCCCTCGACGCGCTCGCGCCGCCGTACCTCTGCATGGAAAATGACCCGCGCGGCCTGTTGATCGGCGACCCGGACGCGACAGTGTCGCGACTCGCGGTGTGCCTCGATGTGACCCCGGCGGTCGCGGACGAGGCAGTTAGGCGCGGCGCGAACATGATCGTCGCGCACCACCCACTGATTTACCAACCGCTCAAGCGAATCGTCGCCGACGAACCGCACCCCGGCGGTGTCGTACTTTCCTGCATCCGTGCCGGTGTCGCGGTCGCGTGCGCGCACACCAACTGGGACGTCGCGGAGGGCGGCATCAACGACGTGCTGGCGGGGCTACTCGGTCTGTCAAACACGCGCCCCGCGCAGGTGACCTACCGCGAGGCGTTGGCGAATATCACCTTATATGTCCCGCTTGCGAACCGCGAAGCCGTCCGGGACGCCATGGCGGACGCGGGCGCGGGCTTTCTCACCGGCTCGCTTTACGACCGGTGCGGCTTTTGGGGCGAGGGGACGGGCACGTTCCGACCGCTCCTGGGCGCGGTCCCGCATATCGGCACCGTCGGCAAGCCCGAGTTCGTGACCGAGAACCGACTGGAGACGATTCTGCCCGCGCACGCCGTTCCCGCCGTGCTCGCCGCGATGCGAAAGGCACACCCGTACCAGGAGATCGCCTACAATGTCTTCCCACTCACGAACACCGGCAAAGAACACGGCCTCGGGCGGATCGGCACGCTAACAGAACCGCTCCCTGCCGCCGACTTTTTAGCCCATGTCAAAGCCGCGCTCGGCTTCGACGCCGTGCGGATGCGCGGCCCCATAGGTCGTCTCGTACGGACGGTCGCGGTCGGCGGCGGTGCCTGCGCGTTCCTAATGCCCGACGCGATTCGGGTGGGCGCGGACGCCCTGGTGACGTCCGACGTGCGGCACCACGAGTACGTGGACGCCGAATCGCGCGGCTTCCTCCTACTCGATGCCGGACACGCCCAGACGGAAACGCCAGGCACGCGAGAACTGGCGCAGCGTCTGCAAGAGCGGCTACCGGGCGTCGTGGTAGACTTTTTGGCGTGACGGGATAGCCGGTGGCGGGAGGCCAGACGAGCGAAGCCTCGCACCAACGCCGATGTAGTGCGTCTCCCCCCAAGCAAACTCCCCGCCCCCTACCGCGCGACCGTCTCCCCCGTGCGCCCGATGGGCACGAAGCGCGGGCGGCGGGCGACGCCGAAGTTCGGCGGGCGCGGCGGTGTCGGTGTCGCGCCGATCTTGTCGCCGCCGACCACGGGGTAGATCAGCCGGTCGGGACGCTCCCACCAGCCCGGCTCGTTCGTGGCGTGGTTCGTGACGCGCCCTCCCGCCCCGATTTCGCACGCCACCTCCGCGACCACGATGGGGCGCTGCGTCGCCAGTAGGTCCCCGCCGAGGTCGAATACGCCCCGCTCGTACGATCCCTGGCCCTGCGCCATCAGCGAGTCCCGGTCGAACGCGCCGAGCATCGCTCATACCGTCACACCGCGCACCTCCGCGCCGTCATCCCGCGCCGCGAGCGCGGAGTCCCAGACGTATCGGAGCCAGCGCGCCTGCTCGAACTCACAGTCGCACCCGAGATGAACCTCGGTGACAGTGACTGGGATTTGATAGCGGCTGTACGCCTCCAGGATCAGGGTGCGCGGTTCCGCGAGGAGCCCGTCTCCTGAAACGCGCACCGCTTCGATGTCCGCGTATCGCTTGTGGCTGTTATCCCCGTGTGTGTGGGCCGGATACCAGTTCATCAGCTCGTCCGTCCACCGCCAATCGGCATCCGATAGGTTGCCGGTCGGACAGACCCTCTCCCACGAGACAGGGTAGCGCACCGTGGTCACGCCGAGTCCCGCCACCGCGTCGAGATCACCTATTCGTTCCGTATGCCCACAGGCGCGGAACTGGTCATAGAAGTCGTCGCCCAGGCGCGCTAGCGAACATTCTAACCCGCCCCAGAGCGCGGGATATTGTTGTCGTTTCAAAAGTGTGTCCCCCTTAACTGGCTCGGGGCGTCATTACCCATGACCCGAAGTGCCGATATGGGCACTACTTTTTTCCACCGTCGCGTCGAGTAGTCCCGCCATTCGCGCGACTATATTGTCCCAGGTGTTCGCCTCGGCGTACCGGTCGCCCCGCTCGAGGCGCGCGGCGTCACCGTCAGATAACGCATCTTCACACGCCTTGGCAAACGCTTCGGGCGTGTCCGCCACGCGGGCCGTGTCGCTGTAATGCTCCACGATGTCTGGAATCGGTGTGGATACTACGGGCCTTCGCGCGGCATAATACTCCAGCGTTTTCGTCGGGGAAAGGAAACGCGTCGTGTCCGAGAGCGCGAACGGGACCAGGGTTACGTCCGCGCCCTCTAAATAGCCGGGTAACTGCTCATAAGAACGTTGCCCCGTGTAGTAAATGTTACGCCGCCGGAGCAGATCCGCCTCCGTAATTTTGGCTAAGGCACCTAACATCACGATGCTCCAGTCGGGGTGCGCGTCCGCGACCGCCGCGAGGTTGTCCCAGCCCATCCGCTCGTCAATCACGCCGTAGTAGAGCAGGCGCGGCTCCGGCAATCTCGCCATATCCTCAGGGATTATCGTCGCCGGGTCTAACGTCTGGCGGAAATGCGCGATGTCTATGCCGCTGTTGAACTGATGCACATTCGCGTGTATGCCCTTCCGCGCGGCATACAGGGACGGCCCCCCGGTGAACATCACGTCGCTCGCTGTCATCAGTTCCGCCTCCTTCGCCTTGAGCGATGGGGGGCGTTTTTGAAGCTTCCCAGTTCATCCACACAGTCGTAGCAGACGGTGAGCGGGTCGTACATGCGCCGCGCCCCGATAGCGGCGGGCGTGTAAAACCAGTGAACGAGATGCTCCCAGCACGGATTACTCGCGCGGAGTCCAGCGATCAGTGCGTCCAGTGGCCGCGTCCACGCCGCCCCATTTTCTTCGTCAATCAGCGCGTCCGCCCCCGCGCCGCCGGTGTACGGCTTCAGCATGGGCGTCGCCACCAGCAGATGCGGCGTCACCGCGCCTGCTCCAGTCGTGGCTCGGTCTCGCCTTCCGGGAGCGGCAGGGCGTCCTCCAGGAAGACGACCGGATGCCGTTCCGAGAGCCGACTCATCACGTGTTGCGGACGTTGCCACACGAAGTTCCAGCGCAGGTGGCAATGCACCATAATCCCATAGGAGGGCGTGGCACCCATGGGTTACCGGTCTTCCCCTACACCAACCGGAACCGACTTGACGTTCGCGACCACGCCGCTTCGCGCCCTCATGGGGACGGTCACCGTCGCCAGCGAGGGGGCTATCACCGTCGCGGGCGTCGGCTTCAGCCCCGCGCGCAGTAGATCGCTTACTGGGAGCGGCGCGTCTACCGTGGTACGCGCGGCGTCCCGCTTGCCGGTTATCTTGTCGAACGTCGCGAGTGCCTGCCCGACGACCTGATCCATATTATAGTACTCACACGATTAACACCGTCTTACCGGCCTGCGAGGCGAACCGCTCCACGAGAACACTGCCCGCGAAGCCGGCACCGACTATCAAGTAATAGGAGTTACGTGGTTCGTTAAGAACGCGGGTTGAAACCCACGTCATCGGCAAAACAAGTACAGCCAAAACTTGTTTTGACGATTGCCTGTCCAGACTACTTCGTAGCCGGACGTCGGGTACCCGCTTGCGGGTGGGACGGATGGATTTTGGCGTCGCAAACGCGCAACTCCTATCAGTGCCATAAGGTTCCTCGGTGTATTCTACGGCGTCCCCGTCGCCGACGCCGACGCGCCAGTCGCCATGTTCTACGGCTTGCCCGCCGCCCACGCTGCCGTCACAGTACGCAACGTCGGGAGCGGCGTCTGCCATAGCCACGCGACCGTGAGCCAGAAGCCGGATAGCACCGCGCTTTCGTAGTTGCCGTTCGCGTCGTGCATTCGCGCGGCGTATTTGCCTGTCAGAGAGTCGCGGACGTAAAACTCTGCCGTTCGGATCGCCGGATCAACTATCCAGTATTCGGTGACGCCGCAGGTTTCGTACTCGGCGAACTTAATCTGCCGGTCGCGCTCCTCGCTCTCGGGCGACACGATCTCAATGGCGAGGTCGGCGGGGCCGTCCAGGTAGTTCGGCAGGATGCGGACGACGTTCCGCGTCAGCACTACCGCGACATCCGGCTCGCGCCCCCGGTTCACCGCTTGCAGACGCATCTGGAACGGGGCGTAGATCACCCGCCCCGTTCCGCTGTCCTCGGTAAATGTTCTCAGAAGCGTCACCAGAAACGCGCCGATTTCGGTGTGTGTATAGCTGACCAAAGAATCCCGCCTCCGTATCTTGCCGCCTTCCCACTCCGCAAACTCGCCCTCGGTCTGCCGCAAGAACTCATCATAGGTCACGTGCGCGGGTGACGTGACGTTCCCGTCCGCGCTCTTCGCCCAAATTGCCGTCGCCATCGGTTCCGCTCCCTTCTGTTTTTCTGTTTGTGTAGTCGCTACTTCGTTATCGGCGTATCGTCGTTTCTATTCGCCGGCGGACAGCGGGCGCATAAACGCCGGGCGCTATGTCTTCCAACGCGTGCGTAGCTCCGTCATCCGTGCCCGGTACACATCCGGCGGGTCGGTGGCGGGCCTCCCCGTCCCTCTACGTATGATACTCCGCGTTGATTTTCACGTAGTCGTACGAGAAGTCGCAGGTGTAGAACTGCGCCTCGCTCTCCCCCGCGCCCAGGTCAACGTGGATGGTCAGCTCCTTGACCGCCATCGCCTTCGAGAGCGCGGGCGCGTCGAACCTCGTCGGGGTGCCGCCCGCGAAAATGCACGTTCCCGCGAGAGACGCCGTCGCCCGTTTCGGGTCGAAACGCACCCCGGCACGGCCCGCCGCCGCTAGAATACGCCCCCAGTTCGGATCGTTGCCGAACAGCGCGGTCTTGACCAGCGGCGATTCGGCTATGGTTTTGGCGACTTTGCGGGCGTCCGCGACCGTTTCCGTACCCGTCACGCGCACCGTAACCAGCTTCGTCGCGCCCTCGCCGTCGCGGGCTATCTCTTTGGCGAGATGAATGCAGACGCGAGTCAATGCGCCCGCGAATACCTGGTAGTCCTCCCCGCTCGCGGCGGTAATCGCGGCGTTGTTCGCCGCGCCGGACGCTAGCACAATACACGAATCGTTGGTCGAGGTGTCGCCGTCTACGGTCAGGCAGTTGAACGACACGGCGACCGCTTCGATCAGCGCGGCATGGAGCGCGTCGTGGGTGATCACGGCGTCCGTGGTCAGAAAGCCGAGCATCGTGGCCATATTCGGCGCGATCATGCCCGAGCCTTTCGCCATCCCGCCGACGGTGACGACCGCGCCGGACGCCGGGAGCATGAAGCGAACCGCGTACTCTTTCGTAAACGTGTCCGTAGTCAGAATCGCCTCGGCGGACTCGGTGGCGGCTCGCGGCGTCGCGGCGAGTAGAGTCGCCGCCTCGCGAATCCCGGACTCGACAATCGCCATCGGGAGCAACGTGCCGATAACGCCGGTAGACGCCGTGAGCACGTTCTCGGCGGGGATGCCGAGCGATTGCCCCGCGATCCGCGCCATCTGCTCATTGTCCGCCTCGCCGCGCTCGCCGTTGCCCGCGTTCGCGTTCCCCGCGTTCACCACGATAGCGATGGGGGAGGCGGTCACTCGCTCGCCATCCGAACTGGCGTCGCGGAACAGCGTTTCGTTGCGGGTGACGCAGGGCGCGCGAACGACGTTGGTCGTGAACACGCCCGCCGCCGTCGGGGACGCGCCCGAGTCCGCGTCGGCAATTAAGACGCAGATGTCGCGCCGCTTGCGCTTTATCCCGCACCGCACCCCGGCGACGCGAAAGCCGCCCGCCGCGACCACGCCCCCGCCGCACTCTTCATAGGGAGGGAATGTCGTCCCCGCATGTCCCGCGCCCGATTCCGTGCTTACGGCCATAATCCCGCGCCCTCCAATCCAGCGGTCTCTCCGAAGCCGCACATCAGGTTCATGTTCTGCACCGCCTGACCCGCCGCGCCTTTGACTAGGTTGTCAATCACCGATGTTACGATAACGGTACCGGTGCGCGGGTCAACGGCGGCGCAAATATGGCAATAGTTCGAGCCGAGGACATCCTTCGCGCGCGGCTGATCGCCCGCGTCGCGCACCACGACGAACGGCGCGTCCGCGTATCGTTCGCGCAAATCGGCGGTGATCTCAGTCGCCGTCGTTTGCGGGTTGATCAGGTGTCCGTAACACGTCGAGAATATCCCGCGCGTCATCGGCACCAGATGGGGCGTGAACGTCACCCGGACCGGCTCGCCCGCAACGGCTGATAGCGACTGTTCGATCTCGGGGATGTGTCGGTGTGTCCCGCCGACGCCGTACGCCGCAACCGATTCGTTCGCCTCGGAGAACTTGAACGCGAGGTCGCTCTTCGCCCGGCCCGCCCCGGAAATTCCCGTCTTGGAGTCTATGACGATGCCGCGCGGTTCGATTCGCCCCGAACCGAGTAGCGGCGCGAGCGCGAGAACTGCCGCCGTGACATGACAGCCGGGATTCGCGATCAGCCGCGCCTCCCGGATCGCGTCCTTGTGGTACTCCGGCAGTCCGTAAACGGTTCGGGAGTCGGCGAGCAGGTCGGACGCGGAGTGTGGCATCTTGTAAAACGTTTCCCACTCCGCGATGTCCTTCAGGCGGAAGTCTGCGGCGAGGTCAATAACACGTCTGCCGTCCGCGAGGAGTTTGGGCGCGGCGACCATCGAGACGCCGTTATCCTGAGCGAGGAACACGAGTTCCGCGCCCGCGACCCCCGCCGCTTCGATGCCGCCGTGTTCGCAGACCAACTCGCCGACGCCCGAACCGGCAAGCCCCGCGAACACGGATTTGAGCGGCTTCCCAGCGAACGTTTCGGACACGACGCTGACCACCCTGACATGGGGATGGCGCGCGAGTAGCCGCGCCAGTTCCCCGCCGACATACCCGCTCACCCCGACTATAGCGACCGATATCATTCGTTTTACTCCCCGCCCCACCACTTCGACAACGTAATCTGAAACTCTATCCAGACAAAAAAAGCCGGACGCAACATCCCCGTCAATCGGTCGTTGCGTCCGGCTCCCCCAAACTCTTCGGCTTCGTAATGAAATACACAAAAAAAGCCCGCCGCGACACACCGCCTTCTACGCCGCCGCTCGGTTGCAACGAGCGGCACGTACGGGGGTCACGGCAGGGTCTCTTCGCGATTTAGGCTTCGCGCGTGCCCCGATCCGTGATCCCGATACGGGAACGACGGTCGCGGCGGCGAAGCGAACCGCATGATTCGCTCTTGTAGAACATAGTTTTGCTAGTATAGCCCTTGGCGGGGGGATCGTCAAGGCACTGGTCCGCCGCTCACTTTCTCGATAGCTCGCGCGACTGGATCGCCTTCAGCCGCGCCGTATCGAACTTCGGCTCGCGCCCGAACGTATGCAGGCCGTTCTCCTCGGGATATACGTCCGTCAGTTGCGTGTAGCAGTAGCCGAACATGTGCGCGTTGTTTATCAGGATGTGGCATGTCGCCTCGAAGCGGTAGTAGAACTCATCCAGAGTCTGGGGGTCCGCGCCGTAGCCCCAACTGCTCTTGCGGTCGAGCGTGTTCTCCGTCGCCGACTTCGCGGCCGCGCCCGCCTCCCAGCGGAAGCCCCCGAACTCACTCACGAAGTAGGGCTGCCCCCGGTACGGCGTAGACCACCGGGCGACGGTGCTGGCGGACGAGCCGGTCGGCGTGCGCGGGTTCGTGAACGCCGCCCAATCCGGCCCCGCGACATGGCGTGCGCGGAACTTCTCCAAGCCCGTAGCGAAGTCCTTCTCCTTGATGTAGTCGTGCGAGTCGTACACGTCCGTGTCGCGGACGCGGTGCGAATAGCCGGACGTGTCGAGTATCGGGCGCGTTTTATCGGCGGCCTTCGCGGCGAGGAACAGGGCCTGCGTCGCGTCGTCGAGCGTGGTAACGCGGTCGTGGAACGGTTGCCACGTCTCGTTGAGCGGGCACCACCCGACGATGCACGGGTGTGAGTAGTCGCGCTCCAGTGCTTCGAGCCACTGCGCCGCGTAGGTGATCCCTGGCTGTTGGTGGTCAGAATTCGGCCCGTACCCGCCGCAGCCCCAGTCGGCGAACTCGCCCCAGACGAGGTAGCCCATCCGGTCGGCGTGGTATAAGAACCGCTCCTCGAACACCTTCTGGTGCAGGCGTGCCCCATTAAACCCGGCGTCGAGCGAGAGCTGAATGTCTCGTATCAGGGCGTCGTCGGTGGGCGCGATCATCACGCCATCGGGGTAGTAGCCCTGATCCAGCACCAGCCGCTGGAAGATCGGTTCGCCGTTCAGAAGCATGGCCTGGCCCGCGATGGCCACGCTACGTAGCCCCGCGTAGCTGAGTACCCTGTCCGCGACGACGCCGCCCGCGTCCACGAGCGTTATCTCAAGGTCGTACAGGAAGGGGTCCTCCGGCGACCATCGCCGCCGCCGCCGCTCGGAGATGGCGAGTTCGAGGCGCGGCGCGAAGTCGAGGTCGGCGCGGACCTCGGACTCGCAGACGGTTCCCGCGTCGTCCGACAGCACCGCCCGCAGGCGGTACCCCCGCGCGTTGTTCGTGAGCGGCTGCTCGACGGTGAGGCTGCCCGCGCCCAGGTTGGGCGTTATACACGTCCGTTTGAGCGCGGCGGGGAGCGGAAGTGATTCGAGCCACACCGTCTGCCAGATGCCGGTGGTGCGGGTGTAGTGGCACCCGGCGGGGTGTAGCGTGGTGACCTGTTTGCCGCGCGGCTGGGGGGCGCGGGCCGTGTCGCGGGCGCGGACGACCACTGTCACCGCCTCGCCGCCCCCGGCGACGCCTAGCAGGTTGCACGAGAATGGCGTGAAGCCGCCCCGGTGTCGCCCGATCTCGACCGGCAGCCCGCCGGTGCGCTCCGAGATAGCCCATACCGTGGCGTCGTAGTCTACCGCCCCGAAATGGATCACGGTCTCGCGCCCCGCCCAGTCCGCGGGCGGCGTCATCGCGCGGCGGTACCAGACGGCGTGCATGAAGTCCTTGTGCCCGACGCCGGACAGGTCGGACTCCGGGCAGAAGGGCACCCGTATCGCACGGTCGAACGCGGCGCGAGCGGTGTTGAGGCCGCGCTCGACGCCGCTGTCCGCGCTGTCAATCTGGAACTCCCATTCGCCGTTCAGGCAGACATAGATGGGGACCCGGTCGCGGTCAACGCGCGTGAACCGCGGGCGGGGGTGTCGGTCATCAATCGATCAAACTCCTTGAAATATCGGCGGGCGAGAGCACGGACACAGTATATTGGGGTACCCAACAAATGGCCACCCGAGTGGAAGCAGAGGGCCGTTACCTGCGCTGACCCCGGTCCCTCGCGGTGATCCGCGCCCACTTACGCGGCGGAGGATTACCGCGTTCGGGCTGACATCCGGGAAAGGCGCGGGTGGCGGTAGGTCTATCACCCCACCCGGATAGCCTTCTCCGACAACCCCGCCGGGCGGTTCGGCGGTGACGGAACTGCTACCCATCCCAAGTGCGTCAGGGGGTGACTTGGAGACTCGGCTCTTCCGCGTCGGACGTCACCCCGAGCAGACGTAATACGGAGTCCTCGCGCATGAACGCGGGCAGTTCGTCGTCATCGTCCGCGTCCCTCTCGAACATAAACGACGGGGCGAAGCGGTAGGAGGGCTGGGACGCGTCCGCGCGCAGTGCCGAACTGCCGTCGCTCCACGCCTCGCGCCGCGACCGACTGAGAATGTTCTTATCCTCGGGCGTCAAGGACAGTTGCTGAACCATGAGACGCAAACCGTGATCGGCGAGCGCGAAGTTTCCGAGGTCACGGTGGAGCATACAGAACGCGAAAAGACCGTGTTGCTCGTCCTTTTCCATCAGGCAGGCGATCTGATAATACTGACGCGTTACGAGAACCGTGCCTTCCACGTCGTCATCGGGTGAAGCACCGCGTTGCTCGGACATCCGGGCACGCAATCGCAGCGCGACCATGGAGACCGTCTCGTCAAGTATATCTTGGGACTCGACGTCGGGCGCGGCACTCTTCAGAGATTTACCGCTCTCCCAATCCGCGACAGCGATTCCGACCACGCCAGGCCATAGACGGATCATTAATCTGTTCAGCAATTCTTCCATGTCTTCGACTCCAGTGGCCACGCTAGAGAATCACCGGTCATCTTTCGTTGGGAGACTGCTCCGAAATGATCGGACGCGTGGGATAGCCTTAAACCACGTTATACCGCATGTCCGATGGCGTATCATACCCGCGCCGCTCCCCGGTTAAACTCCCCGGATCAGACGGCGACGTGGGGCGACGTGACGTGCGGATAAAAAAAGTAACGCGGCGCGGCGGCCTTGCCGTAGAACAGACTATGAGTTCATTAAAGGACACGCGCCGCATCCAACTCGCGGCGGTCGCCCTCGCTTGCGCGCTGTTCGGTGCCATTGATCTGGTGGTCGTTTTCCTCACACCGGGTGTTCCGCGCGAACCCGCGCTCTTGCCGCCGGTCCTGTCCGCGGTGATCGTGATGATTGCGCTACCGTTCCTGCTCCGCCTGTTCGAGCGGCAACAAGTCCACATCAACGAACAGGCCGCCGAGATCGAGACGCTACACGCGATGGACGGGGCCATTGTGTCGGAGATGGAACTCCCGAAACTCCTGCCGGTCGCCGCCGAAAAGGCACTCACGGCGTGCGACGGCGAGGCGAGCGGCGTCGTTATCTTCGACCCGATCAGCGGCAAACTCGCCGGGGAATCGTTCCGCATGCCGGACGTTGACGGCGAGGTGGCAAAAACGCAATTCATGTTGCTATCACGGGCCGGTAGCGTGACCGGCGACGCGGATTGGGACACGCTGGTCGAGCCGCTGGTCGCCGCCGGTGTCGGGGGCGTGGGCGGGGCGAACGGCTACCTCCTGGTCGCGCGGCGGCGGGGCAACAACCGCCCCTTCACGCCGACCGACCGCCGTCTGCTCTCCGCCCTGTGCGGCACCCTGCGCATCGCGGTCGGGAACGTTCGCGCGCTGGTCGCGGCCCGCGAAGCACTCGCGGTACGCGCGGAGCTTCAGGTCACCCGCGTACACCAAAAGCGCGATCAGGCTCTCGCCCGCGCCATGACGGAGGGCCTGCTCCCCGAGATCCCGGAGCGGATCGGCGCGTGGGAGTTCTCGCAGAAGTATCAGGCGCAGAGCGACGAGGCACCGGTCGGCGGCGACCTGTACGACCTGTTTCGGATCGCGCCGGGCCGGTGGGGCGTGTTCATCGCCGACGTTTCGGGGAAAGGGTTGGCGGCGGCGCGGAAGGTGGCACTGGTGAAATACGCCCTGCGCTCGTACGCCCGCGAGCACGCGTCCCCGGCGCATGTGCTCGACCATCTGAACGAGACGCTGTTCGACGAGCCGGAGATGACCGGATTCGTGACGTTGTTCTACGCGGTGCTGGACGAGCAGGGGGGAGAAATAGCCTGGGCTTCGGCGGGACACGAGACGCCGGTGCTGCGCCGCGCGAACGGCGACTGCGAGACGCTGTACCCGACGGGACCCGTGCTCGGCGCGATGAACGAGATCACGTATACCGAGGGGCGTAGCGTGTTCAACCCCGGCGACGGTCTGCTCCTGTTCACGGACGGGATGAGTGAGGCGCGCTCGAAGGGGGACCGCGTGGTGATGTTGGAGGTCAAGGGGATCGAGCGCGAACTCGGGTATGTCTTAGCCGCGCCGCCGGACGCCGAAACGCCGCCCGTCGCGGAGGCGTTGATGGGCGCGCTGTACCGGTTCACGGGCGGCACGCTAACGGACGACACCGCGCTGTTCTGGATGCGGTACGCGCCCGGAAGCGGCGGGTGAGTAAGTCTACCGCGTCTCTCGACAGGCCTTGTAGCCCGTGCCATAATAGGCGCGTGCGGAATCGAAAAAGATCCCGCCCTTTCAAGATGCCGCAACAAACAGCGGCACTGTCAACGCTAGCCAAGGAGGCTGGTGTTTTATGAGTGTCCCAATAGCGCGCCCTTATGCCGCGCCCTTATGGTCGTCAGCGTCTTGTTCGCTCTCTGCTTGCCCTCCCTGGCTGGGCAATACGTCCTCTCGTCTCGCTCCGGCGGGTCGGATCTTAGCGGCGGGTATGGCCTGAACAAGTCTGCATCAGGTTACGGTGCCTCTGTCACCATCAAAACGGAGTATGTGTTCACCTTCACATGGATGGGTGATAATGCGGCGGATCTCCCGCCTCAAAACGTCGTAATGACGCGGACGACTTCCGCCAAGGCAGACATCTATGGGAACCCCGGTTCGGGGAACGTGGACTCAAATCTCGGCGACACCGCCGCCATTGTAGTTCAGGGGAGTTCCTCGTCGGCGAGTGTTGATG
>JAYUUO010000265.1:0-24630 GCA_043754515.1 Armatimonadota bacterium
GGCTTGCGCGAAGAGCACATTGACGCGGTGGCGAAGGAGGCCATGACCTCCGGTAGCACGAAGGCGAACCCGCGCCCCGTGACCGAGGCCGACGCCCGCGCCATTCTGCTTTCGTGCCTGTGAGCGGTAGAATAGGCCGAGGGAGATGCGTCCCCTAGCCCCGGAAGGAGTAGGAAACCGATGGAAACCCAGACTGTGCGACCAACGAAAGACGAATCTATCACGCCGGTAGACCCTTACCCGAATCTGCCGGGGACGGCAATGGCGACGTTCCGATGGGCGCAACATCGCGGCGAAAAAGACGCGGTGCACTATCCTGAAAGCGACGGCAAACCGATGGCGGACAACATGGGGCAGGCGCGCTGGATGCACTTCCTGTTCAGCAACCTGGAGCGGCTGTACCGCGACGACCCGAACGTCCTCGTCTGCACCGATCTGCTCTGGTACCCCGTCAAAGGTGACGCCACTACCGCAGTCGCGCCCGACGTAGTGGTGATTTTTGGTCGTCCCAAGTACGAGCGCGGTTCCTACACGCAATTCACCGAAGGCAACGTCGCGCCGCAGGTGGTTTTTGCGATCATCTCGGAGTCGAATACGAAGAGTGAAATGCTCGAGAAAACCGAGTTTTACCAGAAGTACGGGGTTCGAGAGTTTTATCTGTACGACTATAATACGGGTGGATTTGAAGTGGTGCTGTTTACGGACGGCGTGACGCGGGTTGTCTCAGTGGAGACTGAATGGACAAGTCCGCTCCTCGGAGTGCGCTTCGTCCCCCAGGCCCGCGCGGACATGGAGGCCTATTTCCCAGATGGCACTCCGTTCCTTTCGTACAAAGACGTCTTCGACCTGATGCAGTTTCAAGCGACACAGCGTATTGCAGAGAGGGAACGTGCCAACCGGGAGCGGGAACGTGCCGATGCAGAAACAAAGCGGGCCGAGGCAACGGCAAAGCGGGCCGCCGCGGAACAAGATCGGGCCGACGCCGCCGAGGCGGAAGTGGCACGCCTACGCTCACTGCTAGCGGCAAACCGAAGCGGCACGGTTTAGAAAGCGGAGTGAGACTCTTGGAGCATTTCGATCTACTGGTAATCGGCGGCGGGATCAACGGCCTCGGTGTCGCGGCGGACGCGGCGGCGCGGGGGCTTTGCGTCTGCATCGTGGAAAAAGGCGACTGGGGCGGCGGAACCACCTCGGCGTCGTCGCGCCTGATCCACGGCGGGCTACGCTACCTGCAATACGGCGAGATTGATCTGGTGCGCGAGTCGCTCCGCGAACGCGGCATTTTGTGCCGACAACGCCCGCATCTGATTCACCCGCTTTCGCTCCTGATACCGGCGTACAAGGACGCCCTGATGCCGAAGTGGATGGTCGGTGTCGGGCTGGGGATGTACCATGTCCTCGCCCGCGATCCCCTCTTTGCGGCTCCCGCCCCCCTCTCCCTCGCGGCGACCCGTGACCGCGAACCTTCCTTGAACTCCGATAATTTGACGGGCGGTTTCACCTACCCCGACGCGCAGATGGAGTTTCCCGAGCGGTTCTGCGTCGAACTGGTTCAGGAAACCGTCGCGGCGGGCGGCACGATCCGCAGTCATACCCGCGTTCTGGAGATACGCCCGCTCCCGAATCTACAAACGTTCGTGCCGGTGAGCGACGCGGGCGGCACGATTGTAGTTCTACACGACGAACTGACCGGCGAGACGTCCGAGGTCAGAGCGAATATAGTGATCAACGCGGCGGGACCCTGGGTAGACGCCGTGAACAGCCTGATTAGCAAGAACAGCCGTCCGCCGACTATGATCGGGGGGACGTGGGGCACGCATCTCGTGTTGCCGATGCGACCCGGCGCGCCGCGCGGCCCCATCTACGCGACCGCGAAGAAGGACGGCCGCCCGTTCTTCCTGTTGCCGTGGGACGACCGGCTACTCGTCGGCACCACGGATGTCAAGTTCACCGGCGACAACCCAGATATGCTTTCGGTGGAGCCGTGGGAGATCGAGTACCTGCTCGCTGAGACAAATCACCTGTTCCCACTCGCCGCATACGTAGCCCCCGACGTACAAACCACGACGTGCGGCGTGCGCCCGTTGCCTACCTCCAACAAGAACGCTGGCGCGGTGACGCGGCGTCATCTCCTGGTGGATCACGCCGAGAAGCACGGGATCAGGGGGCTTGCCTCAATCGTCGGCGGCAAACTAACGACGTACCGAAGTCTGGCGCAGGAGGTGACGGACTGGGTACTAAAGCGTCTGGACAAACCGGCGGTGCCGTGCGCGACCGGGGTCATCGCGCCGGACGTGCTCTCGGTGGCACAATTACGTAGCGAAGCGGAACGCGCCCTGCTCTTACTCAACCTGCCGCCGCGACTGGCTCCGCTACTGGTCAAGCGGTACGGCCCAGCGTCCGCAGACGTCCTCGCCCGCGTCAAGCGCGACCCGTCCCTCGGATGCGCCATCGCACCCGGCTCCCTTCATATCGAGGCGGAGGTGGTCCACGCCGCGAAGGATGAGTTCGCGCGCACCGTGGATGACGTGGTTCGGCGGCGCATGATGCTGTTCCCGCCTACCGATGCCGAAGTCGCCGGGGTGCGGCGCGTAGTCGCGGAACGGAGCCTGCCTCTCGCCGGTTGACACGCGATTTTTGTATGCGCTATCCTGAATTATTATGCCTAAAATCGTCCTCGATCAGTTGCCACAATCGCCGCTCCCCGCCGAAACGGGTACCGTCCTGCGCCGGTTCGCGAGCGGCGAGAATATCACGGTCGCGAAGATCACATTCCTCGCCGGGAGCGTTCTGCCGGGACACCGGCACGTCAACGAGCAGTTCACCATCGTACTCGAAGGAACCCTTGAGTTCGTGAACGAGTCGGGAACTAAGACGATCATCGGGGCGGGCGAAATGATGCACCTTCCTGGCGGCGAATGGCACGGCGCGACCGCGCTCTCGGATGCGACGGTGATGGATGTTTTTTCGCCGGTACGCGCCGATTGGTCGCTCTCGCCGTCCCCTCCCGCCTGACGCGGGCGGAAGGCGCGGTCGCCGCACGGCGTAGCAGGAAAACCACGACGACGCGGTGAAAAGGCAGTTGCAATCATCGCCGCATATCTCAAGAGCATGCGGCCAATTTAAGGAGCCGAGTAAACGCATGAAAGCCGTCGTCATGGCAGGCGGGGAAGGGACCCGCCTACGTCCCCTCACCCTGCGCCGTCCCAAACCCCTGGTTCCGATCCTCAACAAGCCGATAGCGCAACACATCATCGAGCATCTGCGCCGCGCAGGTGTGTCTGATATTGTCGTTACCCTCTACTACCTGGCGGAAGAGATCGTCAACGCGTTCGGGGACGGCACCGAACTGGGTGTCAACCTCATCTATAGCATTGAGGACACACCGCTCGGGACCGCCGGTTCGGTGAAGAAGGCTGAGAAGTACCTGAACGACGGCACGTTCATCATCGTCTCGGGTGACGCATTGACTGACATTGACGTCGCGAAGGCACTCGCGTTCCACCGTGAGAAGAAGTCGGAAGCGACGCTCGTTCTGCAACATGTACAGAACCCGCTTGAGTTCGGAGTCGTAATGACCGAGGAGGACGGACGTATTCGCCGCTTCTTGGAGAAGCCGTCCTGGGGCGAAGTTTTCTCCGACACGGTCAATACAGGCATGTATATCCTGGAGCCGTCCGTGTTCGACTTAATGGAGCACGACAAGAGCTACGATTGGTCGCAGGATATTTTCCCGCAACTGCTCGCCGCCGGTCGCCCCTTGTACGGCTACACGCTCGGCGAGTACTGGACCGACGTCGGCTCGCTCGACGAGTACCGCACGTCCCAGTACGCCTTTTTGGACAAAGCGACCACGCTCCCGATTGACGGCACGGAGAACGAGCCGGGGATTTATGTCGGTGACGGTTGTATCATTGATCCGGCGGCGAAACTGATCGCGCCGGTGCGAATCGGCGACAACTGCCGCATTAAGGCGGGCGCGACGGTGGGGCCGGACTCCGTACTCGGCGATAACTGTATCGTGGAGTTCGATGCAACTATTGAGAAGTCTATCCTCTGGGACTCGGTATACGTCGGGCGCAAATCGGTACTGAATGCCTGCACTGTCTGCCACCACTGCACGATCAAAGACGGCGTGGAGATTCAGGAGGGCGCGGTGATCGGCGACCGATGTCACATCGGCGACGGGGCGATGATCCGCACGATGGTCAAACTCTGGCCCGACAAGATCATCGAGCCAGACGCGGTGGTCTCCTCCTCGCTCATCTGGGGCGCGAAGGCGAACGCCGCGCTGTTCCGGGGCCTTGGCGTGACCGGGATCGCGAACCGCGAACTGACGCCTGACTTCGCCACCAAACTCGGCGCGTCGTTCGGGGCGTTCCTGAAAAAAGGCGCGACCGTTGTCACGGCGCGGGACGGTCACCCGGCGTCCCGTATGCTGAAACGTGGCATCCTAGCGGGGCTGGTGTCGGTCGGTTGTAATGTGCTCGACGTGGAAGCACTGCCGCTCCCGCTCGCCCGGTTCGCCGTGCGTTCCAACGCCGCGCAGGGCGGCATTAACGTGCGGATTGACCCGGATCACCCGCGAAATGCTCTGATCGAGTTCTTCGACCGCAACGGCATCTATATCACCAAGAACGCCGAACGCAAGATAGAGACGATCTTTTTCCGCGAGGACTACGGACTAGCGGATATGGAGGAGGTCGGCGAGATCGAGTTCGCCGGGCGACCCGTGGAGCAGTATACGCAGGAGTTCTTCGCGCACGTGCGGGAGAAGGACATCGAGCGGCGCAAGTTCAAGGTCGTCGTGGACTATGCGTACGGCCGCATCTCCACGGTGCTCCCGGTTATTTTGGGTCGCCTCGGTTGCGATGTGATCTCGCTGAACGCCTATTCGGACACGCACCGCGCCCCGAAGAACGCGTCGGAGCGTGAGGCACTCATCTATAACCTGTCGCAGGTCGTCACTACGTTGCACGCGGATTTGGGCGTGATGATCTACTCGGACGGCGAGCGCATCGCCATGGTGGACGAAGTCGGAGTACCGCTGACGGGGGCGAAACTACTCGCGACGCTGTCCTCCATGGTGTCGCAGACGCGGCCCGGAGCCAAGGTAGCGGTGCCCGTCACCGCGCCGTCGGTGATCGAGCAGGTGTTACGGCGCACAAACGGCGTGGTGACGCGCACGAAAACCGACCCCCGCTTCCTGATGGTGCAGGCGTCCCACCCGGCGGAAAAGGTGATCATGGCGGGCGACATGAGCGGCGGGTTCCTGTTCCCCGAGCTGCAACCGGTGTTTGACGGCCTGTTCGCGTTCGTCAAGACGCTGGAAATGCTGTCCTGGCTCCAGCGGCCCCTGTCCGAGTTCGTCGCCGAACTGCCGCCGATCCTGCTCGCCGCGCAAACCGTCCGTTGTCCCTTCGACTCGAAAGGCTCGGTGATGCGGCGATTGACGGAGGAGTCTCTCGCCGACACGCGGAACCGCACCGACCTGATTGACGGTATCAAAATCACCGAATCGGAGCGCGAATGGGCGTTGGTACTCCCTGACGCGGCGGAACCGGTGTTCCACGTCTACGCCGAGGGAATAACGCAGGAAGACGCGAACGCCCGCGCGGAGCGGTACATCGAAAAAATCGCCGCGATGGTAGAATAGGCGGCAGGTAAGGAGAAGGTAATGTCAACAGGAAAAACAGTCAAAAAGCCGCTGAACCCGGAGGCGGCCCGCATACTCGAACAGTATCGCAACGCGGGCAAGGGCATCCCCGCCGGTTCGGAGGGGAGCGCGACCGACGCATCCGGTTCGCCGATCAAGCCGGTCGGGCCGCCGCCCGCGCAACCGATCCGCCGCAGCGGGTCGCGCGGCAAATAGCGAAAAAAAGCCGCCGTCCCCAGGACGGCGGCTTTTTTGTATGGCGTCTCACATCTCCTCGGTGCGGTACGACTGCGCGAACAGCGAGGCGAAGTCCCCCATCCCGGAGTCCGTCAGGTCGTAATGCACGGCGGTGCGTAGTGCCACCAGGGCATCCCCCACCGATTTCGCCATGCGGTCCGCCACCCACTGCGGGTACGGCTCGCGTATCTCCGGTGAGACGACCTGGGAGCGTAGCCCTGACAGGACGGAGCAGAGATGATCGGGATTTTCCGCCGTTTCGCGCTTGATCTCTAGGCGGAACGCGGGCGACCAATCGTGCGGCTTGAAGTAGGTGAATAGCACCTGGTCTTCGCGCACTAGCGATACGGCGTCGTTGACCGCGAGGCGAACCGACTCGCGGGCGGCATCAGTCGGGGTCAGCGGCGCGATCTGCTTGCTGACCCAGTGGGTACGGCTTTGCGCGGTCAGGGCGAGAGGCTTCGGCTCCGTATACTCGCCCTCCCGGAGCAGGAACCGGGTTAGCGTCTTGTCGTCAAGGCCGAGTCCGCTCCCGCGCAACGCGGCGGGAATGAATAACTCGGAGAGGTCACGCGAGGAGTCGTATTTGACCACCGCGACGATGCTCGGCTTTCGCATAACAGTCCGCAGTGCCTCCGCCGTGTCATAGTCGGTGACGATCTCCGCGATCTGGGCGCGCAGGGTTTCGTTCGTGATAGATAATAGCGAGCTGAGCGCGATGATCGGGGTCAGATGGGCACCGTCGAGAAGGACACAGTCGTGGGGTGCGTTTCGCAGAACCGCGAGTTCGAGCGCGGTCATGACTCCCCGACACAGGATGGCTGTCTCGTCCCCCTGATGCGGCAGCGTCTCCTGCCAGGAGGCGTACTGAATGCCTGGCCAGTGAACGGAAGCGGCCTCGCTCAGACCCTCTATACCGACGGCGACCGCAAGCGCGGTGTCTGTCCCCATGGATTTTTCGAGAGCCGCTCCGCCGTCAACAGCGGCTACGGTGGGCGCGTTCGGGCAACCCGGCAGATCCGTGAACTGGCGGATCATGTTCTCTTTGATCAGGGAATCCCGCATCTCCGGCCCCCGCTCCCGAATAGCCGTGAATAAATTCTTGACGGCTTCGGCGACATCGGCGGTGCGCCCTAACACCTTTTGCAACACCTCATCGGGCAAATCGGCGTAGGGAGAAATCATGTCTGAGGAGTCGCGCATGGGGGAGGATACTTACGGGACGGTAGCGCGGGAGAAACCGCGCGTCGGCAAATCCGCCCGGACGCGATTCAGGCCCGGTCGGTTTCGACCTGGAGCCGGATGGTAGCGATGATGGAAGCGACGCGCTCGCACTCCTCGCGGGAGCCGTCGAAGCAGATGGCACGCCCCTTCGTGTCTACCTCTACGGCAATGGCGTTGGCGCGATCTTCCGCGCAACCGGTCGCCCGACACAGAATCTCGATCACCTCGTCGAACGTGTGCCAGTCGTCGTTGTAAAGGATAACGATCCACGGTCCGGTGATGCTCGCGCTGTCGCGAATATCCTCCCACTGCTCCCATCCGGGCAATCCGAGGGGGGAAGGGGGCGTCACCACGCCGGGGCGTTCGATCGTGCCGGGTCTGTCAGTGGTAGTGGGCATGGCTCAAGTGACTCCGAGTAGCGAAAAATGTAGCACGTTGGCTCGCGGCTATTGTACCACGGCATCGGTTCATTTCTCTGCACCCTGTATCGCCGAATCGCCGAGCAAATCGGTGATTCGCGGGACGAGGATCGGCGCGAACGTGCTGAACAGTGCCGCCAGCGTTTCCTGATCCGCGACGGACGCGAAGTTTGGAATACCCGCGCGTTCGCTGACGCCGCGCAGAGCAGTCGCGAGTCCCTCCGGCGTCGCGTAGCGGCGCAAAAACCCGGCCCCGATGAATCGGCGGACGCTAGCTCCGAGGCCAGGCGTTCCGTGTCCGACAAGAGCCTCCGCGTATCCCACCAACCCGGCATCTAGTGCCACCGTCAAGTCGTTGTACAGTTCGTCAGGCAGATCACCGTGCGTTTTCAGGAGCGCGGCGTCGAGCGCGAGTTCGGTCATGACGTGCGCGAGAAAGAACCGGCGACGCGGGGCGACTTCCCAGAGCGCGGAGCGGATCGCTTCGCTCGCATCCCCCTGCGCCTCTTTGAATCCCGCCGAAGCGTGGAACCGCCGATCCGTCGCGAGATGAAAGCGCACGCCTTCCGCGACCGCGACCGCGTGGTCGCCCGCCGAGCGCAACCGCCCCGCGCCGTACAACGCCATGAGATCCGGCAACAGGTTCCCCGCGCGGAACAACTCGGGGCAACTCACGTCGGCGGAAGGGGCGCGGGCTAGATACTGATGTGCTAGATAATTCACGCCTCCCATCGTATCGCGCCGGGAGGGACGCGACCGCGCCGTGCCGGGGGGGTAGCTTCCCGCGGAACGAACACCCCCCGCTCCCCTGTATGCAAAGGATGACATGGGCTTGCGAAACGGGAACAGGGGGCGTAGAATCTCGGAAGCAAATGGAAAAATCGGGTTCATTGTCGGTCGTGATTCCCGCCTACAACGAAGCCGGTCGAATCGAGCGCACGCTGTCCGGCGCGATGACGCATCTGGAAGCGCGGGGCACACCCTTTGAGATTCTGGTCGTTGACGATGGGTCGTCCGATGACACGGCGGGGGTGGTCACGAAGTGGGCACAGGCACGGGATGCCTCGGAGCGGCTCCGCGTGCTTCGCTACGACACTAACCGGGGGAAGGGGTACGCCGTCCGGTACGGGATTTTGCGCGCGAACGGGTCGCGCATCCTGTTCATGGACGCGGATCTCGCCACCCCGATGGAGGAACTCGCCAAACTCGAAGCCGTTATGGACGGCGCGGAGACGGGCGTTCCGGTGTACGCCATCGGCTCTCGCGACATCCACGGGAAGGATCTGCTGGTTCGTCAACCCCCGTACCGCGAGCGGCTCGGGCGCGTCTTCAACAACGTGGTTCAACTGCTGGCGACGCCAGGCGTGGTTGACACACAGTGCGGCTTCAAGTTGCTACCCGGCGACGCGGCGCGGGCGGTCTTTTCGCGGTGCGTGCTGGACGGGTTCTCCTTCGACGTCGAGGCGATTTTCCTAGCCAAACGCCTCGGATACCGCGTCGTGGAAGTCCCCGTACGCTGGGCGCATCAGGAAGGGGCAGCCGCCTTCACCACGAAGGGTAAGTATCTCCTGCACGGCCTGAAGATGATCGCCGACCTGCTCAAAATACGCTGGGCACACCGGGGTTTGAAGCCGATACGTCCCGCGAAACTGGTCGCCTCCCCGGTCCCCCCCGCAACCTGATGACACACGCCCGAAAAACTGCCTGGTTGACTGGAGCAGGCTCGCTACTCGCGGGGCTGGTGTATATCTGGGCGCAGTTCATCGAACCCTTCTGGCTGGAGTTGACTACGCCCGCCATTACGTGTCCGCGCCTGCCGGAGCCGCTAGACGGCTTGCGCGTCCTGTTCCTTTCCGACATGCACATCCAGACGTGGACGCGGCGGGAGAACGATCTCATGGAACTGCTCCGCCGACTGCCTGAGAAACCCGAACTAATCGTGTGGGGGGGCGACTTCCTATTTCATTTCGGCGAAACGGAACAGGGGCTACGCGTCGCGAAAGCCGTGTGCGCGATCTTCGGGGGTGTGCCGACATACGGCGTGTTGGGGAACGCCGAACACAAGATAAGCCCGGCAAAAACCGCCGCGTTCGTTCGGGATCTGGAAGCCGTCGGCGTCAGAATATTGAACAACCGCGCCGAAACACTCACGGTTCGCGGCACCGCGATTAATTTGGTCGGGGTGGACGACCCGTATTACGGGCACGACGACCTCGCGCTCGCCATGACTGAGGTGGACACGAGCCGGTTCACTATCCTGTTAAGCCACTCACCGCAGATCGTGTACCAAGCGACGCGTTTAAGAGTTGACCTGATGCTGTCCGGGCACACACACGGCGGACAGATACGCCTTCCCCTGGTCGGGGCACTCAAGGCGCAGAATCCGCTGGGGACGCGGCTCGATCGCGGCCTGTTCGACCGGGCGCGGCTGAAACCCATCCTGAGCGGGCGCGAAGTGCCGGAGTCGTTCCGGCTGTATATAACGCGCGGCATCGGCGTCGCACCGACCTGGCGGCTGTTTTGGCTTCGACCCCGACTGCTGTGCCGCCCCGAGATCGCGCTGATTACCCTGCGCCGCGCCCCGGTGCCAGCTGGCGAGGAATGCAAGCGGCACCACTTCTCCTAAAGGCGTCGGCGGCTGATCAGCGGACGCGGAGGGTCTGAACTTCCTCGGGGGGGGTGGTGTCGTACGTCCGCCCGTTGGCTCGTCTGTTGAGGAACTCGTCAAGCTCTTCATGCGCGTCGGACATGGCGACTGCCTCGCGGGCAACACTCTGGACGGCCTCAGCGATGTCGCCGAGCGCATTCTCGCCGCGCGCGGAGTAGGAAGTCGCGTGTGTCTGCTCCGGTCTGCCCCAGCTCGGCAGGGTCAGGCGCAACACTTCCATCTGTGCCCGAAGCTCCTGGCGCAGGGCGCGGACACGCCGCGCCACTTGCGCGCCGCCCTCCGAAGCCCGCGCCGCGTTCTCCAGCGCGTTCGCCTGACGCTGAAGCGAGCCTGCCACGACGGGGTCGCGCTCCCGTTCCGCGCGGGCGTGCAGTGTTCGTGCTTCCTCGCGCTGATCCGCCGCGAGCAGGTTACTACCCGCGTTCTCTATTTCGCCAATAGGCGGGAGGCGGCATAACGCCTCCCCGATGGCGCGGATAGCGGCACGTAACTCGTCCTCGTGATCTTTTGGTACGTTCTGTGTACGGATCACGTCGCGGACGAGCGACAGATAAGACGCCTCCAGGGGGTCGCGCTCAGGTTCGCCGTTCACGCCCTGCTGCCGCAGAAAGCGTATCAGCTTGCCCGCCATCTCGCCGAAGACGTGCGGCAGACCGGGGACATTTCCGGTCAGGAACGGGGTGATCTCTTCCTCACGGACGGGCGTCTCGTGCAACTTGCGCAGGTGGGCGCGGGGCAAACCGATGAACGTCCCGTAGGCGTAGGCGGTTCCCAGCCCCAGCATCAGCGTCTCCGCGCCGAGAAAACCGCCGATGTTGCCGTGCAGTAGCGTATCGCCGCCCAGAGTAACGGCTAGGAAGGGGAAGATCCAGCCGAGACCAGCACCGAGCGTCCATGCTGTGTTCATGGTTTTATTTTTGGTTAGAGGCAGGGTTTCCGCCGCCACTTCCGGCGAGATGGGCAACCCTTTGATCCAGCGTTTTCCGAGCACACCCAGGCGCGGGTCCGTCGGCTTCACCCACGCCGAAGCCATGCCGAGGGAGCGATTTCGCGCCGTGAGTATGTGCCATTTTGTGCCGAGGTCTTCCGGAAGCAGTCGCATGCTCGGATTGTACCGCGTCGCGACGCGAACGTGTCGTAGGGGGCTGCACGGGCAGTGAGGCCAGCGCGCCGTCCGCCGCGGACGCGGCGAACGGCGAGCATGAGACGGGCGGATAACCCTCCTCCTAGCGCACCCGATCCCGCGTGGTACCATGACCAGCCATGCCCATCACGCTCCGAGACGATTTGAACCGCGTCGTGACCCTCGCGAGTCCCGCGCGACGCATCATCTCGCTCTCCCCCGCCGCGACGGAGAATCTGTTCGCCATCGGTGCCGGACACTTCGTGGTCGGCGTCACTTCGGCGGACACCTACCCCGCCGAAGTGACCCGGCTGCCGTCCGTCGGCAATTTCGGTACCCCGCGCTACGAGGTGATACGCTCGCTCGAACCGGATCTGATCATCGCGGAGAGCGGGACGCTGAACTCCGATCGGCTACGAATCGTCACGGAGCGGGCGCGTGTCTCCCTTTTCGCCCAGGTGTCGGCGCGGTACGCGGACGTGGAAAAACACCTCCGGCAGCTGGCAGTTCTAACTGGTGTCGCGCGCGGAGCGGATGAAGCGATAGCGACACTCCGCGCCGGGGAGGCGACCGCACGAGCACTCGCGGCGGGCGGGGATCCGGTGCCGACGTTTATCGAGGTGTCCCGCTCGCCGCTCTACGCGGCGGGGCCTGGCTCTTTCCTCGACGATCTGCTCCGACTCGCCGGGGGGAGTAACGTGGTGCGGGCGCGACAACCTTACCCACAGGTCACGCGCGAGAGCCTTCTCGTCGCCAACCCGCGCGTGTACATCGTGACGGTACCCGGAGCGGCAGAGCGTATTCTACCAGGAGCCGCCCTGCCCCCGCCTCTCAACTCGATCCGCGCCGCGAAGGAGCACCGTGTGTTCGCATTGCCATCCGACCTACTACTGCGCCCCACCCCACGCCTCGCGAAGGGACTGGTACTGCTCGCCCAGACGTTGCGCCGCCGACCCTGAACCCGCCAAAACGCCGCGCCTCACGCGGCTAGCCGACGCCCCATCTCCTCCATCGGTGCCATGTCTTCGAGAAGCCGGGTCATGCCGTCGGTCTGCGCCACCACGCCCTCAATGTCGGAGAGCACCTGTTCGGGCGAGCGTGCCCGCAACTGATCGCTGATCAGACCGAAGGAGTCTTCGAGTAGTTGCATCTGTTGCCCGAGGTTGATCAGGAAGCGGCCGATCTTCTCCACGTTCTCGCGGCGCGATTCGAGTACCTCGATCCGCTTATCTAAGATAGCCTGCGTGTTGTAGTCTTCCTCTTTTTCCCGCGTTTTCTGGATCTTCTCGATGTCTAGACCGTACGCCGCCTGGATTGCGGCGACGGCTTGCCGGACTGCCTCCGTGGAGACCGGCTTTCCGGTGTCTATGACGAGCGGCGAGACGCTACGACACCCGCCGCTCCCGTCGGTTAGCCGCACCTTGACGGAAGGGTTCGCGCCGTTCCCCTGCGGCATCCAGGAGCCGCGGCTGGGCGGTTGCGAAACGACGGGCGGTGCTTGCGGGCCGCGAACCGGCTCCTTTTGCAGAACGACCTCGTCGAAAACCGTCTGCAAATACTGGCGGAACTGCGCTTCCTTCAGAGAGAAGCGAAGGAACTGTTCTAGCAGGTAGTCGAGTTTGCGCAACACCTCGCGGAACCATTGTTCCCTGTCCAGACCCTCGGTGCTGTTCACTTGCGAGCGGATCGCCTCCAGGCGCGCGAACCGATCCTGTACGTCGCGCCCGATCCGGGGGAACGTCTCCGCCTTCAAGGCGGCGCGGCGCGCCAGCACCTCGCGGTCGAATCGCGTGGAGAGGCGCGCGGAGTACCACTGACTGTCTGGCACGAAAAGGAGGTAGGCGGCTTCGGCGACGATGGCGATCAGGACCGGCAACGGGTTGAGTGTCGCCATAGAGAGGGCGGCGGCACCCGCGAGACCAAGGAGGTTGCCATGCTCCTGGAACGCATGCTGGAGGCGGTTACGTTTGGTGGGTTCGGAGGACATGGGTTTGTGTAGTCGCCTGGCTAAACTAGGTGGGCGGGACAGGGCCGGTAGGCGTTCCCCGTCACTTCAATTCTACCAGATAGTATCCCCGTGTCCCGATATAATAACGCCGTGATACGAAAAGCATTGAAGGTATACCAGGGGACGACGCCCGACCCCCAGGAGGCGACGCGAGACGCGGTCGCGGTTCTTCGGCGCGGGCTGTTGCCCATCTCGGAGATATTTTACTCGCTACAGGGCGAGGGTTCGCGCACGGGTCAGGCGACTGTGTTCGTGCGCGTCGCCGGTTGTAGCCTCGCCTGCTCTTTCTGCGACACCGACTTCCGGGTGCGGCGGACGATGAGCCGGGAGGAGGTCGCCGACGAGGCGCGGGGGTACGGGTCGGCTTGGGTCTGCCTGACCGGGGGCGAGCCGACTCTGTACAACGAGGTCGGCGGGTTATGCGACCGCCTCCATGAGCACGGGCGACTGTTGCAGGTGGAGACAAACGGGATGTTCCCGCGCCCCGACTGGCGGTTCGACCATGTGACCGTCTCTCCGAAGGAGTCCGAGGGTGGGGCCCTCGACCCCTGGTATCTCGAAAACGCGACCGAGTTCAAGTATGTGGTGGATGACGAGGCCGATCTGCATCGCGCGCTAGCAAACCCGACCGCCGGGACGCCAGGCGGTCCCCTGCTCTATATCCAGCCGAACGCCCTAAATCCCGACTCAGTACGGCTTTGCATAGCGGCGGTACAATCCCATCCCCACAGGCTCCGCCTCTCGCTCCAGACGCATAAACTGCTACAGATCCCGTAGTAGGCAGGAATATCCGCGCGAAGTCAGGCGCCTCCCAGTGTTGTCGCCGGGCGAGTGATGGCCATTTCCCTCACGCCGGGCGAGAGGCAGGAATATCCGCGCCGCAATCGAACCTATGTCGGGGATCCGCGCCGGGGACGGGCGGATCAAAGAGGAACTATGAAAATCAGCGATCTCTGGGCGAATGTGTCACGACATTGGAACGAACGACGTGCCGACGACGACCCATCCTCTACGACGACAGGCAACATTCTGATCCGCGCCGGGGGCCGGAAAGCTGACATCATCAACTCGCTTAAGGTGCGCGACGAGGTGTTCGTCCGGGAGCAGAAGGTCCCCGCCGCCCTGGAACATGACGGGTTCGACGAGGAGGCGTTGCACATCCTCGCCTTCGACACAACGACAAAAGAGCCTGTCGGCACGGCGCGGGTCCTTGACAAAGGCAACGGGGTCGCGAAGGTCGGGCGAGTCGCCGTGCTCGCGGCGTATCGCGGGCACGGCGTCGGGACCGCCATCATGCAAGCCGTGCTCAAAACCACCCGCGAGCTGGAGTTCGCGTCGCTCGTTTTAGACTCGCAGGTGCCCGTCATCCCGTTCTACGAGGCACTGGGGTTCGTCGCCGAGGGTGAGATATTCCCCGACGCGGGCATCCCCCACCGACATATGCGGCTCTCGCTTTAGGCACGGGGGGCAAAATGGCTGATATGACCGAAACGATTGATCGGATACTCGCCTCGCAGACATTCGCGGTCGTAGGCGCGTCCGCGAACACGGGGAAGTACGGCTACAAAGTTTGGAAAATGCTCCGCGAGCGCGGCAAGACCGCGTTCGCCGTGAACCCGAACGCGTCTGAAATCGAGGGGGAGCCTGTCTACCCTACCCTCGCCGATCTTCCAATCAGGCCGGACGCCGTGGTCGCGGTGGTGCCTCCGTTCGTCACCGAGACGTTGCCCGCCCAACTCGCCGCCTATAAGATCAAGTATCTGTGGATCCAGCCGGGCGCGGCAAGTGATCGGGCGGTCGCCGACGCCGAGGCGAGCGGCGTGGAGGTTGTCCACGGTGGGCCTTGCATTCTGGTCGGTCTGCGAACCCATTTCGGCTCGTAAATCCGTTAAGGGCGCGTACCCCGTCACGCGTTCTGCCTTACCCGGTAAGCGGGAGGGGTTGCGTGGGCGCGGGGCTAGCGGCTATAATCGCTATGCCACCGTCCCACCCTTCGCGCCCTTTTTCTCTGCCTCGCCGGGCGCGATCCAAAGAAAGTTTAACTTGAAAGCCGACCGCTACTTACTACCTACCCAGCGCGAAGTCCCCGCCGACGCCGAACTTCCCTCACACCAGCTTCTGCTCCGCGCCGGGTTCATACGCCAACTCGCGGCGGGCGTTTGGTCCTACCTGCCGCTCGGGTGGCGTGTCATCCGCCGCATCGAGCAGGTCATCCGCGAGGAGATGGAGGCGATGGCGTGTCTGGAAACCAGGCTCCCGACCCTGACGCCGAAGGAGTTGCTGACCGAAACCGGCCGGTGGGACGTCCCAGTGATCTATAAACTCCAGGATAGGCGCGACGCAGACTACGCGCTCGGCTTCACGCACGAGGAAGCGATGTGCGACATCATCCGCCGCGAGGTCCGCTCCTGGCGGCAGATGCCCCTTCTGCTGTTTCAGCACCAGACCAAGTTCCGAGACGAGCCGCGACCGCGCGGCGGCACCCTGCGCACCCGCGAGTTCATCATGTTCGACGCGTACTCGTTCGACCGGGACGCGGAAGGGATGGATCATTCGTTCACGCTGTTCGCGCAGGCGTACCGCAACATCTTCAACCGGATGGGACTGCCATTCGTGGAAGCCGAAGCGGACGGGGGGGACATCGGCGACCTGGACAACCGTGAGTTCCTGATCCTCACCGACTCTGGCGAGGACACGGTGCTACGCTGTGCCGAGGCGAACTGGGCGGCGAACGCGGAGGCATGCGTCTGTCTGGACATAACTCATGAAACAACTAGACAGACCGCGTCGCCGGTTGAGTCGGTGCCGACACCCGGCGCGCGAACCATTGAGGAGGTCTCGGCGTTTCTCGGCGTCGCGCCGGATCGGATGATCAAGACGCTGGTCTACGTCGCGGACGGAACGCCGGTCGTGGTGTTAACACGGGGCGACCGCGACGTCAACGAGATCAAGTTGCGCCGCCATCTGGGCGCGAAAGAGGTGGGACTCGCGAGTGCCGAAGTGGTTCAGCGTGTCACCGGCGCGCCCGTCGGGTACGCCGGGCCGGTCGGCATCGCCCCCGGCACACGGATGATCGCTGACTACGAAATACGGCATATCGGGGACGGCGTTACCGGCGCGAATGAAGCCGACACACATCTTCTCCATGTCCTGGCCGGGCGCGATTTCGCACCGACCGAGTACGCGGATCTGCGGGTCGCGGTCGCGGGAGACCCATGCCCCGTCGCGCCGGAGCACGCCCTCACGGACGCGCGGGGCATCGAAGTAGGGCATATCTTCAAACTCGGCACGAAATACTCGGAGCCGCTGAAAGCGTATTACAGTGACGAGGCGGGGGCGCAACAGACGATCCTGATGGGTTCGTACGGCATCGGCAACTCCCGACTCCTCGCCGCGCTCGTGGAGGCGTCGCACGACAGCGAAGGGATTATCTGGCACCCGTCCGTCGCGCCGTTCCCCGTCGTGATCGTGGTGGCAAATATCAAAGATACCGCCGCCCTGCGAGGTGCCGAGTTGTTGCACGACGAACTGGAGGCGGCGGGCATACCGGTCATGCTCGACAACCGGGACGAGCGGACCGGGGTGAAGTTCAAAGACGCCGACCTGATCGGCTACCCGGTCCGGCTGGTGTTCGGCAAGGGGTTCGCGTCCGGTAACGTCGAGATCAAGGCGCGCCGGGACGCGAAAGAGGGTGCGCGGGAGGTGCCCGTCGCGGACGCGGTGACGGCGGTACGCGAACTGATCGCCGCGCTTTCGCTCTAAAAAAACCGCGACCGGCCTACGCCGGTCGCGGTACCGTTTAGAGGAGTCGCCATTCGTATCTCGCGCTCCGGGAGGCACCACGGGCGTTCCGGCGCGAGCCGAAACTTTCGGGAACCTTGCCAACGCTACATCTGTTGCGACACAAGGCAGTGTATCGTTCCTTCGCTTGAAAAGGTGTTAAATCAGCGTGGTTATTCCCTATTCGTCGGCACAATTATTCCTATCAACTATATAGACATTACCTTGTTAGCGGGGTCGGGCCGACACGAGAAGGTGTTCCCGACCGCGTACGGCAGTAGCTTGACCATCAGTGGCTTGACTATTGGTGGTTCGACATCCACGCACCAATGAACCCGATGCCCTGAGCGTCTGGGGCGGCAAGGAGTCTTTGGGCACGTGGGAGGCAGCCGACTTCGAGGGGTTGTACTTCAGCGGTGATGAGACCGACTGAACGCCCACATCGTTGGTTCGGATAGTTTAAGCGGGGTTACTTTTCGGGGAACAAACAACGCATGACGAACCGCGTGACTACCGACACACAGAGCGCGCGGCGGCGCGGCTTCCTGCTCTTCTTCGCGCTTCTGTTTCTGATCGGGGGACTTTCCCTGTGGCTCCTTACCCGCCCGAAACCCACGGCGGCGGAGCGGATCGCGGCGGCGTTCGAGAGTGCTCGGGTCGCGGCGCGGAAGGGCGACATCGCGGGCACCGTCGCCATCGTCTCGCGCGATTTCCGCGCCGGTTCGCTCGACAAGAAACAGCTTCGCCTCGTGCTGTTCCGCGCCCGTCAGGAGACCCGCGACACAGAGTGGCACCTGGAGGTATCACCGCCCCAAGTGTTGCCCGGCCCGGACAACGCCCCCGATAAGCGGTTCGTGGTCACCCGCGTCGTCGCGCGTGACGCGTCTGGGGGCGTTCTCTGGAGCACGGGCGACGCGGCGATCACGCTCCTCATGCGCGAGGAGCCGACCCGAGTCTGGGGCATATTTCCCTCCTCGGAATGGCGCGTGGTCGCCGCCCCTTCCCTGCTCTCTTTTTGAGACCGCGTTTAGCCGGTCACACCGTCACCCGCGCGATACAGGAGCGGGTTCCGGACGCCATCGGCTTTCTCGCCCGGCTTGCGGTCTGGGAACCAACCCGCCAGGTCGCCCTCGCGTTGCGGCGAGTCGGGCGTGGTGATCGTCGCGCCGTCCTCGACATAGATGATCGTCATCACCTCGCGGGTGGTCTGCGACTGGTTACCCGGTGCGCCGTGGATCGTCCAGCCGTTGTGGAACGTCGCGTCGCCCGCCCGCATCGCCCCCGCCGCCTCAATGGGGAAGCGGTTTTCCTCCACCAACCCTTCGAGCGTTTTCTCCGACTCGTCGGAGATGTTTAACGGCCCGAGGTAGCCGAGTGCCTGGGAGCCGGAGGCGAAGCGCATCGTGCCCATTTCGGTGCTGGCGTCCACGAGCGGCATCCACATCGTTACGCACTTCGCGCCGTCGAGGGGCCAGTACTGCTGATCCTGGTGCCACGGGGTGTAGCCGCCACCGGCCTCCTTGTACAACGCCTGATCGTGGTACATGCGAACCCCCTTTACCCCCATCAGTTCGGCGGCGACGCGGGCGAAGCGGCGGGCGAGACTGAACGCGCGGGCGCGTTCGTCCTTCTCCCACAGGTTCCCGACCTGGATAAACGCTTTGCCGTAGGTATCGCGTTCGGCAAGCGGTTTGGTGTTCCGGTTGTGCGCCATCGTCACCTCGCTGAGTATCGGGCGGAATGTGGCAATCACCTCGGGGGGAGCCACTTGTCGGAGGAGTACCCATCCCCTGGTCTGAAAGTGTGTCACCTGCTCGGGTGCGAGAGCATAATCGGCGGAAAGGTTATCGGTCATAGTAGTTTCCTTCGGGTCGGATTGCGTTCATTGTATCGAAACACCACGGTTGTTACCAGTAGTGTTTTGTACTGTTCAGATACGCCCGAAATATTATCCCCCAATTTCCCCGATCTCTTGTAGATTCGGCACGGAAATTGCGCATAATGGGGCGGGTCGCGGCGAAAGCACCGTGCCCCTCATCACCCATGGTAAATGCCACCCGCACCTCGATAGTTCTAAAACCCAATAACGCCCGCGTCCTGTTCCGCCCGTTCCAATTCGGCGAAACGAACCGTTACTTAAAGATAATCGCCCGCATCCTGTCGCTCCCCGAGCGCGAAGTGGCGAGACAGACCGAAACCGTTCTCGCCGACTTCAAGGGTCGGCACCAGCGGCTCGGCCAGTATTTTTTGCGCCGCTATGAACAGGTCAAGGAGTATTTGCCCGTCGCGGAGTCCGAGGTCACCGCCGCGCGGCGCGTGCTGATCGGCGCGTACTTCACGCTGGAATACTCGCTGGAATCGGCGGCGTTGTTCAACCCGTCTATCGTGCCGCACCCGGATCAGAGCGGAGTCGCGGAAGGTGGTTTACGCTTCGTGCTGTCTTTACGCGCTGTCGGCGAAGGGCACATATCCTCGATCACGTTCGGCACGGGGACGATTGACGCGGCGAACAATATTACGATAGACGAGGACTCGCCTTTCGTGACGGCACCGGAATTCGTACCCAACTCCATCTACGAAAAGCCACTCTTCGAGCAGAAGTTGTCGGAGATGGATCGGCATGACGATATCGCGAAATCGGTGATGGACGCCCTGGACGCCACGTTCACGCTGGATCAACTCAAGGCGACTGTTGAACTGGTCAAGCGTCAGCAACGCACCAAAGCCGACGAAGTCGCCCGCGCCGCGCATGACATCATCGCGCTCGCGCAGGCGAACTACGAGATGGAGTACGACGCGGACACCGACATCACCGAGCGCGTTATCTTCCCCTACGCGCCGCACGAGGCGAACGGGATCGAGGACGCCCGGTTCGTCCGGTTCGTCGGGGACGATGGCAACGTCACTTACTACGCGACGTACACGGCGTATGACGGCAAAGCGATCTTCCCACAGATTCTGGAGACGGGAGACTTCCGCCATTTCAAGATCGCCACTCTAAACGGGCCGGAGGTGCAGAACAAGGGCATGGCGTTGTTCCCGCGCAAGATAAACGGAAACTATGCGATGATCTCCCGACAGGACGGCGAAAACGTCTACATAATGTTTAGCGAGCAACTCCACTTCTGGTACACGAAGCAACTCCTGTTAAAGCCGACGTACCCCTGGGAGTTCGTGCAACTCGGCAACTGCGGATCGCCGATTGAGACGGACGAGGGGTGGCTGCTCCTGACCCACGGCGTCGGGGCGATGCGCAAATACTGCATCGGCGCGGCGTTGCTGGATAAGAACGACCCCACGAAAGTGATCGGGCGTGTCAAGGAGCCAATACTAACTCCTATCGCGAACGAGCGTGAGGGCTACGTCCCGAACGTGGTCTATTCGTGCGGGGCACTGGTCCACAACGGTATGCTGATTCTTCCGTATGCGATGAGCGACTACGCGAGCAGTTTTGCTTTGCTCCCGATGGACGAGTTGATGAAGAACATGTCGTAGGGGATGTACGCCCTTACGGGATCGCGGGGCGGCCCGTGGGTAGTGCCCTGCCGCGGTTGCTGACCCTGTGTCGCTGATAACGATTGCCGCCAAAACGCCGATCCCGCCGCGTTGAAAGCCGTACCGCCGTCGGATAACATAAGGGTCGTATATCAGCGAGTTTTAGAAAGCATTGACGAACATGGCGGAAAACGGATCGGTGACTTTGGAAATGCCCGCGAGCCTCCACACGAACGGCACGAAGACCACAAGCGGCGTCGCGAACGGGAGTGCCACCCCGCGCACATCCACGTGGCGCAACAAAATAGGGCTTGCGGAGATGCTCAAAGGCGGCGTGATCATGGACGTCGTTAATGTCGAGCAGGCACGTATAGCGGAAGAGGCGGGCGCGGTCGCGGTGATGGCACTTGAGCGTGTCCCCGCCGATATTCGCAAGGACGGCGGCGTCGCCCGTATGAGCGACCCGCGCATGATCCGCGAGATCATGGACGCGGTGACGATCCCAGTGATGGCGAAGTGCCGCATCGGACACATCGTCGAGGCGCGTATTCTGGAAGCGATGGGCGTTGATTTTATTGACGAGTCAGAGGTGCTAACACCTGCGGACGAGGCATACCACCTCGACAAGTTGCAGTACAAGGTGCCGTTCGTGAACGGGTGCAAAGACATCGGCGAGGCGTTGCGACGCATCGGCGAGGGTGCCGCGCTCATCCGCACGAAGGGCGAGGCGGGCACGGGTAACGTCGTTGAGGCGGTGCGGCACATGCGTGCGCTTATGGGCGGAATCCGCAAGATCCGCAACATGGACGAGGCCGAACTGATGACGGAGGCGAAGAACCTGCAAGCCCCGTATGAACTCGTGCGCTACGTCGCGGAGAACGGAAAACTGCCGGTGCCGAACTTCTCGGCGGGCGGCGTCGCGACCCCGGCGGACGCGGCGTTGATGATGCAACTCGGCGCGGAAACGGTGTTCGTCGGCTCCGGTATCTTCAAGTCGGGCGACCCAGCCGAGCGCGCAAAGCGGATGGTGGACGCGGTGACGTATTACAACGACTTCGACCGCCTGATCACGATCTCGGAGAATCTGGGCGAGGCGATGGTGGGCATTGACATACGCCAACTCGACGACCGGGACAAGATGGCCAATCGCGGCTGGTAGTTTGTGGATGATCGGAGGCCTCGCGATGGGGTATTCGTCGCGGGGCGTTCGTGCCCGCCGTATAATTCGATTTGCACGGCATCGTGATAAGGAAAGCGGTTATTTCGGGCTTGAAAACGACTCTGACCGTGGTATAATCAACCTCGGTACGGGGTCGGGCGAGGCGCGGCAGCATCGCCGGGCTAAGCATCCCACGGGAACGACGACCGTGAGCGGTTTGTGCGGGTAGGTAGCTCAGCGGTAGAGCAGTGCCCTTTTAAGGCATTGGTCGTGGGTTCGAATCCCACCCCACCCATTCGGCAAAGTCATTTTGCCTGTCGCCTCCACTTCAACACACAAGATGATAGAAGCGGCTCACAACTGCTGGCATCATCTTTAGCGAATCATGGCTGGAACCCGAGTTGCTTCCGGCATTTTGAGTCCGCGCGGGCCGCCACTTAACGCGCATGGCCGCACCCCGTCCGAAAGCATCCCGACCGCCCCCGGAAAATCGCGCGGAACCAACGTTGCCGAAGTTCTTGCCGAGATTGCCGTCCGCGTCCAGCAAGAGTGCTACGGCGCGGACAGCCGCCACGAGTAAGACAGGCGAAGCGAGGCCGAGAAATCGGCAAAATACTTTTGCCTGTGCTTGTTTTGCCGATCTGTCCGCGACAAATGCGACATTTTCGCCGGATCAACGCGATCTGTTACGAGTGAAAGGAACGAAACCATGCCGACACTGACGATTGATCTGCCAGAGACGGCTTACCGCGCCGCGCTCGCCCTGCCCGAAACGGAGCGGGTTCGCCGCGTCGCGTCCGCCCGCGAAGGCGACGAGTACGACGATCCGACCCTGCCCGATTACGACCGCCCGACGGATGAAGCCGACCTCGAAGCCATAGCGCGGGGCGAGACGATACCCGGCGACGTGGCTTTCGCCCAACTCATGAAATAGGCGCGGTCAAGAAAACCGCCCGAACGGCCAAAAGCGACTTTTGACGACCTAGCGAAACTTGTTTCGCCCGTGGAAGCGGTTTCTCTGAACGGGCTTAAATGACACCCGCCCGGCCCGACGAGACTTCGTTTCCGCCTCTGTACCTTGACCTGTCTAAACCCGCGCTCGCCGAAGTGTCGGCGGCGGTCGAGTACGTCCGCGCCAGCAGTGACGACGCCGAACGGTTCGTGGCCCGCGTCGCGGAAGCGTTCACCGAAGCGGCGGCATGGCTCGCGCGGAAAGTCGCAGACAACGAAAGCGGCAAGCCGTTCGGCCAACCGGACGAGGCGGCTTCGATCCGCTACTCACAACCGGTGTACCGGCTCCGCGTGGAGACTGCGGCGCGGCGCGGTCGGAGCAGTCCGGCGGGGCTTTGGTGAACGCTTCCGCGACGTGGGCCGCGAACCGTTCGGCGGCGGGAGACCGGACACGATGTAGGTGGTGACGTTCCGACACAGCGCGGCGCGTCCGATAGGAGACGACGGGGGCGCGGGTGGGTGCGAACATGTATCCGGAACAATCACGCGGGCGTCGGCAGTTTGTGCGCGACTTGGGGCAGGGCGAAGTCAATCGCGAATTGGGTCATGATGTCGTAGTTCGTTAGCGCCGTCACTGTCGCGCCATAGTGGAGGCGATGCACCGGGGCGTCCGGCTCCGTCGCGGGGAACGCGAGTTCCGCGCCGTTGGGATGGACGAAGCGCGTCCCGCCGGACGGAAGCGGTCTCGCCACAAAGCCATGCGTCCGGATCATGCCGTAAAGCACGTCGTAGTGAGGCCAGTCAATAGTTCTCATTTACGGGTTACCTTTCCACGCGGCGTTTTCGGCGACGAAACGATTGCTCGTGTACCCGGTGAGGAGGAACGCCTTTTCGGCGTGATTGACGGACAGGTCGGCGATGACAAGCTCGCGGGTAGGTTGCTTATACAAAGGTTTCGCGCCCGCATTGTATCGCAAAGCGGAACGGCGCGAAGCCGGTTCTCGCGCTCGCTACGCCGACGCATTACGTGCGGCGCCGACCAAGGAAAACTGCGTTGGTATCGCGCCTCTCATTCAAAAGCAGGAGCAACGTCGCTCTCCGTCGAACACTGACCGCGTAATTCCACCCCGACGAAGGTTACTCCATCATGCCGTTTTTAGGACTCGATACCGGGACGTCCGGCACCAAAGCCATTCTCATTGACGAAAACGGGCGCACGCTCGCGACACATACCCACGAGTACGCGCTTTCCACGCCGAAGCCACTCTGGGCGGAACAGCACCCGGACACCGATTGGTGGAACGCCGCACAAGATTCCATTCGGGCGGTGCTCGCGAAAGCGGGCATCACCGGAGCGGAGGTCAGCGGCGTCGGCTTGACCGGGCAGATGCACGGGTCGGTATTTCTGGACCGCGAAGGCAATGTTTTGCGACCCGCGCTACTCTGGTGCGACGCGCGAACCGGCGCGGAGTGTGCCGAGATCACCGAGGCTATCGGAGGCGAGGAGAAATTGTTCGCGGCGATAGGCCAGCCCGTGTTTACGTCCTTCACGGCACCGAAGATACTCTGGGTGCGCAAACACGAGCCGCACATCTACGAAAAAGTGGCGAAGGTGCTGCTCCCAAAGGACTACATCCGCTACAAATTAACCGGCGAGTTCGCCACCGAAGTGTCGGACGCGTCGGGAACGTCGTTGCTCGATGTCCGCGCCCGCTCATGGTCGCCCGCGATGCTGTCCGCGCTACAAATCCCGCCCGACTTTCTGCCGCCCGTTTACGAATCCCCGGAGATTTCGGGCGTGATCACCCCGACCGCCGCCGCGTTAACTGGGCTGGTGGCGGGAACGCCAGTGGCGGGCGGCGGGGGCGATCAGGCGGCGGGCGCGGTGGGTTGCGGGATCGTGGAGGCGG
>JAYUUO010000266.1:0-24557 GCA_043754515.1 Armatimonadota bacterium
GGTTTTTACCGACTTGCGTGTCGCCTATGCTCTTGCGGAGTACGGTGACCGCCTCCTCCAGATCGCCGTCCGCTTCGGTGAGTGCTTTCTTACACTGCATCATGCCCGCGCCAGTCTTCTGGCGCAGTTCGTTAACCAGTGCCGCTGTGATTGTCGCCATGGTGAGAATGCCTTTCTGATCAAAAAATGGTTTGTATTTGACCGCCCGTGTGAGGGGCGTTTCTGTATCGCCGGTTCGTCCACGCAAAGCAAAGGGCGCGCGCGAATAAAACGCGCCGCGCCCTTACGGTTCTACCTCAACCCGCCCGATTCCTGTACCAGGGGAGTTTTAGCCGGACTTGTGCGCGTTGGAGCCAGTGCTACCCACGTTCAAGCCGCTCCCGATTGACACCGAGCCGGGGTCGTTGCCCGTCTCGCGGGCGATGATCTGCGTGGCTTCCGCTGCGCCGACGTTCACGTCGCCTGTGCCCTGCGCGGCTGTGCTGTCTTGCAGATCTGACAGGCGAGACTCGGCGTTCGCGACAATCGCCTGCGGATTCGAGGCGGCGAAGAGTGCCTCCTCTTCCTTCAGAGCGGCTTCCTTCAAACGTCCTTCCTCGTCGTAGTCGAAGTTCAGCCCGCGCGAGTCAATCTCCATCTGGCGGCGGCGGTCTTCCGGCGAACGCGGCGCGGCGGCGGCTTCGTCATCGGTCATCAGCGATGCGGGCAGTTCCGGCGCGCCGAGGCCCTGCTCGTCCCACTCATGTTGCTTGACTTCCACGATGGCTTCCGCGATCTTGCCCGCGATCAGTTTGATCGCGCGGATCGCGTCGTCATTGCCGGGAATCACGTAGTCCACTTCGTCCGGGTCGCAGTTCGTGTCTACGATCGCGACGATCGGGATGCCGAGGGAACGCGCTTCCTTGATCGCGAGGTGCTCCTTCTTCGTGTCTACCACGAAGAGACACGCGGGAAGGCGCGGCATTTCTTTGATCCCGCCCAGGACCCGCTCCAGCTTGTCCTTCTCCTCGGTCAGAAGAGCGGCTTCCTTTTTGGTGAGCTTGAGGAAAATGCCTTCGCGCTCCATCTGCTCGAGTTCGCGCAACCGGGTGATACGCAGCTGAATCGTGCGGAAGTTGGTCAGCATCCCGCCGAGCCAGCGCGATGCGACGAAATACTGGCGCGAGCGGATCGCGGCTTCCATAACGGCGTCGGACGCCTGTTTTTTGGTGCCGACGAACATGATGCTCCCACCGCCTGTCACGATGTCCTGGACGAACTTCGCCGCGTCCTCAAAAAGTTTGAGCGACTGGTGGAGGTCAATGATATAGATGCCGTTGCGCGAACCATAGATGTACCGTTTCATCTTGGGGTTCCAGCGGCGGGTCTGATGTCCGAAGTGAACGCCTGCTTCGAGCAGGTCCTTCATGGCGATAGTTGCCATAGTGATATGAAGCCTTTCCCGGTTTTGTCGGACGGGCATGTCGCCACGTCCCCTCCCCCGATTCGGGTCATGCCGCGTGAGTCGGCGCAACCGGGACGAACCGGGGTGTGTGGTGTATTCTGTTTTTATCGCACACGCAAAACCTTCCCGTTATATCACGGTACCAGTTCGGTGGCAAATCCAACATGCTTTTGCCGATCAGTAACGTCGCTTTTTGGAGGGAATGTTCATGGTATAGTAGGAACAATAGCCCTCTATGTCAACCGGTTTATAGACCACGAAAGACGAAGTCCTTATGTACAATGTACTCGCTGTCATTTTGATCCATGCCCTTTTGTCATCAGTCGGCGATACACCCTTTGTCTTGAATAACTCCGTGACTGGCCCTACCGCGCCTGCTGACAGTATTCGTCTGGAAGCTCGTCAGGCAACATTGTCAGCGGGGGTAACACTCCGTGAGACGCCAGGAGCCACCGGTAAGGGATATGCGGGAGATTTCGTTCCCCAAGGCTCGAAAATTACCTGGACGATACCGAATGCACACGCGGGAATATACTCGGTTCGCATCCGGTACCAGGCACTGGGGGGGCAGAAAGGATACGACCTCGTTGTCAACGGTCATAAGTCCAGTAATATGTTCCCGGCGACGCAAAACTATTTCTCGGAAGTCTCGGGCGGGAAGGTCGAGTTGATGGACGGGGCGAATACTATCTCCATTGAGCGGGGCTGGGGTTATTTTCAGATAAATGTGGTCGAACTTTCGACTTCTCCTCCACAGTCGCCGCTTCGCCCCATTCCCGCGCAACTTTCCGATAAAAATGCGACACCGGCGACGCATGCCTTATTCGCCATGCTTCGCCGCGACTACGGCACTAAAACTCTTTCCGGGCAGGCGGAGTTCGGTGACACAAGGTTTCTGGAAGACACTCTCGGATCTACCCCGGCAATTCAGGCGGGCGACTTCATTGAGTATTCACCTACACGGCGACAACGTGGTTCCGATCCTCACAATGAGGTGGAAAACGTGATCGCGGCCGCGAAGCGTGGGCAAATCGCTTCCATGCTCTGGCACTGGAACGCGCCGAGCGGTATCCTGGACGCTCCTTATACTGACAAAGCAGGTAAAAAGGTAGACGCACACTGGTACTTCGGCTTCTATACGCACTCGACTACTTTCGATCTGGCGAAGGCGATGAGCGAACCGAAATCACCGGAGTATGCTCAACTTGTGAGCGATATAGACGTGATCGCCACACAAATGAAAAAGTTCAGCGACGCGGGCGTGCCGATACTGTTTCGTCCCCTCCACGAGGCAGAGGGCGGCTGGTTCTGGTGGGGTGCGAAAGGCCCCGAGCCCTGCAAGAAACTGTGGCGACTACTTCATGAACGGTTGACGAAGACGCACGGGTTGCACAATCTGATCTGGGTCTACAGTTCCGGTACAGACCCGAAATGGTATCCGGGGGATGATGTGGTAGACATCGTGGCGGTAGATCAGTACCCGACCGATGTAAGTGACCCGCTCGTTTCGGTCTGGGAAACGCTTCTCGCGCAATACGATGGGCGCAAAATGCTCGCGCTCACGGAGTTCGGCGGGGTCCCGGACATCGCGCGAATGCGTCGTTTCGGCGTGCGCTGGAGCTATTTCGCATCCTGGCAAGGTAACGATCTTGGGCCGAGGCGACACGCCCTGCCCGAACTGAAACGCCTTTACACTGCGTCAGGGATCGTGACACTCAAGGACCTACCGGCGTCACAGACCGGTCATGTCCACTCGCGGCCCTGGTAATCATCGCACGCCTCCGGAGGACCCTATTGCTCGCTTAGGCCGACAGTTATCGCTTAGTTACGGCCTGTACAGTCGTCTACACTATGACATCCGACTCCCCCACGAAACAAAGCCGCTTCGCCCGCTACCGGCTCCTCGCGACGCTGGTGCTATACGTCGCCGTGCAGATCCTCTGGGTACGGGCGACCCCGACCCAGTCCATTTACCTACCGGATAATCTGCCGACGTACCTCGCGACGGATTTTTCGCTGGTTGTCGGCCTCGGTCCAGACGAGAAAGAGCACTACCTCTACGTTCTGTCCCTCGCGGATAACGGCCGGCTCCCGAAGCCCTCTCCCGCGTTCCGCGCGTCGCCGGACGATTACGTTTCGTATCAAGCCCAACATCCGCCGCTCTTTTACGCCCTGAGTGCTGTGATTTACAAGGCGGCGCATCCCCTTGTCGGCGACATAAAGATCTGGTATCTCCTGCGCGGGTTTTGCGTCCTCTGCGGGCTGGGAGTCATCGTGCTGACTGATCGAGCGGCGAAAACTGCCTTCCCCGACCGCCCTCTGGTCGCGCTGGGCACCGCGCCGTTCGTTGCGTTTTTGCCGATGTTCGGGCACATGACCGGTAATTTCTCGAACGAGCCGCTGGCGATGCTATTCGGCGCGGCGGTGTGGCTCCAGTCGGTGCGGCTCTTGCGCCGCAGCACGCCGCCTACTATTCGGGAGGCGTTACTTCTCGGCCTCACGCTCGCCCTCGCCTGTCTGACTCGCCTCACCGCGCTGTTATGGCTCCCCGTGGTCAGCATCGCGCTACTGCGAAGGGGGCGGGTCGCGCTCCCGGCGGCACTCGCGGGGTTCGCGCTGTTCGCGCTTCTTCTCGCGCCCTGGTTTGCCTACAATCAGGTCGCTTACGGGCACGCGTTTTTGCGCACTTTTGATCGCCCGCTTCTGGCGCGAGGACCCATCTCAGACTTCTTCGGGCGCGGCCTGGTACCCGCCGAGTTTCCCGTGCCGATCAATTCTACCCAGTCACTCCTCTGGTACGCCGGAACCGCCTGGCTCCCGTTCTGGCTGACGCAGTTTTATATGCCCGATTTACGGCCCATTTTTCTGCTCCTCGACGCGGGCGCGGTGATTCTGCTCGTGCTGAACGTCAGCAAACTGACGCGCGATGGCGTGCCCGACGCGTCTGGCAAAGCGATTGTCGGCGCGGCGTTCGCCGCAACCCTGTTCTGCTTCGCCGCGCTGATCCAACAGGAATTATTCGCCGACTGGAATGTCGTGCTGTCCGCGGGCCGCTACCTGGTCGCCGCCGCGCCCGCGACGGGGCTTTTATTCCTGCTCGCCCTTTCCACACTCCGCCCGCTGAACCGCCCGGTGGTCGCGGCTCTGGTCGCGGCGGTGATGCTCGCCTTCGACGTGTACGCCGCGAACACGGTACGGCAGTTCTACGGGGATCATCCGACGCAAGCCGAAATCCAGCCGATAACGAAATAGGTTCGCCATCGGCTGGTCGTGCCATTACCCTGCGGGTGCTAAGGAGTAGCGGCGTTCACCGATACCGCGTGCCGGATCGTGCCGACGCCGGGGCAACCCAGCGTGAACGTCCCTTCCACCGTCTGGGAAGTCCCGGCGGGGACCGTAACCGTGTAGTACGGGAAGATCGCGGAGCGCACCACCGTCTGTTGCCACGCGCCGCTGACGTCCCTGTAAGCGATCGGACTGCCACTCCCGGACGAGTTGTTCAGCGTCAATTTGAAAACGCGGCTCGCCGCGCCGTTGTTAATGAGCGTCACCACGTCCCGGTAGATGATTCCCCAGTTGCCAATGTTTCCTTGCCTAAACGGTGTGTTCGGCGCGACGGTCGGCGCGAGCGCGAACACGCGCCCGAATCCAGGCATAGCGATGTCGAACATGTCACCGCCGACGACCTTGATCGTGCCGGTATCGCGTAGGGGCGTGTTGTGGGTGTACCAGCCGGTGCCGGAAACCGTGGCGGTCGCCGATGGCCCGTACACACCCGTGCTCGGGTCGGCGACGTACTGCGCGTACGTGACCGGCAGTTCCCCAGCGACCGTCGTGTCATCCACGGCAAACGTCAGGTTTGTCACCACCCCCGCGCCAACTCCTGGCGTGTTCGGGTAGGACATCAAGCCCTTGTAGACTCGCGATTCCGGCGCGGCGGCGGCGGAGTACCGGCGCGTCACGAACCCCATATCGGCGATCTGCGCGAGCCGCGCATAGTAGTCAGCGACGGTGTAGAGGTTACAGTACCGCTTCCCAGTCACGGCAGGCAGGCTCTGGTAAGCAATGTTGGTCACCTCGCACGTACCGCCGCTGACGTCAAAATCCACGACTCCGCTGAAGAAGTTTCCCGGATTCACCGGGCGGGTGCCGCCGAAGTCCACGTCGCTGCGCAGTAGCCATATGAGCCGCCCGGGGCCCACTTCGTAAGTTTGCGCGTCGGAGCTGTTGAACACATCAATGAGAGGTTGTCCTCCCGCAGTCCCGACGGTGAATCCCTTGCCATAGAGCGTCACGAAGAGCGGATCCGTGTTCGGATTGCGGAGCAGAACCGCATAGCTGATAGACTTCGTCGCACTCGCCGGGGTGGTCGCGCGGGTCAGATTGTACACGTGCTCGAACAGGTCGCGGTAGTTGCCGGGGTCGAGCATGATCCGTTGAATCGCTTTCTGTCCCAGGGTCAGGTCCGCTAGATCGTTGTAGGTAGTCCCAAAGTCTACCGAACCCGCTACCGCGTCGGTATAGCCAAGTTCTAATCTCTCGGGGTTGTTGACGAAGATCAACTGGCGGCTGTTGCCGGGATCCGGGCTGTAGGAAACAAATGGTGACGGGCCTGACTGTGCCCTCGCGGGTAGTGAGTTGCCAGCAACTAGGAGGGACAAAAACAGGAAGAGCGCGGGAACCGTTCCGGAAATAAACGGAGTTCGGGCAGATGCGGGAGAGAAACTCAATGGTTGGAAATCCTTTCGGCGAATAGCCTACGACATGCACCCTATAATATCGGTATATTAGGACTTTTTCGTGATAGCAACTGGTAGGGACGAGATACCAGTTTCGCCGGAACCGACCAAACCCGTTTTTTTCGCGGTACAATGACATCACATGTCAGCGCAAGCCGCCAACGCTACCCCGTCGCCGCGCCACGTTGCCGCCGTGCCTAAAGCGTCGCCCCTGGTCGGCAAGACCGCGCCGCCCTTCGCGTTGCCGGATCCCGTGACCGGCGAATGCGTCACGCTCGACTCCTTGCTCGGCAAGGATGTACTGCTGATCTTTCTGCGCGGCACCTGGTGCCCATTTTGCGTTTACCAACTACAGGTACTCAAGGGCAACTTCGAGAAACTGCGGGCGGGCAACGTCGCCGTAGTCGCCATCGCATGCCAAAGCCAGATCACGGTGAAGTTGTTCCTCAAAGCCTTGCCGCTCCCGTACCTGCTCCTTTGCGACGGCTCCCGCACCGTCGCGAAAGCCTACGGGACGCACTATGTCTTCTCGCTTGAGGGTTTTAACCTGTCGCACCCCGCGCTGTTCATTCTCGACAAGACACAGACCGTTACCTTCGCGCACATCGGGCGCAACATGTCCGATCTTCCCGTCTCCCAGATTCTGGAGAAGTTCGTCGCCCTTTTGGGAGACACGGGCGTCTAAATCATGGCGAAGGGGGCGACACGGGACTGGGCGCAACTCGAAGCGTTCGAGGAAGAATACACACAGCGGCTGAACGACGAGAAGGAGTGGGACGAGAAGCGTTCGCAGTACCTGACGTTTCTACGACTACTGGCGTCGGGCGTGGACGATTTCTATACAGAGGAGACGAAAAGCCGGGACGATGATACGCGCCGACTCTTCGCCTTGCGCGGGAAGATCCTCTCGCTTCGTGACAGGGTGGGCGTCATGGCGGACGCCGACGGCATTCTGCCCGCCGAACGTTCTTACGTTGCCAGGGTCACCCCGAAGCCCGCCGACTCCACGAAGACGGCGAAGGTACGGATGTTCACCGATGTCCCGCCCCCGAACCATTTGTACCCGGTCACCTTCGCCGATGTCCGCGAGACCCTCGCCACTCTCCCCCTGGAACACGCCGCCGTGGTGCGCGAGGTCCGGCTGTCCAACCAGAAGCGCACCGGCTCGGACGCCGACTGGCTTGAGGGCGAGATCCGCCTGCATTGCCTGCTAGAAGCGGTGAAAGACGACGCCGGAAATAGCACGATGGGGCGGCGACTGGTCGGGCGGCGCGAGGACAGCATGGACACCGAGCGGTTCGGTGGCAAATTCGTCTGGGACGGCAACAAACTATACGCCGTTTGGGCACTAGACGTCTACCGGGCCTTCGTGCTCAAACGCGCGCTGATTCATGAGGTCGCGCACGGCATCGCCGAACTGCCCGGCTACGCGGCGCAGGTGCGCTCGGTCGGGAGCGTGGAAAAGTTCTGCGAGCGGTACGCCGAGAACTACTATCGCCCGGCGGGGAAGTCCGTGCGCCTCGGCTTCTGATAGGTTCCCGTGAGGGCAAGAACATCCTCGACGAACTCGGTCTTCGCTTCGGAATAGGCGTCAACGTCCCCGAAAAATCGTCCGGCAAGTTCACGCTTCAGCACGGCGTAGTCTGCGGCGGCTTCGGGGTGCGTTCGCAGGTAGTCGCGGAGGGCGATATGACGACGTAGTTCCCGACTGCCTTTCGGACAAACATGCAGATGATGGCCCATCCAGTGGGACACCCCGAGCCATCGCGGGGGATGTCACTCCCTTGTCGGTTGAAAACCTCGCGATCCGGGACTTCGCGTTGCCCGATATGTTCATACCTGGAAGTCGCAAGGCTCACAACAACCTCAGGCGAAACCTCTAGCAAGTGAGTCACCACGTCAACATCCAGGATCGCCTTCGTCGGGAGACCCAGCACCGCCGTGCTCCCGGCGTGTTCAATGGCGACGGCGAGATCGCCCAGCGCGGCCTTCCAAACGTCCCGCAGAGCCACGAATTCCGTAGCCCATCCGGGATCGTGCGACGCCAGCGTGACCATGTGAACGCCGCCGCCGCTCATTTTGACCGCAATTAGCCTTTCAACACTGACTCGATGAGCTCCAACTCGTCGGCAGCAAACGCGGTCTTTTCCGCAGCTTTGGCGTTCTCGATGACCTGTGCCGGGCGGCTCGCGCCGATCAGCGCGGAGGTGACTCGGGAGTCGCGTAGCACCCAGGAGAGTGCCATCTGCGCGAGGCTCTGGCCGCGATCCGCCGCGATAGTGTTCAGCTTCTTCAGCTTCTCCACCAACTCGGGCGTGACGGCGTTCTCGCCGAGCGCACCGCTCTCCTGTTTGGCGCGGGAGTCGGCCGGTATGCCGTTCAGGTACTTTCCCGTAAGCAAACCCTGCGCGAGCGGACAGAACGCGATCACGCCCATGCCTGTCTCATCGGTCGCCGGGAGCAGGTCCGTCTCCACCCAGCGGCCCAGCATCGAGTATGAGGGCTGGTGGATGATCGGCGTCACGAACCCGTTCGCCGCGCAAATCGCCTTCACGTTCCGTGTCTGCTCGCCGTTGTAGGACGAGATGCCGACATAGAGTGCCTTGCCGTGCCGCACCGCCGAATCGAGCGCGCCGAGCGTTTCTTCGAGCGGTGTGTTGGGGTCGAAGCGGTGCGAGTAGAAAATGTCTACGTAGGGGATTTGCAACCGCGTCAGCGACTGGTCGAGCGACGCGAGCAGGTACTTGCGGCTCCCCCACTCGCCGTAGGGTCCGGGCCACATCCCGTATCCGGCCTTCGATGAGATGATCAACTCATCGCGGTAACTCTTGAAGTTATCGCGCAGGATGCGCCCGACGCGAGTTTCCGCCGCGCCCGGCACGGGGCCATAGTTGTTCGCGAGGTCGAAGTGCGTGATGCCGTTGTCGAACGCCGTAAACAGCATCGCCTTCGCGTTCTCATGCAGGGCGGACTCGGCGTCGTGGTGGCCCGCGTCGGTGCCGGGGTCGCCGAAATTATGCCAACACCCAATGGAGATGGCGGGCAGGAGTAGCCCGGATCGCCCGCACCGGCGGAACCAGCCCGGTGAGTTGTTGTAACGCCCGTCGGCGGGCTTGTAGTCAGTCGTTTCATTCATAGTGATAGGATAAAACATGTTGCCGCGTGTGTCAAGCAACGGTACCAGGGCGATTGCATCATAGACGGGTTTTTGCTGGTCAGGTGTATGCTCGCGGCGGAACGCTTCCAGCGGAGCAATTCATTGCCCGCTCCCCCGACAGGAACGACGTGTGGCGTCCTCTATACTAACTCGACGTGGAAGCCCCACAGGTGCGACTCGACCGCGCGGACCCGTACCATTTGCCCGAGCAGATCACGCCCGGACGGGAAGTGGACCGTCTTTCCGCCGCGCGTCTGTCCCTGCCATAGCTCCGGGTTCTTCGGCGAACGGCCGTCCACCAACACCTCGAACTCGCGCCCCGCCGCGGCATGCGCGGCGTTTATCTCACACGTGATCTCGTTGATGCGGGCGATTAGAATCTCGAGTCGCCGGATCTTCTCTTTATGCGGGATCTGATCCGGCAGTTTCGCCGCCTGAGTCGGGTCGCGCGGCGAGTAGGCGAACATGAACGCGCCGTCGAAACGGATCTCGTCCACGAACCGCATCGTGTTCTGGAACTGCTCCTCCGTCTCGCCGGGGAAGCCGAGCATGAGGTCAGTCGTGATCACGATGTCCGGCATGGCGGCACGCAACTTACTGACGATGACACGATACTCGTCCAGCGTGTAGCCCCGGTGCATCCGCTTGAGGAGCGTGTCATCACCGACCTGTACGGGCAGGTGTACCTGCTCGCAGACGTGCGGAAGGCTCGCCATCGCGTGGATAACGTCGTCGGTGAAGTCTTTGGGGTACGGCGATGTGAACCGGACGCGCTCTATCCCCGGCACGTCACTCACGCGGCGGAGCAGTTCCGCAAACGAGCAGGTCGCATCCAGCCCTTTCAAGCCGTACGAGTTTACCGTTTGGCCCAGGAGCGTTACCTCCCTGGTGCCGTGCGCCGCCAGATGCTCCACTTCGCCCACTATCTCGGATGCGGGGCGGGATCGCTCCTTGCCGCGCGTCAGAGGCACGATGCAGAAGGCGCAGAACTTGTCGCAACCGTACATGATCGAGACGAACGATTTTAGTTTGCCGGTGGTCACGCGCTTGCGCTCCGGCAGGAACAACTGCGACTCTTCCTTTTTGCGCGGCAGTTCAAGCTGGATCAGCACCTCGGACGGCCTGCCGTTCCGCGCCGCGCCCGAGTCCAGCGCGGCGCGGCGGGCGCGGAGCAGTTCGGGAATGCGCTCGAGTTGCGCGGTACCAGCCACTAAGTCAATGTGCGGCGCGCGACGCGCGATTTCCGACCCGGCGCGTTGCGCCATGCATCCGGTGACCCCGATGGTCAGGTTGGGGTTGTCCCGTTTGCGCTCGGCAAGTTCCCCGAGTTTGCTGAACACCTTGTCCTCTGGCTTCTGCCGCACGGAGCAGGTATTGAGCATGATCACGTCGGCGTCGTCCGCGCTGTCGGCTTCGACAAGGCCGTCGGCTTCGAGCAGGTTCTTGATCTGGTCGGAATCGTCCACGTTCATCTGACAACCCCACGTCATGACATGGAACCGCCTCGGGCGTGGGGCGGCTTCGGCAGTAACAGGCGAGGACGCGGGCGCGGCGTCGGTGGTAAGGGTATCGTTTTCGGCGAACATAGCCGCTCATTGTACGCCGGGGGCGAGCGTTGCGCAAAAATCGCGGGACCCGGAATATGGTCGTGAGAGGTTGTATGTGCTTGACGGCGGCAAGAGGAAGAGATTAAAGGCGCGAGACGTATTATTCGTATCTGGATCGCCGCTGTTAAGCGGGCGAGATAGCGGCAGTCGTAGATGGGCGCGGCAGACTGGTGTGCACCGCAGACGAAATCAAGGACGGATTAAGCGGTATAATCGGTCACCCCCTGTTTAGTAAGGAGTTGAACCATGTCAACGCGATTACGCGTCTCGGACATCAAGCCTGGGATGTTCTCTACGGAATGGTATGTTCGTTTTGCTGGTGTCGGTGGTGATTACGAGTTGTTCGTAGATAAAGCCAGTGTTCAAGACCAGGAACATACGATGGACGTGCAACTGGTCTATACGAATGATGAACAAGCCGTTGTGGAGCTACCCCGTGACACGATCAGCGGGCACGGCCGGGTGCAGGTTCCTATATCGGCTTTAGCTCTATAAATAAGGAACGTGTCATGATCTTAAGCGACAGCGAAATACAGGCGGCGTTGCAAAGCGGTCAGATCCGCATCGAACCGCCGCCGTCGCCAACGAGCTATACAACCACCGCAGTAGATTTATCCCTCGGCGGCGGCGACTTCAAGCGTTGGATCATTCCACCAAGCGGCGTTGACATAATCATAGACCCGGCCAAGCCGGGCTTCTTCGCCAATCTCGCGCCTTATCTGGAGTCGGTCCCCTTGCAGGAGAACGCTCTTGTATTGAAGCCGGGGGAGTTCATCCTGGCTTTGACGCGAGAGCGTGTGGAACTGCCGGAAACAACACGAATTGCCGCGCGTGTCGAGGGAAAGAGCTCGCTTGCCCGCATCGGGCTGGCGGTTCATGTTACCGCACCGACGATACACGCGGGATTTAAGGGCAACATCACGCTCGAAATCAAAAACCATGGAGTCTTGCCCATCCGTCTCACTGTCGGAATGCCGATCTGCCAGTTGATTTTCGAGATGGTCTTCGGAACCCCGTCGAAGGTGATGAGCGGCATTTTTCAGAATCAACGCAGTGTTTTAGGATCAACAACACCGTGACACCTACTCGGAATAAGTGGGGCGGCAGTTTGGGTGGCGGCGACAGCGGCGAACATAATTATCATTTGGTAAAGGAGCTTTGCGGTGTGGCTCCCTGACGCGAAATAACTGACACTCTTTAGCTCGATGCTCAGGACTAATTGACCGGCATGTTGTGAAAGGCTGGCTATAGATGTTGGACACAGCACGTTTCTCAAGGGGGGAAAGACTTATCTCTATTATGCGATGGGCACGATTGGTGGTATTTGCCTCCGCGATATGTTTGACGGGGTGCGGCTTACATGCCAATCTTATGACACAACCTTCCCCCGACGGGAGATGGGGAGTTCATCTGTACACCGATGGGAAAACCGACCTCGGCATGAAAGTAACTCATCCTCCCTCTTCACAGTCTGTGGATATGAGAAGTGCCAGTTTCATTCAAGACAATCCGAAACCTATTCTCATCGTGTGGGATGCCGACAGCAAAGAGTTCGTAGTTTTCTACCGGTGTAGCGAGGTCTCTGCCCTGGCACATAGCGGGTTCTCGGTCACAGACTCCGGCGGCAGCATAAAAGTACGGAGTCTAGAAGCAGATCCGAAATGGCTGAAGGAAACACTGCGAAAATTGAAGGCGTCACCAGACTGGAAAACACGTTACACAGCCGTCGAAATCTGGAAAAGTGCCTATCTGCGCGAACAGTGATGCGGAAGGTGATTCGAGTATGAGCGTAACGAACTACTACACCATGGCGGGCCGGCTACTAGGCGAGCATGCTACCGGCGCGGCGCGGCTAGACTATGCGACCGACGGCAAGGGCAACGTTATTCCCGTCACGAACCAGAGCGGGCAGTGCAACGGCCGGACCCCCTGTCCCGTGAGACACGATCAAAGCCCTCCGTAGTGGGGCCGACACGTTCGCCCCCGCCTTGCACCATTTCAACATCGGACCGGAGCCGTAACGTCGGATCACGATGACTCATCACCGAGGTATGATTATATGCGGAGATTTACGAGACGCACGGATTCTGGAGGCCCACGTATGATAAAAACACCAAGCCCTCCGCTACGACCGCCCGCGTACAGGTGGGTTCTGTTGTTGCTCGCGTTCGCCCTGTGTTTAACGGGATGCGGGATAACTACAGTACCATCCGACATCACGGAACCTTCCCCCAACGGCAAATGGCGGGTTCGCTTGTATCATAGCCAGAAGCGCGAACTCGGCATGAAGATAGAATATGTGCCTGCCTCTGAGACCATCGAAGTGGATGAAACAGGCTTTCGTCAGGACAGCGCGCGACCAGAACTGGTCGTGTGGGGTAAGGATAGTGCGGAGTTCGTGGCTTTTTACAGTGCTGGTGAACTATCCTCTCTGCTAAAAGTAAGGTTCTCGGTGGCGAGATCCGGGGGCAAGACGGTGGTAACACTGATGCCCAACCCGGAACCGAAATGGCTGAAACAGGCCTTCCGCCAGAAGATACTGCCGCTGGACAAAGCGGCTCATTCCGAAGCACAGAAGGAGGCTCGTTCCAGAGCACGAAACGTTTGGGAACAGTTTTACGGTTCCCCCTTCGAGGAATGATTTATCCATGACCCAACTCCGTTCTATCCGCCAGCGTTGGCGTTAGCCCCCGCGCTGGTTCCGCGCTTCCCCTTCCTCCTTTCGGGCATTCTCCGCAGACACGGTCGGTCCTGCGTACCGGAGCGAACGGTGGGCGTCGCTCTTCGTCGTGAGTGGTCAATCAGAAGCGTCTACTATCCAATCACTCACCTGCTACTCGGCAGACGCGTACTTATAGATTCGCGTCCATCGGATGCCGCGCTGAACCGGTGTTTACGCGTGCGGGGAGCAACGTTCCCCGCGCGTGACGTACGCGAAAAAGGCGGGCATGGAACTGTCGTCCCACGCCCGCCCTCGTTAATGCATAACCCTCCGCTCTCCCTTACCCGCGAACCACCCCCCGGAAGTCTCCGACCCCGCCGGTGTAGCCGGGGAACAGTTTCGTGATCCGTGACGTGGGGATCGCCAGGTGCTTCGTCGCCACTTCCGCGAACACGGCGCGGAAGTCGGTCGTCACCGCGAGGTCGCGGTTCTCGTACAACTGGCCGTCCGCGAGGCCCGGCCACTTGCCGAGCACCTTGCCACCGTTCACGTCGCCGCCGAGCGCGAAGTAGCAGTTGGCGTGCCCATGGTCGGTGCCGCCGCCGCCGTTCTGCCGGGCTGCCCGCCCGAACTCGCTCATCGTCAGGATCGTGACATCCGCCATCCGGTCACCGAGGTCGGCATACAGCGCGGCAATCGCCCCGCCCCAATCCCGAAGATTATTGGCGAGCCGCCCGTTCGCGCCGCCCTGCGCGACGTGTGTATCCCAGCCGCCCATGTCCGCGAACGCGATCTGCACACCGACATCGGCCTTGATCAGCTGCGCGATTTGCTGGAGTGACCGCCCGAAGCCGCCGTTCGGGTACCGCGCCCCGTTTTCAGGCATGTAGTTGTTCAATTTCAGATGTTTCAGAACACCCAGTGCCTCGAATGATTCCGACGCCGAGCCGTGCAGCACGTCGCCGACCGCCTTATCATAGATGTTCTCAAAGCCGCCCTCGGCGGAGGTGCCGGACGCAATAATCGCGGCCTCCGCCGCCGTCACGTCGTCGTCGCCTGGCATCGGTTTGTGTCGGTTGTTGCTCGCGAACAGTCCGCGATCCTGAATCCCGAATGAGCGCAGGTCGGGAATAGCGAGTGCCCCGGCGTCGCCCTGCAAGATGCGCGGCATCGCGCCGCCCATGGCAAGGGCACGGAACGCCGAGTTGGTTTTCGCCTTCGCGCGGTCTTCGGGACACAACAACGCGGTCCGGGAAAGCCAGCCGTCGGGGACGCTTTTGTTATCGGGAGTGCCCGACTCCATGAAATCCTGCGCGTCGAAGTGCGAGCGGGTCCCGCTGGTCGAGCCGGCGGCGTGTACCACCGCCATGTGTCCCGACTTGTAGATCGGCAGGAGCGGCGCGAGTGCCGGGTGTAGCCCGAAAAAGCCGTCCAGGTCGAGTAGCGTCGCCGCGTCGCCGTTGCGCGGTTTCTCTACCGCGATATTCTGACGCAACTTGTACAGGTCCGGGTCGCCGAACGGCGTGACCACGGACAGGCCGTCCGCCGCGCCGCGCTGGAACAGGCAGATCAGCACCTTGCCCCGCTTGCCCGGTTCCGCGCCGTATGCCGCGCGTCGCAAGAACGACGGCCAGAGCGCGGGCATCAAACCGACCGAGGCGAGCGCGATGCCGCCGCCCTTCAGAAACAATCGTCGTGATATTTGCATGATGTATTTCCCGGTACCGTGAGCGGCACCATTTCTAGCGTCGTTGAAACTCCGGCGCGCCCAGCACCAGCGCGGTGAGTCGTTTTTCTAGCGTCTGACCGGCGGCGGGGCTATTATCCGCTACTTCAGCATTCGCCTGTCGCAGGAGTGTCGCCCGCGTCGAGGGCGAGACGTCACCCTGCAATACTTTGCTCGTCACCGCGTTCACGATGCTCCCCGGATCGCTTCCAGTCGGGATAGGCATCTCAGGCAGTTGCACCTCAATCAGGTCGCCGCGCATCAGACCCAGAGCGAAGTTCAGGCGCGAAACGAGTGCCCCGGTCGAGACCCATTTACGGGAATCCTCGGGCCAGCCAGTCGGTGCCTGGAACTGGTAGAGCGGCTCACCCATAACCCCGATCTGCCCGACCAGCGTCCGCCCCTGCGTGATCGTGAAGTAGTCGCCACCCCCGCCATTCTTCTGATTGTAGCGGGCACGTTGCAAAGCGACGGGCGACAGGTCGAATGTCCCGCCCAGAGCACGAACCGACGAGACGGCGTACTCGAACGGCGACTTGATCTTCTGCCGGTACGCCTGCCGCGTGCTGAACTCGGGCGCGGTGACGATGGTGCGCACGATCTCGCGGATGTCGCCGTCGGTGCGCTTCCAGGTCGCCACGCATCTGTTGACCAGAGATTCCGGCGGATTGTCGGAAAACAGTCGGCGGCACAGTTTCGTCGAGATGAAGCGCATCGTCGCCGGGTTCGAGGCAAGAATATCTAACACCTTTTCGCCGTCCTGCTCCCCGCCGCCCGCCGGGATCGTCTGCCCCAGTACGACCTTCTCGCCGTTGTCATGACGGCGGGCGTTGAAGACGAACTCGCCGGGGCTACCCTGCCGCGCGTTCCCGACGCTCCAGCCGGTGAGACAACGCGCGACTTCCTGGACGTCTTTTTGCGTGTAGCCGCCGTCAACGCCGAGCGTGTGAAGCTCCATGATCTCGCGCCCGTAATTTTCGTTTACGCCCTGCTTCGGGCGGGCGTTCACGATCACGGCCTGCGCCAGCGGATTTTGCGCGTTGTTCGCCGCTGCTTTATCGAGCATCGCCTGCCGGATCTTCTCACGGCGCGGGTTGTCGGGTTGCGGCGCGACATTCTGGAAGTTGTCCAGGTAGACGAGCATCGCGGGCGAGTGCGCGGACGCGCCGAGTAGGTCGCGGAACTTGCCCAGGGCGTGCTTACGAATCACGTCGCGCTCGTCCGCAACCTTGAGCACCCGGCACTGGTTCTTGCGAATATCAATGTTGAAGTGGTTCGACCAGAAATCGCACATCACCTCGTAAAGTTGCTGATTCGATTCGGTCGCCCGTACTGCCTTCGCCACCGACAGTTGGCGATCCGCCGCCTGTAATGCCTCCTTGCGCCCGCTCTTGTCGCGCTCGGCGAGGATCTGCTTGATCTGGTCGCGCTCTTCCGGCGTCGCGTAGGCATAGAGGGCTTTGAAATATCCTGGTGCGCCCGGAGGCGGCATGACATTATCGCCTGGCATAGCGGGGGTTCCCGGTGCGGTTGCGACCGGGGGTTGCGGGGGGCTGACGGGTACGTTCCCCGGTGTTCCTGGAAGCGAAACACCCGACGGAACTGGTTGCACGGTCGCGGCGGCTCCCGACTTCATCCGCGCTTCGATCTCGCCGCGAATCTTTTGCAGAGCCTGGCCCTGCTTCAGACCGGCGGCATAGTCCGCCGCTAGTTCCGCGCCCGACGACTGAAGCATGGTAAAACCGGACAGTTTGGCGTCCACGGCAGAGTTATCAATCGTCTCCGGGTGCAACTGCTGGTCAAGGTAAGCGGCGGGACCCATCGCCTTGACCCGCGCGACATCGCCGGGGCGTGGCCCGAACCCGATGCGGTTCAACAGGTGTACCACTTTCTGGTCTTCCGTCAGCGGCGTGTTGTCCACGAAGCCGGGTTGCGTGCTCTGGGGCACAGCAGGCTTCATCTCGGATTTAGTGGTATTCGCGTTCTTTCGCGGGGGCGCGGCATGCGTGGCGGCGAACCCGCCCAGCGCGGCGGCGACGCCGAACGCGGCGGCGATTCGTAGGTGATTGCGGTAGTTTTTCATTGGGGGTTGTGGTGTCGGTTTGAGCGATCTGGATTCACAGGGGTGGTTGTCGTTCCGCCGGTTCTGTCCTTCTGCCCTTGTGGACGTAATGCGGGCGGCGAAGGTTCATTCGAGCGGGGCGGAATGTTCCACGCTGTATGTTCGGAGCAGTTCGCCGATACCATTAAAGGTAAGTCACCTTTAACGGTCACGCCTATGTGAGGACTTGAGTGTTGCCGGAACGGTATAAACGCGCGACGGCGATACAATACCGCGACTACAATGCCCGATGCTACGCCGCAGACCGCCGCCCAGTACTTAGATCAATGGCCCATCGCCACCACTATTGGGGGGGAATGGTTCCCTTACCTAATCCCCGGCGCGGGACAAGCCGAGCTCCTCCAGTTACTCGAGGGGCGCATTACGCATCCTTATGACCCAAAACAGTTCTTTCACGCGGCGACCTTTTTGAGCGAGGCATGCCGACTGACGCCAGAGATAATCAAGTCCGGCTTCCGCAACGCCGTGCGTGCCTCGTCGGTCATTCCCGCACTCCTGAAAGCGTGTGATACGGACGGCTCTTTTGCCAGTCGCCACTCCACTATTCATACGCTGGCGATGGTCAGTTCAGGGGATGTGGTGCCGGGATTCGAAGCCGTGCTGTGTAATCGTCGCGATACCGATCCACTTCTTCTGCCAAAGCTCATCCTCGAAATCGGCTGGCTGGGCGGAGATTCGGATCGGGCGTCGCATCACGTCGCGTCAAGTACCCAGTATCTCTCATGCTGGTCGCTCCTAAATAATTTTCTTCGGGGCAAGCCCCGAGGTATTTGCAGGACGGTGACCCGATAGTCCCCTAGAAGACTATGTCGCCTGAAAGCGGCATAGACGCCCAAAACAGGAACGGTGCAAGCACTGGGGTATTGGACCCGCCGCGCTTTCAGCGAATAACTCAAGTGCGAGGGATGACATCCCGTTGCTAACGCGTTTCGCAGGCGATCCCGACCCGAATATCGTTGCAGAAGCGCGTCATCGGCTCGCCTACCGGGAGTTACGCGAGCGTAAGGGTGCCACCCGCTTGCATGACGCGGAGGCACCGTTGACCTTCGAGTTTCTTGTGTTGCGCTTCTACCACGGCCTAGCGTGGCAGGACTACACGGTCTCTGAACTCGACGCATTCGTGCATGACGAGGTCGCCCGTAGGAGTGGTGCGTAGGAACACATGCGTATTCCGCGCCGCCGAAACGCGTCAGGACCTATCCCCGAACCAGAGGCGCGACACGCGTACCGAGTATCTCAATGGCATGTAGCATCTTCGCCTGCGGAACAGCGGCGGCGTTCATCTGGAACGTCACGCGTGAAATCCCGCCCAGGTCGTTGCTCACGCGCAGGATCTTTGCCGCCACCGTTTCGGCATCGCCGACGAGTAACGCGCCCGCCGGGCCACGCCCCGCGTCGAACTGCCGACGCGTGGTCGGGGGCCAGCCGCGCTCCTTGCCGATGTTGGTGAACATGTGCGCGTAGCCAGGGTAGAACTCGTCTGCCGCCTGCTCTGTCGTATCGGCGACGTAGCCGAGCGAATGGACGCCGACGAGTAGCTTATCGGCCGAATGCCCCGCGCGAAGACCCGTCTCGCGGTACAGGTCAACCAGAGGGCGGAACTGACGCGGTTCGCCGCCGATGATCGCGACCATGAGCGGCAGACCGAGCATTCCGGCGCGGGCGAACGAGTTCGGCGTTCCGCCCACGCCGAGCCAGATCGGGAGCGGGTTCTGCAAGGGGCGGGGGTAGATCCCCTGCCCCGTGAGCGCGGCGCGGTGATTGCCGACCCAATGGATGTGGCTGTTGTTTCTGATCTTCAGGAGCAGATCAAGTTTCTCGGCAAACAGCGAGTTGTAATCGTCCAGTTCGAGGCCGAAGAGCGGAAAGGCTTCGGTGAACGAGCCGCGCCCGGCGACGATTTCCGCCCGGCCCTGTGACAGTAGATCCAGCGTCGCGAACTCCTGAAAGACCCGCACCGGGTCGGCGGCACTCAGCACCGTGACGGCACTGGTGAGGCGAATTTGCTTAGTGCGCATGGCGGCCGCGGCGAGGAGCACGGCGGGCGCGGAGTCGAGAAACTCGCCCCGGTGGTGTTCGCCGATGCCGAATACGTCTAAGCCGACCCGGTCGGCGGTCTCGATTTCCTCCATCAAGTCCCGGATGCGCTCGACAGGGCTGAGGGTGATCCCGGTCGTGGAATCCGGGAGCGTAGCGACAAAGCTATCAATGCCTATCTGCATGAGGACGCTCCTGTGACAGAACTGATTTTAGGGCTACTCTCTGGTTATTACTTTACGGCTGTTATCGCAAACAATTGCTTCCCGTATTCGACGATTTTGTCCCGCATTATTTACCAAGGAACCTTTAGGCGATCAAGCGCAACGCGATTCTCTTCGGTCATCCGCAGATATTCCGCGCGGAGGTGCCGTGTCTCGGTTCGGAGTTGTTCGGTTTTGAGGAGACCGCGCCCTATTTGCTCGTTCAACACGCTCATGTCCCGAAGGAGTTGATCGGCAATTGCTTCCTGCACGGAGAAGTCGCTGGTTGTCTGGTGGATGGATTAGTCATTCATCGCCTCGCTGGAATATTTTATCACAACGCTTTTTGTGGCCAAACGCCCGACTGTCACCGTCTGAGTGTCGCGCCTCATACGGTAAGGTCAATCGCTAAAATCTGATGGGTACGAAAAATAGGATCCCCTGTCAAATGGCAGGGGATCCCGTTCAACTTGTCAAACCCTCTCGCTATCTCTACTTCCCCGCCGCGTGCGCCGGTGGCCCCGTCGGCTGCGGGATGTCGGGCGGGATCGGCGTATCCATCGTCACCGGGGCGGACCCGGTGACTAACTTCTCGCTCCGACCGCTCGCTTTTACCTTGACCTGCGTCGGCGCGACCGGCTTCTCCAGCGCGAACGCCAGCACCTCGTCCACCGTGCGCGCGAACTCGAACGTCATCCCCTCGCGCAGTTCCGCCGGGATGTCCTCGTCCAGATCCTTGCGATTGCGCTCCGGCAGGATCACGGTCTTGATACCCGCTCGCTTTGCCGCCAGCACCTTTTCTTTAATGCCACCGACCGGGAGCACCTTGCCCGTCAGCGTCACCTCACCGGTCATCGCCAGAGCGGGCTTGACCGGGCGCCCGGATAGAAGCGAGGTCATCGCCGTGGTCAGCGTCACGCCCGCCGACGGCCCGTCTTTCGGGATTGCGCCCGCCGGGACGTGGATGTGTATCTCGGTGTCGTTCCAGAACTTCGGGTCAATCCCGAAATCCGCCGCGTGCGAGCGAACGTAGGACAGCGCGGTTTTGGCCGACTCCTGCATCACGCTACCGAGTTGCCCCGTCAGTTGCAGGTTCTTGCCGCCGTCCATCTTCTGCGCCTCGATGAATATCACGTCGCCGCCGACCGGCGTCCAGACGAGTCCCGTGACCACGCCGGGAATCCCGGTGCGCTCCTCAATCTCCTCGTACTCGTAGCGTGGCGCGCCCAGGTAGTTCTTGACCTTCGTCGAGTCTACCCGCACCGGCTCCATGTTGCCCTCCGCGAACGCGCGAGTGACCTTGCGGAACACCGAAGCGATCTCGCGCTCTAGATTACGCACCCCGGCTTCGCGGGTATACCCGCGCACCAGCGTCGTCAGCCCGTCGTCGGTGAACGTCACCTTCTCCGGGTCCAGCCCGTGTTCGCCGAGCTGCTTGGGCACCAGGTGTTGCCGCGCTATCGCCACCTTCTCCTGCTCGGTGTAGCCCGCGATCTCGATGATCTCCATCCGGTCGCGGAGTGGCCCCGATATGTTCTCCAAGTTGTTCGCGGTGCATACGAACAGCACCTTCGACAGGTCGAACGGCACGTCGAGGTAGTTGTCCCGGAACGTATGGTTCTGCTCCGGGTCCAGCACTTCAAGTAGCGCGGACGACGGGTCTCCCCGGAAGTCCGAGGACACCTTGTCAATCTCGTCCAGCATGAAGAGCGGGTTGTTGGTCTCCGCGCGCTTCAGGTTCTGGATGATCTGCCCTGGCATCGCGCCGATATATGTGCGCCGGTGGCCGCGAATCTCGGCCTCGTCGCGCAACCCGCCGAGTGAGATGCGGTGAAACTTCTTGCCGAGGGCACGGGCGATGGAACGGCCGAGCGACGTTTTGCCGACTCCCGGAGGGCCGGACAGACACAGGATAGGCTGGCGAGTCGTACCCTCCTTCTTGAACTTGCGAACCGATAGGTACTCAAGGATGCGGTCCTTAACTTTCCCCAAGCCGTGGTGGTCCTCGTCCAGAACACGCTTGACCTCGGCGATGTCGAGATTATCGTCGCTCGACTTGATCCACGGCAGGGTCGCGAGCAGGTCAATATAGGTGCGCGACACAGTGTATTCGGGCGCGCCCGGCGACATCCGTTGCAGACGATCGAGTTCGCGGTCGGCTTCCTTACGGGCCTCCTCCGGCATCCCCGAGTCTTCCACCTTCTTTTTAAGCTCCTCAATCTCCTGGCCGCGCTCATCGCCCTAGCCGAGTTCCTTCTGAATCGCCTTGAGTTGCTCCCGCAGGTAGTACTCGCGCTGGGCTTTGCCCATCTCGCCCGCTACCTGATTCTGCAAATTGGCACCGAGTTCCAGCACCTGCGCCTCTCGGGTCAGGAAGCCAAGCAACTTGGTCATGCGCTCCTTGACGTTCAGGGTTTGCAACACCTCGATCTTGTCAGCCGTCGAGAGCCGCCCGACGTGGGCCGCCATCAGGTCGGTCGCGACGCTCGGCTGCTCGATGCCCGCGATGTTCTTCAGCTCGTCGGGCATATCCTGCGACAGGTCAACGATCCGCGTGAACAGGCCGGCGAGTTGTCGCTTCAGCGCCTCGATCTCTACGGAATCTTCCGGGACGGTTTCGTCGTCTAGCAGACGCACTCGCGCCGTCATATACGGGTCGGTGCCGGCGACCTGTAGTATCTGGAAGCGTTGCAAGCCCTGGACGATGAGCCGGGTCGCGTCTTGCCCCTTGCCCATCATGCGGATGGCTACCGCGACGCCCATTGGGTAGATGTCGCCGGGTCCGGGTGTCTCCGTAGCGGGGTCGCGCTGCGTGACCATGCCGATGATTCGGTTGCCGCCGACGACCGAGTCGTCGATAAGCTTGACGAACTGATCCCGCCCGACCGCTATAGGCGCGACAAGCATCGGGAATACCACCGCGTCCCGGAGGGGGAGCAAATTCAGTTCGTCGGGGATAGTGATGTGGTCATTCCCCTCACCCTGGCCAACCCGCACCGTCTCGTCGCCGTCGCTTCGGGCGAGATCTTCCAGTATGTTCCCGATCTCCTCGTTTGTATCGCCGCCGACGAGGACGCCCGCTAGCGGCTCTTTAGTATCATTATCGTTACTCATTTTATCTCCTAAGTTAGCTTGCCTGAACTTCGATCGGGATCGAACGGGATGCCGTTTTCGCCGCCCGCCGGGGCAACGTAATGGTCAAAAACCCTTCCTTCAGCGACGCGCCGATTCGGTCCCGGTCGCTCTCGAACTCACCTGGTATGGTGCACGTTCGCTCGAACGGGCCGAAGTAAATCTCCAACTGATGGCAACCGGTGCGCGGGGCGCGCTCCGACAAAGGCTCGGAGCGTACTCCCGCGACAGTCAATCGCCGACCGTCGCCGGACAGCGAGACCTGTATATTCTCGGCGGTGACGCCCGCTAACTCCATCTTGATGACGATGCCCGCCTCTGTCTCGTGGATGTCCGCTCCCGGTTGCCAGAAGCGGTTCGGGGTCTCTAAAAACCCGAATGCTTCCTCCGTAAAACGGTGCATGTCGTATTCCATCTGCCGCATCAGATCGCGGTAATCGCGCCAAGCCATCGTTAGTTATCGCTCCCCATATTACTATATACTCGATATTTCATTGAGCGTTCCACGCTCATATTGTATCACTGAGAGAAACAAGTCGCCGTTGTCAAGCGACTTCATCTAGCACACCCTTGCACATCGGTGTACGTTGGAATACACGAAACACGCCCGCGCCGTTCCCCGCGAGGGGCCAGATGGGAATGTCATGCCCGGCCACTTTTAGGACTTTCGCCTTATTCGCGGATGAGGGATCGGACGGGAACGAACCATACCGGTATGCAAAACGGCTAGCCCTTGGTGGTCATGCCAAAGACCCACTGTGGGGAACGGCAACCGCCGGGGGATAAGCGGTAAGCCATTGCCTGGCGAGGTCGCCCTGTTTGCGAAGGCGGGTGACGCGGCAGTGATCAACTCCGCGGTCTGGCACTCCGGGTCGCGCAACAAGAGCGCGACCCGGAAGCGGCGCGCGATCTATCTGTATTACGGCTACTGGTGGCCGGAGTGCTTCGAATCGGAGACCGCGCTACCGTGGCAGGCACTACAAGGCGCGAGCCAGCAGCGGCTCGAACTACTCGGCATCAAAATGCCACATCCGAGTATTCATGAGTTAGGAGTTACGCGGTTGGCGGTTTCGGATGCCCGTATTCGCGCCGTCCCACCCGCAAGCGGGTACCCGACGTCCGGCGCGGAACGCGTCTAGAGAGGCAATCGTCAAAACAAGTTTTGACTGTACTTGTTTTGCCGATGACGTGGTTTCGACCCGCGTTCCTTGACGAACCGCGTAACTCCTAATGAGTATACAGTCGCGGCGGGTTAGTCGGGCGGGACGGCGATACGGGGTCCCGGCGTCGCGTTGCCTCCGCGTCCACTGGCACGCGAGGCATCCGCAGATGGTGGGTGGCGAAGTTCGGCTCTTCTGAGCACGATTGACTAGGAGAAATCGCCGATCACGCTCATGCCGGTTCGTAGCACCGAGGAGATCAAGGGCGCACTGTGCGTGGTCGGGCGGATTTGATATGTCGGGGTAGCCCGAAGTTAGCATCGCGATTTCCCACGTGCGCCTGGTCGCGCGGTCTCGAACGCGGGTTCGAAACCTCAGTAACCAGACCGAAAGTTACCGACCAAGCATCCACGAAGCACCGCAAGGAGGTCACCTTACGCATCCCGAAGCGCGGCGAGCAACGTCTCCTCGTCCCACGAGTCATCGAAGCGCGTGCCGTTGATGAAAAACGTCGGGGTCCCATTCACGCCGGAACGCACGCCGGACAGGAACTCCATCTCGATCCGCT
>JAYUUO010000267.1:0-2730 GCA_043754515.1 Armatimonadota bacterium
GGGACTGGTCACGGAACTCAAAAAGGCGATCACCGCGAACCCGTCCGCGACCTGGCGGTTCGTGGTGTTCCACATCCCGCCGTTCCACTCCTCCCAAAAGCATCAGGAAGAGCAGTGGATGCGCCGGATCGTGCCGGTGCTTGAGGAGTGCGGCGTTGACGTCGTGTGGAGCGGTCACGTTCATAATTATCAGCGTACGCACCCCCTACGGTTCGCGCCGAAGCCGGACGGGGGCACTAGCAACACCGTGGACGGAACGTTTTCCATTGACGGCAAATGGGACGGGGTAAAGAACACTCGGCCCGATGGGGTGATCTATGTGGTGACGGGGGCGGGCGGCGCGGCACTCTATGCGAAGCGCAACGCCCCCCGACTCGCCCCTTACACCGCTAAGTACGATGCCGGGATTCATTCACTGACCGAGCTATCGGTGCGCGGCAAGACGCTCTCCGTGCGTCAGGTGGACGAAAACGGAGCCGAAGTAGACCGCTGGTCGGTAACGAAATAACGTCTTCTCGCTTATATTAGTACGACTGTCCTAGCGAGACGTAGGTCTGCAACCGATTTCCGTAGGCGACATCGAGGCGTATCGGCCCGATGGGGGTCAGGAATCGCACCCCGAGGCCACCGCTCCCCCGCAGGTTGGTTAGTTTCACCGACTCGCCCGACGCGAAGGCGTTCCCTGCTTCGGCGAAGACCACGCCCTGAAAACCCGGCCCGAGCGGCACCCGGTATTCCGTCGAGGCGAGCGCGACCCGCGTCCCGTGGATCGAAAACAGGTCGTAACCCCGTAGCAGATCGTACCCGCCGAGCCAGTATTGTTCCGACAGCGGGGCGTTGTCGCCGACGGCACCCCCTAGAAAGCGTGTGGCGAGCATAGGACTTTTGGGCGACGCGCCCAGAGACAGATACGAGCGCAGATCGGCGGTCAAACCGGCGTAGAACCTGTCCCCGCCCAGGAAACGTTCCGCGCGTTCGTAAGCGATGTTATGCAGGAAACCATGCCGGGGGTTGATCGCGTCATCCCGCCCGTCAAGAATCAGATTGACGCCGACGGCTGAGACAGTGGCGTTCGCGTTCAGAATCTCGTTGATCGGCGGATTGAGCGAGTCCGGCACCGCGTCATAGCCGACTTGATCGTGCCGCCCCGTAAGATAGACTGTCGCGCCGCGCCCGATGCCCCGGCCGATCCGCGCGTTCCCGCCTTTTCGCAACTCATAATTGCGCAAGTTGTCCCGGTTGTTGGAGAAGAACGGGAGGAACACGGTGTTCGTGTTATACACTTGCGCGCCGAAGGCGGTGCTATGCGGTCCGATGGCAGGCACATCATAAGAGACGAGGTACGCGGAGCGGGTGCGCCCCTCAATGAAGTCGCCGTTCGAGGTGAACCGGGACGTGTTGGTGCGTTGCCACTGAATGGAAGCGCGGCTCGCGGTCCCATACACATTGTTCTCGCTGAAGTCAATGAATCCGAGTATACCGGAACCGTCATTGTAGCCGACCGTGGCCGCGATGTTGCCGGTGCGACGCTCCTTCACCCGCACGATGAGATCTACGAACCCGACCTCATCCTGAACCGATTCCGCTTTATCTCTGGGTGCCTCGCTCGGTGCCGCGGGTGCCGGTGCTTTCGAATCGGTCGGCGAGTCGGCGGGATCCGGTACCGCCGGGGTCAGCGGCGATGTTGACAGATTGGGGGTGCTTTTCGGCTCTTCGCTCTCCAACGCGCCGACGATGATAACCTCCTCGAAGATGCCGAGCCTAGATAAGCGGTTGCGGGCGTCGCGCACCGCGTCCTCACGGTAAACGTCGCCCGCTTTTAGATCAACGGCGGTTTCGATCACGCCGGTCATGGTTTTGGTGTTTCCGCGAACCAGGACGCGCCGTATCGTCCCTTCCGCCACCGTGAGCGTGAGCGTCCCATCATCGGACAGATCACTCGCTACAACCTGCGCGACCGAAAATCCACGCGCTTTATACAGGTCGGAGACGGTGAGAGCGACCAATCTCATTGTTGCGGCATCGCCAGGTTTTCCAATCGAAGCGGCCCCCGCCGCCTTCGTGACGGCCTCGGCACGGATGGCCCGCGTCCCTAAAGTGACGACGCGCCGCACGACGGGTGCCGCCGCCAGGGTGCCGCCTGTCCCCGCCACATTTCCCGCGTTCGCCGCTAGTGGCAACGCCGCGACCGCGTGGATGCCTATCCAGAGCACGGCGTGGATCCCGTTGTTCATCTTTTCCCCCGACTCCCTCTACCGGCCACCGTTCTTTAGCGTGCCGTCAATCCCGTTCAAGAACGCCGTCGCGGCGTTCTTCCTATTTTGTGCGGCGCGGGCGCGAACCAACACGTCGCGCAGGTCGCTACTTCCGGGGGATCGCGTCAGTGCCTTCTCCGCCGCGCTTGCCGCCCGCTCGTACGTCGCGTCCGCGTCCGCCTTTCGCGAAAGCTTGGCGTACGAATCGGCCAGCGCGATCAGAACGAGGCCGTTCTCCGGGTCCTCCGTCATGAATGCCTCGAACTCGCGGGCGGCGTCCGCCCACCTTCCGCGTATCAGGTACAGGTTCCCCGTCGCCATCCGGTAGCGCATCCGGTTCGGGTCCCCCTTGACCAGCGTCAGTTTCCCGATCTCTCGCAGGGCGTCCGTGTCGCGCTTCGCGGATATGTGTTGCTCGATCAGTTGCCATCGCCCGGCGTTTGAGTTCGGCAGAGCGACCAGCATCTTCTCCAGC
>JAYUUO010000268.1:0-2704 GCA_043754515.1 Armatimonadota bacterium
GCGGAAAACCCGTTCTACACCGGGCGACTCGGGATGGTGATCTCCGGCAACTGGGAACTAGATGGGATCGCCCGCTACGCCCCGGATCTCGACTTCGCCGTCGCGCCCGCGCCCGTCCCGAAAGAGCGGCTCGAAGGCAAAGGCATCTTCGCGGGGCAGGATCGCTACATCACCTGGATCGGCGGCTTCTCCTACGCGATGCCGGTCGGTGCGCGGCACCCGGAGCAGGCGTGGCGGTTCATTCGCTACATGACCAGCGTTCGGGCCGCGATCACCGCCGCCCGCGCACAAAAAGTGTATAACGAGAAGCAGGGGCGTCCGTATGTTTTCGGGATCAGTGCCAACAAGCGGGTCAACGACGCGCTCCTGAAAAACTTCCCGCCGGAGAACCCCCGGCTGGCGTCCGCGATCCGCGCGTTTATCGCGATACTTCCCGCCGCCCGGTACCGCCCCGTCACCTTCGTCGGGCAGACGCTCTGGGACGCGAGCGGCCGCGCGTTCGACCGCGCCGTCGCGCACGCGCAGTCGCCCGAGGCGGCTTTAAGCGAGCAACAGCGTCTGGTGCAGCGGGAACTAGACAAGGCGTTTGGTCGCGAGTCGCGCCCCGTGTTCTCGTTCGTGATGCCGGTGATTTTAATCGGGGGCGCGGCCATTCTCGCGCTGGTAATCGGTGCCCTCGTCGGTCGCAGAAGCGTCGGCAAATCGGTCATGGCGCGGCGGGAGGCGACGGCGGGGTATGCGATGGCGGCTCCCTGGATCGTCGGCTTCCTGCTCCTGACGGCGGGGCCGATCATCGCGTCTGTGTTGCTCGCGTTCTGCGACTACGACGTTTTGCACGCGCCGCGCTATGTCGGCGGGGCGAACTTTTCCACGCTTTTCGTGGACGATCGCGAGCTGCTCGGCAAGGCACTGGGAAACGTCGCGTACCTGGCGGCGTACGGCATCCCGCTCGGCATGTCATCGGGGCTTGCGATTGCGATGCTCCTGAACATGAACGTCAAGGGCATGAACTGGTACCGCACGGCGTTCTACATCCCGTCCATCGTGCCGAGCGTCGCGTCCGCCGTGCTGTGGGGCTGGATACTCGCGGGCGACCCGAACCGGGGCCTGGTGAACGCGCTGTGGCGGGAAACGCTGACGATGTGGTTCGGCTGGCAACCGCCGGGCTGGTTCGCCGCCGCCGACTGGGCGAAGCCGGGCCTGATATTCCAGGGCTTGTGGGGCGCAGGCGGCGGCATGATCCTCTGGCTCGCGGGTCTCAAAGGGGTTCCGCAGAGCCTGTACGAGGCGGCGGAGATTGACGGCGCGGGCCGCCTGACGCAGTTCCGGCACATTACCCTGCCGATGCTGTCGCCCTATATCTTCTTCAACCTGATCATGGGCACCATCGGCGCGATCCAGGAGTTCGACCGGCAGTATATTCTGGCGGGCGGCACGGGCGGGTACGGCCCGCTCGACTCGATGGTGGTGCCGGTGCTATACCTGTTTAACAACGCCTTCCGGTACTTCAAGATGGGGTACGCTAGCGCGATTGCCTGGGTGATTTTCGTGATCATTCTGATCCTGACGCTGATCCAGTGGCAAGCCCAGAAGTACTGGGTTCACTACGAAAACGAAGCGAAGTAGACACTGCTTATGAATCCCGTACTCTGGTTCCTCTCGTTTCTGTTCAGCCTGATCGCGCTGACTTCGCTCAGCGGCGCGGTCATTGGCGCGCTCGGCAAGCGTCAATACCCGCTGGCACTGATGGCGGCCCTGCTCGGCGTTGGCTACTTCGCCGTCACCGCCCTGACGCACTCGGTCTGGATCGGGTTTGTCGGCTCGATCCTGCTCTGGTTCGCGGCGCGTGTACTCCTGCGCCGCGCCCAGCCAAACCCGATTCGGGCGGAGCGGTCGGCGATGCTCTCGGCGGCGCATATCACGCTCCTCGCCGGGTCGTTTATGTTCATGATTCCGTTCGCGTGGCTCCTCTCGACCTCGCTGAAGCCCGACGACGAGATGTCGAAGTTTCCCCCGGTCTGGATACCGAGTCAGCAGATCCCGGTCGCCGGGATCGTTCGCACGGACGGGTTGCCCGCCGGTCTATCGAAATACGTCCCGGCGGCGAACCCGCGTGCCGACGCACTCTCCGTAGCGGAAGTCGCCGACCTGCCGACCGGCGAGGTGCGCGTGCGCGTCGTGCCGCCGTCATCCGAGCCGGGGCGCGAGTTCACCGCGAAGCGCGAGGAGTTGACCAAAGTCCGGCAGACCGCCCCGCGCTGGCAGAACTACTCCGAGGCGTTGCGCTACCTGCCGGCTAGCACGGTGTATGGGCTGGTGTTCCTGCGCAACACGCTGCTGCTGACCGCGCTAACGACGATCGGCACGCTACTGTCATCGTCGCTGGTCGCGTACAGTTTCGCGCGGCTACAATGGCCCGGCAAGAACGCCTGGTTTGGCGTGCTACTCGCGACGATGATGATCCCCGGCGCGGTGACCATGATGCCGCAGTTTCTGATCTACCGCTACCTCGGCTGGTACGACACGCTGTTGCCGCTGGTGGTCCCGGCGTTCTTCGGCTCGGCGTTCAACATCTTCCTGCTGCGGCAGTTCTTTATGAGCATCCCGAAGGAGCTAGAGGACGCGGCGAAGATTGACGGTTGCGGGCCGTTCGGGATCTACTGGATGGTGATGATGCCGCTCGTGAAGCCCGCGCTGGCCGCGA
>JAYUUO010000269.1:0-7975 GCA_043754515.1 Armatimonadota bacterium
CGGGCGAACTCGCGGAGGCTCCGGGCCTTGCCGGTGCGCGCGTCGGGCAGCGTGAAGTCCGGCGCGGCGGAACCGATAGCAACTAACTCATTTGGCGGCGCGGTGCCGGTACCCTGCCCCGCCCGCGCCGCCGGGACGAGCGCGAGCAGGGCGCAGAGGGCGAGGGGTAGCAGTCGCGGCGGCGTCATGGCGGGTCGCTCATGGTTTCGGCGCGGCGGGCGTGACTTCCTGCCTCGCCGGGGCGGGGGCCGCCGGGATGAGGCCCTGCTGGAGGAACGCGCTGACCGGGAGCACGAGCCGCTGGCCGTTCGCGAGGCGCACGGTGACGCGGGCCTGGAAGAAGCCGCCGTTCTCCCCCGCCGCCACCCGCCGCGCCGCGTCCGGGGCGAGCGTGATGAGCAACGTCCGCTCGGTAGCGGTCGCCCCCGCCCCGGTTGCGGGCGGCAGGAGTCTGGCGGGGGAGAACGGCGGCTTCTTCCAGGCCCGCGTCACCGTGCGCCTCGCGAACGACTTCGCGTCCCGAGCGGTCAGGGTCACCGCGCGGGAGAGCGACGACGGCACTGTGTCCCCCGCTTTCGGCGCGGCGAGGCCCGGCGCGGGCGTCGCACCCGCCCCCGGCGCGACGCCGAACGCGACGACCCGCGGGCTGGTGGCGATGTCGCCGACGACCTCGCCGGTGACCACGATGCCCGCGCTCCGCCACGCGGCGGCGCGGACGCTCCTGTCGGACACAGGCGGCGCGAACGCGAGCATGCCGAGCACGGGGCCGATGGGCGCGTCCGGCGCGGCGGTGACGCGGTAGCGGAGCGCGCCGTTCTTGGCGTCGGGGAGGCGTTCGGCGCGGACGCCGGGGATGGCGGACGCGAGCGGCGGGACGACGGCGTGGTCCCGGGCGAGGCGCGGGTCGGGCGTGGCGACGAGAACCACGCCGGCAGTGTCCGGCGGCGCGGCCAGGTCGAGCGTGCCGAGCGGCAGGACGGCGAGGTTCGGCGCGGCGGGGGCGGAACTCCCGGCGGCGACGGCGACGGCGGGCAGGAGGGTGCCGCGCACGATCAGGCGGGCGAGAGCGAACTCCGCGCCGCCGCCGGGCGGCCTCGCGTAGACGACGACCGTTTTGGTGAACGGGCCGGGGCGCAGTTCGGACAGGGCGACGGAGACGGCGACGGACAGGGGCCCGCCCGACGCGAGCGTCCGGGGGAGGCTCTCGGCAACACCCACGGCTAACAACGCCGCCGAGACGCAGTGGCACGACGGGGAGAGGCGCGTCACGGCGACGAGGCCGACCGGGGCACGGAGCGTGAAGATCCGCGCGGCGGCGGGCGCGGCGTCCAGCGGGGAGACGACGCCGACGTCACGGGCGTCGGCGTCGGATACCAGTAGCTCTTGATGGATGGTGGGAACTGCGGGGGGCGATTGGAAGGAAGTAGCGATCACGACTCATCATACCTGTATAATTAACCTTCATGTCTCGCACTAAAGGTCGCCAGAATCGGGGCGGATTCCGCACCGTTTGCCGCCCCCGGTTCCGCTGCCGCCGCGTCCGTTTCCCCCTGAAGGTATAGGCTGATCGTGTCGAGCGGGCGCCGCCCCATGTTCCGATACCCCAAATGCGGACGCTCAAGAAAATCGCCCGGGGCGATTTCTCTGCCCTCGTCGTAGAAACGTAGCCACTCGTCGAGATCGGTCTGCAACGCCTCCACGCCCTCGTAAAACGTCGTCCGCATCTTGATGCGGAAGAACTCGTCTAACCACCATCCACTAAGCCTAATGTAAGTTGCGCCCGCGACGCCCACGCGGTGACAAGGTTCAAATTGTCTGCCGCGCCTTTGATGCGATTGCCGTCGAAGGCGACGGCATCGCGATCTTTTTTCACGGCCCGCCAAAGGCGATGGTTCCAAATCGCAAGAGTTTGTGCGAGTTGTGTGCTATCGAGTTTAGCCAGAACGCGCCCCAACGTATCGTGAGAGGGAATACCATTGATATTTAGACGCGATCCTAACTATTCCTTGTGAAAAGTTGCCCACCGGCAGATGGAGACAAGGCTGTCGGCCTCGCAGAGTAAACCACACAGGGTGATCAGCAACAAGTCACTAAGTGGGTAGCAACGGGTGCGAGCAACACGCGGATCGCTTAAACCAGCGAAGGGGGAGATGATAGACAAGGTGTGCCTCCGAAGCCAGATACCTTAGTCATACCAGATTTAGATGCGATTCACCTGTTCCGGGGGGCATCACAGACCGGCCCGACTTTGGCGTCATCTAGTACAAGACATGAAGGCTACCTATACATTGCCAAATCCCAGGCCTCGTATGTGTCGGCGTCAACAAGGCATACATCATCATGAATTGTATATTCAGATTTTCCCCGGTAGAAGAAACCGAACGATATTATGTATCGGCGCCCCCTTGTAGCGGTATCTCCATACCGATGGCCAATACTTATGTTCCCTATCGTCTCAGGAATGATCCCGTCGTAGAGTAACTCGACTGCGACACTCAACGCTCGTAACACATCAACTTCTGCATTATCCACATCCGTGTTCATATTCCACTCTCTTGCACTTCTTCCAAAGTTTTTCCGGCTGCTTCAAGAACTGATCTAATATACTCTTCAGCGTGAGCTAGGTCCTCAGCGGAAAGAACATGGCCGTACTTTTTCATCATATTATACACGTGAAGTTCTTTTTGCCAATCTTTCAATATTTGATAGTTTTTAACTCCCACTGCCCAGGCATGAAGCGAATGATGGAACTCATGGAATATCTGGTAATAAGTTGCCGCTGAGCGTACATAGATAGTCGGCGGGATTTCGTGTGCGCCAAACACACCCATAACTTTCTGTGCTCTGCTCCAACTATAACCCATCAACTGGGCAGCGCGAGTAACTTCTTCATCCGCATCAAAGACGATCCTATGATCCAATGCCTCTACTAATCCTTTTATCTTCGCCTTGAAGTTCGGCGAAGCAACCTTACTAGCGTTACGCCACCCTGTCCTCCACCAACTCTTTTCGCTTACTACAAAATCAAATGCGAATCTAAAATCGGGATTCCGGAAAACAGCCGACATTCCTCCTTTAATGAGCCTGGAGCCTAGTCCTGTTGTAGCGAGATCAAAAGTTAAGTTCGCGACATCCCATCCATCTACGGTTCCATATGAAATGTAGTCGTAATACATACTACTCGCACTTGAAAAGATGCTTGCGGCAGTCATCACACTAGTCGCGGCTGACCATACCTGTGCGGTGAGGACTGTATTGATGCCCAGACTCGCTAGCGTGGATATGAGATTGAACTCGCCAGAGGGATCTATATAAGTAGTCGGATCATCATTCCCATACAAATATCTGTGCAATGACATGGGTGCTGATCCATCACCATCCAATGGATCTTGGGACAAAAGCCTGCCTAAGACTGGTGCGTAATACCGTGATCTAAGGAAGTAAAGTCCTAATTCGCTGTCGTACTGTTGACCGCCTACGCCAAGAAATGGTTGGAACGTCGAGTCGCCGGTGATAATGTTTCCGAACGCATCGTAGCAGAAAGCGTAGCCCGCGCCTGGAATGTTTCCATTCGCGTCAGTTAGACCCACAGTGCTACCTAAATCATCGTAGGTATAGTAGAGCGTGGTGGGAATACTCCCTCCAGTACTCGTCCTATCCATGCGGACAATCTCATCGGCGAAATCGTATCGCGTCACTGTTGTAATGCCGTTGTCTACAGAATCGGTCTCTTCGACGACTTGAGCATACGGGGTCGTAGTATCCACCAAATATGTGCTTGTAGTGGCATTGCTTGTGCCGTAGACGCTTTTCTGTACTCGGTCTCCTTTAGGGTCAAGGAGATACATCGTTTTCACGGTGCCATTGCTGACCGTGTCGAAGAGTTTATCTTCCGCATCGTAATCGAACTTCAGCGAAACATTGCCGCCAGCAGTTGTTGTCGCTCTCCCCGTCATGTTGCCGTTGGCGTCGTAACTATAGGCACTTTGACTGCTAGTGCCGACTTCGGTTAGGAGTCTGTCGTTGCTGTCGTAGGCGTAATTTATGGCTTCCTTCGCGGAGTCTACGAGCCGGATGCGATTGCCGACGGCATCGTATTGATATGTGATGTTGCCGGCGAAGCCGCTCTCGTTCGTCAGACGCCCTAAACCGTCGTACTGATAGTAAGTTGCTCCGCGAATGCTATCGGTTATAGTGCGCCGTCGCCCCTCGCCGTCAAGCGTATAAATGAAGCTGCTACCGACCGAGTTACTGATAGCGGTTAGGCGGTTAGCCGCGTCGTAGCCATATCTCGTCGTGACGCCGTTCGGCCGGATAAACGCGATTCGGTTTCCGACGGCATCATATTTGTAAGAAGTTGTTAACCCGTCGGGGTGGGTGACAGTCTGCAACCGGTTGAGAGCATCGTAGACGTAGCGCAATGTCCAAGGAGTTGTGTTGGCATTGCTCAACTTGCTAATGCTAGTCTTGTTGCCGTTGTCATCATAGGTATAGGCGAGCGTCCCTACATCGCCGACGACTTTTACCAGCCTTCCGCGTAAATCACAGAAGTACTGCAGGTGCGTGGACGCGCCGTTAACGAGGCGTGTCGCCCCGGCCCGCGTGCCATCATCATAATATGTATAGTCGGTTTGTGTGGCGGGAACTGTGCGACTGGTAGTGTCACCCTTGGCATCGGTGACCGGTGCGGTACCGCCGCTACTGCTACGCCGCATCAGATGCCCTATGCGTTTTCCGGAGGGCACAGTGGAGCCGTTATCGTCGTCATAGCTGAAGGTAGTCACAATGCCGTTGAAGTCCGTCTTGGTAGATAACCTGCCGTCAAGTCGATAGGTCATAGTCTCTTGATACGGCGTGACCCCATCTTTCAGGTGCAATGGCAACTGCCGAGCTATCATTCGTCCCATGTTGTCGTAGACAAAGCGCGTAGTATGCCCATTAGCATCGGTCTGACTCGTCTTTTGACCCAGCTCATCATATCCATAGACCGTGCGATACCCACCTCCATCAACTACGGCAGATAGCCTGCCTAAAGCGTCGTACTCGTATTGGTTGGTACGCCCGCTACCGTCTGTCTCACTGGTACGTCGTCCTAATGCGTCATAGCCTATGCTTCTCGTGGCGACAGGCGAAGTGGCCAATGCGACCCTGCCATCCAGGTCATAGGTCATGCTGGATGAATGCCCTAGCGCGTCGGTCATGCTCGTCTCCTGCCCCGCCGCGTCGTAGACTGTGCTACTGACCTCCTTCAGGGCGTTCGCGCTTTGGATCGTTCTGCCCAACTTGTCGTACACTGCACTCCCAGTCGGATTGTTGCGTGCGTCCAAGCCGCCGGTGAACTCGCCAGCGAGGTCCATATTGGAGAAAGAATGGGCGAGGCATATCGATCCGTTCGCTCCAGGAATGCCGTCCCATGTTTCGGAACCGTAGGGGCGCCCCGCTTCGTCGTAGAGTGAGCGACTGTAGAGCATTCCGAGCGTGCCGTTCTCGCGCACACACTGACTGCCGGAATATGCGATCCGCCCGTTGTCGTCGTAAGCTGTTACCGAAAAGATGCCGTCAGGTTGGGTCATCTGTACCTGCCGCCCTAATTCGTCATACTGATAAGTCGTCACCCTACCAAACGAATCGTAACTGGCAGCGACCTCCCCGATCTCGTTGTAGACGGTCCGGGTCGTCAAACCATTGGGTGCGACGGTAGCAATAACTCGATTCTCGTCGTCGTAGACCATCAGCGTGGTTTGCGTCTCGGTAGTACCATCAGCTTTGGTACGAGTCGTCTGAGTACCCGTCTTGTTGCCGTTCGCGTCGTAGGCAAATGCCGTTCCGTGGCCGAACGCGCTGGTCATCCCGGTCACGCGCCCGGTGTCAAAGTCATAGCGCATCGTCGTCGTGTTGCCGAGGGCATCACTCGTAGATAGAAGCCACCCGCGGTTGGGGTCGTAGGCGGTAGTCGTCGTGTTGCCCAGCGCGTCGCTACTGCTCTGGGGATTTCCCTTGATGTCATATGATTTCGTCACCGTGACGCGCCCGAGGGGGTCGGTCGCCGTCAGGGGCTTGCCGTAGCGGTCGTACGTGTAGGCCGTGTGGTGGTTCAGCGCGTCGAAGCTGTCCGTCAGGTTCCCGTCGCCGTCGTAGGCCATCCGACTTGTACGGTCGTCGCTACCATCCGCCGCTACATGCGCCGTCATACTAACCGGCAGACTATAGTTAGCCGGGTCGCTACTGTAAGTCATGTCGCTCGAGATCTTCGCCCCGGTCGCCTGCGCCACGCCGTTCACGTACACGGTGACCGGCTTCTCGACGTGCGTGATGTTGCCGTAGCTGTCGTAGGCACTCCGCGTCACGTAGTTCATCCGGTCCGTCGTGGTCTCCAGCCCCGCCGTCAGGTCATGGCTGAACGAGGTCGTATTGCCGCGGGCGTCTATCGTCTGGATGAGGCGCCCCGCCGCGTCATAGATGTTCCGGATCGGCTGGATGCCGCGCGGGTCGATGATCCCCGTCACGAAGTGCCGACCGTCGTACGTATAGCGCGTCGCATCCCCCACCCGGTTCGTCACCGAGGTCAGGTCGTCGCCCGACTGGTTGTAGACGATCTTCTTGCCGTTCGGGTCCTGGATCGCGGTGATGTAGTCGCCCCCGCCCCCGCCGCGCGTGATCTTGATCGCCGCCTGCGCTGCGCCCGTCGCCCCGTAGGACGTGATGCCGCCCGCCCCGAAGTCCAGGTGGTTGCCGTTGCGGTCAATGACGGACAGCAACCCCGACCCCTTGCCCGACCCCGCCGGTAGCGTCTTGTTGTCGCTCGCGGCCAGGAGCAGGCTCGTCCCGTTTCGGAGCGTCATCCGGAACGCGGTCGGGTTGTAGAAGGTGTCGAACACGTCGGTGTTGCCGTTGTTCTCATACAGATCGAACGTCGTGTTGCTCGACCCGTTGCCCAGGATCACGTCGGGCGACAGCGCGCCCGCCGCGTCGTCGGTCAGCGCGGTGCCGCGCGGCGTGGTGCCGCGCGGCTGGTACTCGACGTGCCCGGTCTTAATTTCGGTCAGCAGGATGGTGTCGGGGACGAGCGTCGGCGCGAAAGAGTACGTGCGCCCGTCCGCCGTGGTCACCGTGATCAGGTGCGAGCGGAACGGCGCGACCGAGAGGCCCAGGCCGTTCCCCCGGTACGTCCAGCCCGTCGCGAGACTCCCGCTCTTCTGCACCTTCGCCCCGGCGATGGAAAGGCTCCAGCCGACCCCGAAGTCGCCGCCGGTATCTCTCCTTATGGTGTCGCGGCTGTCGTAGGTGCGCGTTATCGTGATCGGGAACCCCCCGACGCTGACCGTCATGTCCACCACCGAGAAGCTCATGTTCCCGATCTTCATCCCGCCCGCCACCATCACCGTCGAGACGTCGCGGTACGCCGGGTCCGCGACCCCGGCCGCCGTGTACCCCTGGATCGCCAGCTCGTACGTCCCGTTCGGGAGCAGCGTCGGGTCGAACACACCCGCGTCTGCCGTGGAAGCCAGGTCCCCGACCCCTTCCGAAAGCGGCGTCCACGCGGAGTCGTCCTCGCCCACCAGCCGGTATACTCCAGGTGCCACGACGCCTGCCCGGTCGCCGAAGCCCGCACGACCGTCGGCTCCGTCACCGTCGCGTCCGCGAGGTAGAGGGCGTTCCCGCGCGTCACCAGCGTGCCCCCGCGCTTCCCGACCAGCGACTCGAGCCGCACGCCCGGCGCGGCGGTGACCGGCCCGGCGACCACCGTGAACGCATCCGTCGCCATGGGGCTGGGGGCGTAGCCGTCCTTGAACAGCCGCGCCGCCACGATGTGCTCGCCCAGCCCGACGAGGAACGGGAGCGTGTAGTATTGCGCGCTCGGGTCAACCGCCGGGTCCAGGGCGACGATGGCCGGGTCGGTGCCCGTGCGGGTCGCCACGGTGTAGAGTATCCACGAGCCGCGTATCTTCTCCAGGAACGCGGCGAGGGCGGCACC
>JAYUUO010000270.1:0-24087 GCA_043754515.1 Armatimonadota bacterium
TCGGTATACCAATCAGGGAAGGTCGTCCTGTGTAAAGGTAGAGTTTGGCGACTTCATTTTACATCAGGACGACCGACCAACCTCAACTCAAGATTCGGGCTAACTAAGGGTTGCTCTTGCGCCACTCGTCCCACAGTTTGCGAGGCTCTTTCGCGTAAACCTCCGTGAGGCCACAGTCGGCGCAGACCGTGGCACGCAGGACACTTGCCACCGAGGAAAGCCCGAGAAAGCCCTTACCCGCTCCGACGCTAGGTAAGCTCGGTCCAGTTATTTAGAGGCAGATCAGGCATCATGTGTTCCGACCCGCACTTCGCGCACTTCGGTTGTTCCATGAGCGTACTCTACCCGAACGCCTTCCCGCATGCCCCGCCGGTGTCGCGCCTGGAGCCGCGCCGCTCACCCCCAGCGATTCACCCACGCGAATCAGTCACCGCCGTCGCCGAACGTCGGCGGGTGGCGCGAATACCCCGAGTGGCACCGCGCCAAACGGTTCCGAAAAAAATGTGAACTTATCATCCGACGCGCAGTTACATATGCCATACCGGTTGGTAACGGACGTAGCATCTATCGAGTGTTAGAAAGGAGCGTGCCAAACGCGGGTACGGGTGCGACGCGAAACCTCACGTGCGTCACGATGCTATCGCCACGAGACCGAAATGGAATTGCGCTTTAACACTATCGCATAGGAGTATTGGAAAATGCAGAATTTATCCGTAGACCAGTACGATACAGTCTACAACTCGTTATCGTTTACCATCGCCGCCATGGGCGCGGCATTCGTTTTCTTCCTGATGGCACGTGGCACGGTCGCCTACAAGTTCCAGAGGGTTACCGAAGTCGCCGCTTTAATCGTCGTCATCGCCTGTTATCACTACTCACGCATGTTCAGTAGCTGGACAGCGGCGTATTCGCATGTCGCTGGGAGCGGCGTTTACACACAGACCGGCGAGCGTTTCAACGAGGCGTATCGCTACGCCGACTGGTTGCTCACCGTGCCGCTACTGCTCGTGGAACTGATCGCTGTTCTCTATATCACCGGTAACAAGAAGGCGGCCCTGACCAGAAATCTGGTAATCGCTGCCGCGCTGATGATCGTACTGGGCTACCCCGGCGAGGTGTCGGATAACATCACGACCCGCCTGATCTGGGGCACGCTGAGCACGATCCCGTTCGTCTACATCCTGTTCGTGCTGTGGACCGAAGTGGGTGCCGCCATGGCAACGGAGAGCGAGGAAGTGAAGGGCTGGCTCTTCAGCATCCGCCTGCTACTGCTGGCGAGCTGGGGCGTGTACCCCATCGCGTACCTGTTGCCGCTCCTGCACCTGGACCCGGCGACCGCGCTCGTGGGCAAGCAGCTCGGCTACTCGATAGCCGACGTTATCGCGAAGCCGATCTACGGCTTGATGATCTACGCCATCGTGCGCATCAAGACGCAACGTGAGCAGGCGGAAGCACCAGACGGCGCGCTCGTCCCGCACGACCATACGCTCCCCCCGTCCCGGTAGAGCATCGCTCGTATGGCACCCCCGCCCCGATCTGGGACGGGGGTGTTTTTTTGTTTGAATACCGTCGGGTATCACCGGCGGCTTAACCCCCTTACGCGCCGCGCCCCGGTTTCGCGCCCCGATTTCAGCGTCGCTGGCACCCCGACGGCCCGGCCTCGTAGTAACAGACGCAGACATTATTAAATTAATTCAGGCATCTCTTGACCAAAGATGAATGGCACAAGTACATTACACCTCTGTCAAAAGTCGGACGGGTGGCCGAGGTCGTGAATAGCCGCGATCAGGTTCAGGCGCGGGCCGAAGCATCCGCGCCGATCCCGCGCGGTGGCGGAGCCATTGGCGGCGGTACATTGGAGCGCGGGGCGGTTCATCTTCCGACGACAGGCGGCGTGGTCTGCCCATTGAGGTTCGCGGGTAACACCTCCGATGGGCTTGGGGAGGCGTGAAGGGTACGAAGTCGGGGACACCGGTGGCCCGTTTGAAGGCTTCAGTTTTAAGAGCGGCGTAGAAAATGAAGCCACTGCACCAAACGGGGCGAAAACTTTTGACCGAGGTACATTATTCCGACGGAACAAAATGGCCTGACCAAAAAGTCGGCGGCGAATGCCTTCCAGATCAGGTCGGTGTCGCAAACACGTTTCCCGAACCCCGCCCCCGCCCCGCTCGCACCTAATCTTCCACCCGCCACTCCGGCATCAGGTCGTGCGCGACGCCGAGGTTTTGCAGGACGCGCGCGACCACGGTGTCTACGAGATCCTCGACGGTTCGCGGCTTGTGGTAAAACGCGGGCGCGGCGGGCAGTATGGTCGCGCCCGCCTCGGCGAGTTGGGTCATATTACGCAAGTGGATCAGGTTGAACGGCGTTTCGCGCGCGACGAGGATCAGTTTGCGCCCTTCTTTGAGACAGACGTCGGCGGCGCGGGTGGTCAAGTCGTCGCTGACGCCGCTCGCGATGCGCCCTACCGTTCCCATTGAGCACGGTATGATCACCATCCCGGCGTGTCGGAACGAGCCGGACGCGGGGGGAGTGAAGAAGTCGCCGGGTCGGCAGAAGCGTATCCGTGGCGTATCGAACCCGGTCAGATCGCTCCCGACGGGTGGCTCGCTCATACGGATGTCCATCTCGGTCAGGAGCACTGCGGCGGCGTTGCGCGACATCGTGACGTAAATCTCGTCGTAATGCTTCACCGCCTGTTGTAGGAAGCGCACCGCGTAAATCGCGCCGCTGGCACCGCCCAGTGCCACCACCAGCCGCCCGCCGCCGTCCGTCACGCCCGCGACCCCTCGCGAGCCGCGAGCGCGGCGTCCAGCACGAGGGACGCGGGCGGGAACAGGAGTGTCCGCGCCTCGGCTATGGGCACGACGCGCCGCCCGATCACGCCGTTCGGTGCCGGGTCAATACACGCCTCGTCGGAGAGCGACGCGACCTCGGCCACGACCCAAAGCAGGTAGGAGGGGTGGACGCGGTGGATGCGGCCCGGAACGCGGTTTAGAAACTCAATGCGCGTCGCCGCAACCGGGCGCGAGCCGGGCAGAAGCACGGCGCGCGCCTCCTCCCAGACCTCGCGCTTCAGAGCGGCGTCCGGGGTCTCGACGCCCTCCAATCGCCCCCCGGGGAACGTGAACGAACCGTCCTTGTTTTGGACGAGGAGCAATTGATCGTCGCCAGTGCCGGTATGCACGAAGCCGACGGCGTGGATGGAGCGCACCCGTTCCGGCGATTCGACCAGCGACGGCAGGCCCGTAATCAGACGCACCCGTTGCGCCTCGCCCCAGGTGGTCTCGCAAACGTGCCAGGCACCGGCGGGGAGTCCGGTACCGCGCCGCTCCCGTTCTCGCCGCAGTGTCGCCATATGCCGTTATTCTATCGCGGAACGGCACGATTAACGAAGGGGTGCCACCTGGGTAACGACGCGAGCCGCATTCCGTCCGGTATACGGTAACATGGTTGCGTCCCCTAACCGGGGGACGCTCCCGCCGGAGTATTCCCGCCGCCGGACGACCGCGAGACAGAACGACCGCGAGATAAAATGACGCCAGCGAAACACACCCTGCTTGCCCTGACCCTTTCCCTGATAATGACCATCCCCATCCAAGCCGCGAATGCGGCCCCGCCCCGTGACCGAGGCGTCCTCGACGTGCAAAACCGGCGCGTCGTCATCGGCGACCGCTTCCCCACCGACACCGAGCCGACCTGCGACGTGCTGATACTGGGCGGGGGTACCGGCGGGGTCGCCGCCGCCGAAGCGGTGGCGCGGCGCGGGCTGTCCGTAATCATCGTCGAGCCGACCGCGAGCTTGGGCGGGCAGTTTACCGCGCAACTCGTCCCCGCCCCCGACGAAAACTCCTATATAGAGCGCGAAAACGGCCCCTCGACCGCCGCGTACCGGCAGCTACGGAGCCGCGTGCGTGAGTTGGCCGCGACCTTGCCCAACGCGAAGCCGACTGCGGCGGCTAACATCGGGCAGGGGTGGGTGTCCCGCGTCTGCGCCCCGCCCGAACTCTGGGCACAGGCGATCAACGAGCGGATCGCCGCCCGGAGCGGTAACCGGGGAATTAAGCGGGTCTACATTCGTCATCAGGTACGCGCCATCGAGACGCTGGCGAATGGTCTGGTCAACTACGCGGACGTGGTAGACCTGGACACGGGGCGGGTGACCCGAATCGGTGCCCGCTACATGATTGACGCCACCGAGGACGGCGCGGCACTCGCGCTCGCGGGCTGTCCGACCAGCATCGGGCAGGAGGCCCGGGCCGAGTACAACGAGCCGCACGCGCCCGACGGGGCGCGCCCCGAATGGGTGCAGTCGTTCACCTACTGCTTCCTGACGCGCTGGCAGAACGAGCCGGAGGGACGCGTAATGGTGGCGCGCCCCGACGAGTACGATTACTTCAAGTCTGTCGGAGAGTACACGCTCGACTACGTCTACTCCGAACGCGGCACCGTGACTTACCGGATGCTGACGAAGGCGGCGGGCGCGGGCGGGCCGTTCTGGACATACCGGCGGCTACTGGCGGCGGGCAGTTTCACCGGCGGGGCATCGCCCGAAGGAGATGTAGCACTGATGAACTGGCGCGGGAACGATTTCCACGAGGAGTCGTATCTCGGCAAGCCGCTCGCGGAGCAGGCGCGGATACTGGAGCGCGGCAAGCAGTTCGCGCAGGGGTTTTGCTGGTGGCTCCAGAACGAGTGCCCTCGGGACGACGGCTCGGGGGTCGGCTACCCGGAAATCCAGCTCGTGATCGGGGGCGCGGAGAGCACCGGGGCGGGCATCGGCGGCGACGGCTTCGGGGTCGCGCCGTACGTCCGCGAATCGCGCCGCCTCCGCGCCGTGACGACGCTGACCGAGAACGATATGGTCGCTCCGCCGGGCAACCCAGCCGCGAAATGGGGCACCGAGTTTGCCGATTCGGTCGGTTGCGCCCTGTACGCGGTGGACGTGCATCCGGCGAAAGGCGAGCCGCACCTGCTACTGCCCGCCGTGCCGTACCACCTGCCGCTCGGCGCGTTTCTCACGACGTCCGGCCCCGCGAACATCCTGCCCGGCGCGAAGAACTTCGGCGCGTCGCGCCTCGCCCTCGCGTCGGCACGGATGCACCCGACCGAGTGGATGGCGGGGGAGATAGCGGGGATGCTGGCCGCGTTCTGCATCCGGCGCGACCTAGACGTGCCGAACGCCGCGCGCGATTCGCCCGATCTATTCGCCGCGTTCCGTGCCGAACTTCGGCAGGAGGGCATTACATTCTCGTGGCGGGATATTATCGGCGACACGCCCCTAAATAAATAGCAAAAAAATCGCGGGAACCCTATAGACGAGTAGCCTACCCGCCATAATCTGGCTGTCCCCCGCGACGGTGTGGCTCTCCACTGATGCAGACAGGTACAAAATTGATAAGCGGCGGGGCGGAAAAAGGAACGGTCATGGTTTCATCATTGATAGCGGATCTTCTGGAGGATACCGACGCCCGGTCGCGCACGCGCCCGGCTTCGGACGACTGGGCGGTAGACTGCCGCACCGTCGGCGAGGAAAACAACCCGCATTTCCTGCTCTGCGTGCGACACCGGCGCGAGACGCGCCGCGCCCGCGTCCTATTGACTACGATTGATTGGCAACGGGCGTCGAAGGTGGACGCGGCAACCCGCCGACTTTTGTGCGACATGGACAGCGACGCGTTCGGCGCGATGTTGCAACTCGCCTGAACAGGGCGTGTGTCGGTACTTCAGTGGACAGGTAGATCATTCGGGCGGTAGCCCGACCAGGCGACTACTTCTTTTATTTTTCGGGGCGGTGTACAAACGGGACAATCCCGCGTTGACACCGCCTTTCGTTCGTGGTATCCTATGACTGGAAAACTGATCCGGTCACTAGAAAGCAAAGCGAATGGCGGAAGTCACACCAACGAACACCGAGCGGTCCGATTGCGAGGCGAGGCGGGCTATATTACAAGCGGCCCGAGACCGCTTCCTCCATTACGGCTACAAGAAAACCACTATTGAGGAGATCGCCTCCGATGCGTCGGTCGGGAAGGGAACTGTTTACCTGCACTTCGCCAGCAAAGAGGAGATATTGCTGACTATCGCCCGCGACGTGAAGCGTTCCGTCACGGAGCAGATGCGTGCCATCGCCGCGTCGCTCGCGAAGCCGGAGGAGAAACTGCGCCGCATGGTTCTCGCCAAGATCATCTCGGTACACGACGCGGCATTCTCGACCACGCACGGCATTGACATCGTGGATGACATGCTCCGCCCGAAGGTTATGCAGTGTGGTCGCGCTGAGCAAGAGGCACAGACCGAAATACTTGCGAGCATCCTCGCCGAGGGCGAGCGGGTCGGCGACTTTTCGCTGAACGGCCGGGACGTGCGCGAGGCGGCGGAACTTTTCGCGATGGCTTATATGTCCTTTTTTCCGCCGTACTTAACGGGCTGTTATCAGGATCAGGCGCATTGTCAGAAGCGGTTGGAAGAAAAGGTGACCCGCATGACCGAGTTTCTGCTGAACGGGTTGCGCCGCCGATAAGCGACGCCGCGCCGGGGATAGACATTTCACGCACCGTTTCGGACCGGTGTTTTTTTGGGAACATAATTGACTACAATACGGTTTCAGTCATTATACAGTTCGAGCCGTTGTTAGGACGGCATTTTAATACACTATGAATACGCACACCCATACGACCGCAGGAAACGTTTCACCCGCCACCGACCGTGACCGCGCCCGGGTTTTCGAGCGCGTTATTCTGCCGCATGAGCAGAGTCTGCACGGGCCTGCCATGGCACTCACCCACTCCACGTCCGACGCCGAAGATTTAGTCCAGGAAACGTTGCTACGCGCCTTCGACCGGTTCGAGACGTTCCGGCAGGACGGCTCGCCCCGCGCATGGCTACACACCATAATGCGCAACCTGTTCTTTAACATGTACCGCAAGAAGAGCCGCGAGCCGAAGCAGGTGTCGCTCGACGTTTTCGAGCCGACCACGACCGGCGGGAACGGCGGCATCGCGATCGAGGCCGACTCCGCCGAGCAGGCCGGGCAAACGGTCACCTCGCCGGAGCGCATCGTGCTCGGGCAGATGGAGTCGCAGGCGTTGCTCGCCGCCGTGAAGGCACTACCCGACGAGTACCGACAGGTGGTGACGATGGCCGACATCCAGAGTCTGCCCTATCAAGACATCGCCGACACCCTGCGCATCCCCATCGGCACCGTCCGCTCGCGCCTGTCGCGGGGGCGGGAGCGGGTACGCCGCGCCATCTTCGCGTGGCGGCCGACTCCGAACATGGCCAAGATCGAGCGGTACCCCGACGCGAAGGCGGGGGTGACACATGCCGCGCACCGCGGCCCGATCGCGGCGTAACTGCCGCCGCTCGAACAGGGAAGCCTCCGCGTCTGTGCACGGAGGCTTCTTTCTTCTCGCCCGGTTACGCCCCGGCGGGGGGAGTGAACGAGGTCGTGAGATCCTGCGTCACCCCCGTTCGCGCGGCGCGGAATCCCGCCTCGATGATCTCGACCACGTGACGAGCGTGCTCGGCGGAGGCACTGGAGGGAACCCCCTCGCGTACCCAGCGCACGAGTTGCATCGTGTCCTCGAATACGTGCGCCTCCTCCATGTCGGCGTGAACCGTGCCGTCTACATGCGGCAGGAGCCGGATCGGGTTACCGTTGTCACGCTCCGAGCCGGGATACTCGATCCGCTCGCCGTTCCGATTCAGCCCGACGACCGAGCCGCGCTCGCCGAAAATACTCGGTTGCCCGAACCCCGAGACGGACCCGGCGAATGTGCCGTGTACCAGCGCGAATACGTTGTCCCCGAAGTCGAGCGTCAGGAGCGAGTTGTCGTCCGCGTCGCACGGGTACATCCGCCCGTTCCATTCCCGCTCCCGTATCGCGACCCCGCTCATCGCCGACACGCGCTTCGCGGGGCCGAGTAGCCCGGTTAATGTGTGTAGGCCATAGACCGACATGTCATAAAGCGGCCCACCGCCTGGCGTGCGCCAGTACCAGGATGGGTTGACGTTGCTGAGCACGTCGCCCCCGCTCCGCACCCCCTCTTTCTCGTGGTACGCCCCGAACGCCGCCCCGGTGACTGCCCAGGCGATCCGCCCGAGGACGCCGTCCTCAATCATCTTGCGCAGGCGCAGGTTGGACGGGCGGAGCATCTGCCCCGGTGACGCGACGAGTTTTAACCCGCCCCCCGACGCTTCTTTGATAATCTCGGTCGCCTCGGCGGCGGTGACTGTCATGGTCTTGTTGAAGTGGACATGCTTCCCGGCGCGGACCGCCGCGAGTCCCTGCTCGTAGTGGAGACCGATAGGCGAGCAGAGGACCACGGCATCCACTTCGGCGTCGGCGAGTAGCTCCTCATATGTGTCGTAGGCGCGGCGCACGCCGTATTTGTCGGCGGCGGCCCGCGCCCGCCCCGCCACCGGGTCACATACCGCGATCAGCCGCGCCTTTTCCTGAACATCGGGAAGGCACAGGTGGGCGAGTGCCCCGCGAATCCCGATGCTCCCCGCCCCGACGATTCCGATCCCGACTGGTTTACCGCTCATTGTTTGGTACACTCTCTTTCGTATGGTTTGACTTTCGTTTCGCGGACGGGCTATTTCCCGCCGTGCGCTTCCGTTTGCGGAGGACCTGTTTTATGCGCCCCTTACGCGGCATCATCTTTGACTTCGACGGCACGATTCTCGATACCGAAACGCCCGAGTACGAGGCGTGGCAGATCATTTGCGCGGGTCACGGCGTGACGCTCCCCCTGGCGGTTTGGGCCACGGGGGTCGGGATCGGCGTGGACGAAAACCCGTTCGACCCGTACGTCTACCTCGCCCAAAATAGCGCGAAGTCGGTTGACCACCAAGCCGTCCGCACACAGCGGGACGCCCTTTTCGCCGACCTCATCGCGCGGCAACACCCCCGCCCCGGCATCCTCGCCCTGCTCGCGGACGCGACGGAGGCTGGCCTGCATATCGGGCTGGCGTCGTCATCGGGCCACTCATGGGTTGACACCTATTTAGCCCGCCTCGACCTACTTTCCTTCTTTCCCGTCCGACTCTGCGCGGATGACGTAACGCGCACGAAGCCCGACCCCGAGTTATACACGCGCTGTCTCGCCGCGCTCGGCCTCGCGCCGGACGAGGCGTTCGCGCTGGAAGATTCGCCGAACGGTATTCGCGCCGCGATCGCCGCGAACCTGTTCTGCGTCGCCTATCCGAACTCGCTGACGAGTCTGCTCGACGGAATAGGACTCGCGGACCTACGAACCGACGACCTGGCGGAGTTGCCGCTGACGGAAATCATCGGGCGGATGCGCGCGCGGAATCGAGCGGGCCAGCCCCGGTAAAAATCGTCCGTGTAGGCGGTTTACGTCGTATCACTCGCGGGAATAACTTCCCAGTTGGCGACGAAATGATCACCGACGAGCAATCCAAATCTATCGAAAACATCACCGCGTGGGTCGCGGTGACCTTGGAGCAAAACAATGGCGAACGACAACATTCAACACGGCATAGACAACAACCCGAGCGGCGACGCCGAAAAGGGCGCGGCACTCGGCGGCGTCGGCGGCCTGGTAACCGGCGCGATGGCAGGCTCGGTAGCGGGTCCGGTCGGCATGGTGGTCGGCGCGCTGATCGGCGGCGTGGCGGGCGCGGCGGCGTCCGGCGCGGCTGTCGCGGCGGTTGACCGCGTGGACAACGATAACACGGTTTCTGGCCTCGGCGGCAACACCAACGACGGTAACTCGATGTACGAGACCGACGACAACGGTGGCCGCTACCGCACCGACACTTCGGGTAATCGCATCTACACCGATGAGACGGGGGCACATTACCACACGCACATCACGACCGGCGAGCGCAACTACGTGACCAACCCGATGTTCGGCACGACCAGCACCAGCCGGCTCGGTACTGGCGCGACTGGCATTAATCAACTCAGCAATGAGTCTATGCCGTCCATCAAGACCGGCGGGTATGCGAACGACGGCACCCCGGACACCCGCGGTGCCGGCGAGAAGTTGGTGGACGCGGTGACCGGCGATGTGCGCGACGACAAGACCGGCAAGGTGGTTGACCACCGCTAATCATCCCGAGATGGTTTGGACTCTGTTGTCCAAAAGACCGGGGTAATACCCGAAGTCCCGCCCACCGGTTGTCCGTGGGCGGGACTTCCGCCGTTCAGGGGCGCGGGATCATCCCCGCGGTTCTTGTCGTCGCCCTTCTCTTGCTCTATAATGCGCCGGAGGCGACGCCGATACGAGCGAACCAAACTAGGCAAACATGCCCGTACCGCGCCTCCGGGAGCAACACTTTTCTTGGACACAACAACCCGCTCGCCGGGTCATAACCCGATCACGCTTCTCGGGATGCGCATTGACCGCGTGACGATGGACGAAAGCCTAGCGCTGATCGAGCGTTACATCGCGGAGCGGAGTCCGCGCCACATCCTCACCGCCGACGCCTCCATGGTGGTGACCGCCGCCGCCGACCCCGAGTTCGCCGCCATCGCCGCCAAAGCCGACCTGGTGACGCCGGACGGCGCGGGGATCCTGTGGGCGTCGAAGCGGCGGGGCAACCCCGTTACTGCCAAGGTGAGCGGGGTGGTGCTCGCCGAACGGTGCGTCGAGCTTTCGCAGACGAAGGGCTGGCGCGTCTTCTTCTTCGGCGCGGGGGCGGGGATCGCCGAGGAGGCGCGGGCGCGAATGCTGGCTCGCTACCCCGATGCGCAGATCGTCGGCTACCGCGACGGCTTCTTCAAGCCGGAGGAGGAATCCGATGTCGCCGCGCGGATACGCGACGCGAAGCCGGATATTCTGCTGGTCGCGCTCGGCATCCCGAAGCAGGAGAAGTTCATTGACCGGCACCGGGACGACTTAGGAGTGCCGGTCATGATCGGGGTCGGCGGCACGTTCGACGTTTTCAGCGGCGCGGTGAAGCGCGCGCCCGTCTGGATGCAGAACGCTGGACTGGAATGGTTGCACCGCCTCGCCGCGAACCCGAAAAAGATCAGCAAGGTCGCCATGTTGCCCCAGTTCGTGCGGATGGTGCTGACGGAGAAAACATAGACCCGCGTGGTGCCTCCCGTACGCTTGTAGCGAAACTGCTGGGAGGAACCCGGGAAGCGGTTCCCGAACGGTACCGGGCGGCGTCGCCCGCGGTTAGCGTTTCCGCCAAATCCGCACCGTTCCTGATCTTCCAGGGCACTCAGGACACGTTAGTACCGATGCAACAGGCAGTCCGCCTCGACACCGCATTGCACAAATCAGGCGTCCGGTCCGCCGCGGATCAGATCGCGTGTTTCGATTTCATCGTCTGTCATCTGTCATTCCTGCCCTCCGCCAGTGGAGTGGCGCGAACGGCGCGAACGGTTCGTTTTTAATTTTCCGTGGACTTACGCGGTCTGGCTCTTCGCCGTCCGCGTCTGTCCGTCTCCCCTGCGAGCGGCGACCCGACGCCCGACACGCTGGTTTTTGCCGAACAAAAGGAACATTTTCCCTCGCCGCGGAAATCACCGGGGATGCCGCCCCCGAATCAGACCAACCGAGAGCGGAAATATAGGGCATAATGCGTATAGCCTATGGTCTTCAACAGGGTAAGGAACCCTTCCCCCGTACCGCATCGCGGCGAGTACGGCGGGCGATCCATCCGGCGCATACACTCCAACTATATCCCTTGACGCCAAGACGCGAAAGAAAACTATCATGCGAACTAACCTCCCCTTTATCTTCGGTCTCCTCCGGCGTCTCGCCCTGACGCTGTTGCCGGTCGTCACCACAGTCTGTATCGTCCAAGCGGCGCAAGCCGACTCGACGATCGTGTTGAACGCGAACGACCTGCAACAGCGGATAGACGGCTTCGGCGCGTCCAGTGCCTGGCTTGGCGGTGCTGTACGCCAGTATCCGACAGGTCAACAGAACCAGATCCTCGATCTGCTCTTCTCGCCGACCACGGGCGCGGGGCTGTCGCTTCTGCGGCAGCGCATCCCGTACGACCTCGAACCGTCGCCGGGGCGGTTCGACTTCTCCGGGGACGATGACATCCTGTGGCTGTCGAAACAGGCGGCGCAACGCGGCATGACACAGGTCTGGAGCACGCCGTGGTCGCCCCCCGCATGGATGAAGACGAACGGGGACGTAAACAACGGCGGAGAACTCGCCCCGGCGCACTACCAGGACTACGCCGATTACCTGGCGGCCTACGTCCGGCATGAGCAGGCGGTGCTCGGGAGCGTGTTCGGCGCGATCAGCCTCCAGAACGAGCCGGATTTCAACGCGTCCTACGAATCCTGCCTCTGGAGTGGCGCGCAATTCCACGACTTCCTGAAGGGATACCTGATACCGACGTTCCGCCGCGACCAGATTTCAACTTCCCTCATCCTGCCCGAGAACAGTCAGTGGTCGGACGAAAAAGCGTCCGAAACGCTCAAAGACCCTTACACCGCAGGATATGTCGGAGTCGTGGCGACGCATGTGTACGGCGGCACCATCGCACCGTTCGCGGACGCCCGCGCCGCCGGGAAGCCGGTCTGGGAGACAGAAGTCTCGAATCTCGGCGGGGATGATTCCTCAATGGCGGATGGGCTGACATGGGCCGTCAATATCCACCAATGCCTCACGATAGCCAATGCCAGCGCGTGGCACTACTGGTGGCTCTGGACGACGCCGGGGGCGGGGCAGGGGTCGGGGCAGGGGGTGATGAACCTGAACACTGACAACATGACTTACACCGTGAACAAGCGGCTCTGGACTATCGGCAACTTCAGCCGGTTCGTCCGCCCCGGCTTTCAGCGGCTCACACTCTCTTCGGATCAGCCGGAGTCGAACATCTACGCGAGCGCGTTTCGCGACCCGCTGACGGGGAAAATCGCGATTGTCGTGATTAACAACACGGATGCCCCCGCGAACATCACCGTGAAGACGCCCGTGTTCTCGCTCGCGAACGTGACGCCGTATCGCACCTCGGCCACCGAGAACCTCGCCCCGCTCAGCCCGATCGCGGTGGCGGGTGGGCAGTTCATCACCCCCACGCCCCCGCGCTCGGTGACGACCTACATCGGGCGGGGGGTGGTGTCGAACCTCGCCGGGGCGATCCGCGTTCGCGCCGGCGGTACCGCGACCGGTAACTTCCTGGACGACGTTGACTACAGCGGCGGCACCTCTTTCGCGGCAACGGCGGCGGTAGACACGAGCGGCGTCGCGCAAGCGGCACCGATGAGCGTCTACCAGACGCAACGATACGGCCGCTTCCTCTACACGTTCCCCGGATTAAAGCCGCGAACGACGTACACGGTTCGCCTGCATTTCGCGGAGACTTACTGGTCACTGCCCAGACAGCGCGCCTTCAACGTCGCGATAAACCGACAGGTCGTACTGAAAGACTTCGACGCGCTGAAAGCGGCGGGCGGGCCGAACAGGGCGGTCGTCGAGACGTTCATGGTCAACACCGGTGCCGCGACGATGATCGCGCTCCAGTTCACGAACGGCGCGGCGGATAACGCCATGGTCTCAGGCATCGAAATCCTACCGGGCGGCCAGAGCGTCGCCAAACAGACGTCGGACACGTCGTTGACGGAGGGACGCGGCAAGGATCGGTAAGAAAATGATCGCCGCGCTTACCAGAGGCATCGTCCCCGCCTCCGGTATCGTAATGCTCGCCCTCCCGACGATCAGATTCGTCACTGAAGGGAAATAGGAGTCTGATCCCGTGTAGCGGATCGTGACCGAGGAGAGCGGCGTCTGCCTTTGAATCCCTAAAAACGGCTGAAGATTCGCGGCCGTTGCACTGACCAGTTGCGTCGTGCCGTCGCTAAGAAGCAGCATTATCGAGCCGGGTTGCGCGGATCCGGCGGTATCGGCGGGGAAGAAGTTTCCCCCGAATGACGTAACGGGGAGACCTAAAAAGGTGAAGATCAGATCGGATCCGGTCGCCGGGCTGATCGCGAGCAACGCCGTGTTCGACGACGAGGGCGGGGCGACATAGATCCCCCCGCCGCTGTCGGTCGTGACGTTGTACGAGTAGCCGCCCGAATTGCCGTCGGTGAACGCCAGCGGCTCCGTATAGTTGGACTGGGACAGTCCCGAGAAGGACTCCCGGTAGTAGCCGGGGCGCGTGCCATTCAGGAACGACGTCGCGTCGAACGTCACGACATCCGCCCGGGCGGCGTGGTCACAGAGCCATGCGGTAGCGAAGCAGAACACGGTAGCGGCGATTTTCTGGATCAGTCGCGTGTGGGAGATTGGCTGCGGGGAGGCGGTGGTTTGAAACGACATTGTGGTTCCGTTTTCTTTCTCAGAGATATTCGGGATGAGCACTATCTCCGATACGGCTTACACTATCACACAACCATCACGTTTCTCCCGCCCGCCCACTTTTTCGCGGTGTTGTCGGCCCGGAAGGAGCAAAGGCTCCCGCGCCCCGGGCTCTCCCTTCCGCCCTTCGTCTGATACAATTTTGACCGGTATACTTATGAACAGCGACACCCTGCGCCCCGAACCCGCCCCGAGCCGCCATACGCCTCCCCGCGAGACGTTCCGCCAACTGGTCGAGCGCGCCCGCGAAGCGTCCGGCGACAAAACCGTTGTCGTCCCGGTCTGGCGCGACACGCTCGCGGATATGGAAACGCCCGTGTCCGCGTTCCGCCGCATCGCGCATCGCCCGAACGCGTTCCTACTCGAATCCGTCGAGGGCGGCGAGAACCTGGGCCGCTACTCGTTCCTGGGGGCCGACCCGCGCATGACGTTTCGGAGCAAGGGGCGCGCGGTGATCGTGACTGAAAACGGCGTTCCGCGCGCCGAAACCCTGCCCACCGACGCCGACCCGCTCACGATCCTGGAACGCTATCTCGCCGGTATCCACTACGTCGCGCTCCCCGACCTGCCCCGGTTCGTCGGCGGCGCGGTCGGCTACATCGGCTACGATTGGGTGCGCTTTTTAGAGCCGGTAGGAGACGACACCGAGGACGATCTCGGCGTGGACGATGTCCACCTGCTTTTTGCCGACACGCTCGCCATCTTCGACCACGTCCGGCACCGACTGAAGGCACTCGCGAACGCTTCGGTCACGCCGGGCCAGGATATTGACGCGGCGTATAACGACGCCACGGCGCGCGCGGACGGTCTCCTCGCCACGCTCGTCTCGACGCCCCCCGATCCGTCGTGGGCGGCGGAGGGCGGCGGTGCCGGGAGCCGGGGCGCGTTCACGTCGAACATGACGCCGGACGCGTACCGAAATATGGTGCTAGCCAGCAAAGAGTATATCGCGGCGGGTGATGTGTTCCAGGTCGTCGTGGCGCAACGGTTCTCGAAACCGGTGACGGCCGACCCGTTCGACGTGTACCGCGCCCTGCGCTCGCTAAACCCGTCCCCCTATATGTACTACCTCGCGCTCGACTCGGGCGTGACGCTTGTCGGGGCGTCGCCCGAGATTCTTTGCACCGTGGAAGGCGGCAAGGTAACGGTGCGCCCTATCGCCGGGACCCGTCCGCGCGGCAAGACGCCCGAAGAGGACGCCGCGCTCGCCGCCGAACTACTCTCCGACGAGAAGGAGCGGGCCGAGCATATCATGCTGGTGGACCTCGGCAGGAACGACGTGGGGCGGGTCGCGAAGTACGGCTCCGTACATGTGGACGAGCTGATGGTGATCGAGAAATACAGCCACGTCATGCACATCGTCTCGAACGTTTCCGGCGAACTGCTCGATGATAAGACGCCGTTCGACGTGCTCCGCGCGACGTTCCCGGCGGGCACGCTGTCCGGCGCGCCGAAGGTGCGGGCTATGCAAATTATTGAGGAGCTAGAGCCGACCCGGCGCGGCACGTACGGCGGCGCGATCGGCTACTTCTCGCTGAACGGCAATTTGGACGCGGCGATCACGATCCGCACGGTGCTGATCAAGAACGGCGTCGCGCATGTTCAGGCGGGGGGCGGCATCGTCGCCGACTCCGACCCGGACGCGGAGTATCTCGAGACGGTTAAAAAGTCAGAGGCGGGTCGCCGCGCGGTCGAGATCGCGGAGCGGGGTTTAGACACGCTGTTCCAACCGGCGGGCGTGACGGCGGGGAGTGTCGGCGACCGGTGGAACCGGCTAGAAATAGAGGCAGTACGGGACACTCCCGTAGTGAACCGAAGGGGGTAAGATTATGAGCATCGTCGTCGTCTTTCGGTCCCGGCTACGCCCCGAGAACGTCGCCGAGTATAAGGCGACGCAGGGCGAAATCGCGGCACTGGCGCGGCAACAGCCCGGCATCATCGCCTTCAAGACGTTCACGGCGGACGACGGCGAGCGCGTGACCGTGGTCGAGGCGACGTCGGAAGAGGCCGTTACCGCGTGGCGCGAACAGGCGCGGCACAAGGAGGCGCAACGCGCGGGGCGCGACCGTTTCTACTCGGAGTACCGGTTGCAGGTGTGCGAGGTGCTACGCGACTACGGCTTCGGGCGCGGGGAGGAGTAAGGAGAGGACAATTCATTGTCCGCCACCTAGCCGCAAGCGCATTGTCCGCTCTCCTCTACCGCAAGCGCATCCCGCCCGCGTTCTTGCGAACGCTAGGGGGGTAAGTTACGCGACAACGCTTCCGCGCGAACTATCACCGGGACGATTATTTCGCGAGAACCCGCCATAGCCAACGACCTGGCATCGGACGGGAACGTCTCGTGCCCGACACCCCACCAGCCCTTCTCTGAACCGCCAGCGCGAGGCCCGTCCCGCAAACCGATTACTTTTTGTTGCCCTTCCCCGCCCGCCCTGTGTTATCGTATACCGTACACGCGTGGGCGACCACGAACCCGCGCATTCCCCGGCCGCGAAAACCGCGCCGACCGCAAGCGCGTAAGAACAGGAGTGAGACATGCCGACAGGACCGAAAACATTGCCACTGGAAAAGCCGAAACCGCAACAATCGAAGCCGAAGATATTCAAAGGCGTCTGCGTCTACTGCGGATCGCGCGCAATTCAAATGGCCGGCAAACCCCGCGGGAAGCAATGCTACCGGTGCAAGACATGCGGGCGTTACATGGGCGGCTTCCCCGTTCCGGCACGGAGTCTCTCCGGGCACAAGAGCACTGAGCAAGGCCTCCACTGCCCGAAGTGCCGCGGCGCGGCGCGGATACACGAGCGGGTGGACGAGCGGCGGTCGCGCCTGCGTTGCGACGTCTGCGGGTACTGCTTCACCGACTGCTACTGGATCGCGCCGCCCGACCGGGAGGGGGGACCGTTCCCGTACCAGAAGACATTCTACCTGGACATCAGTGCGTTCCGGGCACTGATGGAGTTGAGCCGGGAGACCGGACTCGGTTACGCCCGAGCGATCCGCCTCGTGCTTCGCGAGGAGGCGTGGGCATCGCCGGTGTACGCGATCGCGACGCGCGGGCGGGTACTACGGCGGCCCCGACCCACATTGGAAATGCCCGCGCCGCATGTGCTCGCGGCACGATTGCCGGATGTTAGCCGGGCGCGGATCGGGGAGCGTGCGGCGAAGACCGAAGCGGGCGTGAAAGGGTTCATCCGAACGGTCGGGGTGGTGGCGGCGATCGGCGTCTCGATGGACGCGGTGGCGAAGGCAGGCCTGCTCAAAGGCATGGCGAAGTACGGGTGCGACCACCAGCAGGCGATACGGCATCTGCTCACGGACCGCCCCCGCGCCCGATGAACGCGGTTCCGGGCGTCACGCGGGTGTCGTACGCGGGTTTCAACCCGCGTGACAGGCTCGCCGCCCTCCCTCATCGCGCGGGCGCGACATCGCGTGGCACAGTCGCCCGCTCCCGCGCCGCGCCATCATCCGGCACGAGTTGCACGCGGATTCCCAGCGCGGGCAAAGTCTGTAACACCGTGACGAACTGTGGATTGCCTTTGCCCGAGAGCGACTTATAGAACGACGCGCGGGTGCGGCCGACGCGCCGGGCGACGTCCGCTACCGACTCCGTCGCCGTGATGACGTCGCGCAGGGCCAGCAGGAAGACCCCGATGTCGCCGCCCGCCTGTGCTTCCTCAAGACACGCCTGCAAATAACCCGCCGCGAAGTCCGGGTCGCTCAGGTCGCCTCGAAGGTCGGTCTCAACCAACTCCTCAAACGTTCTCAATTTCATCCTTGTACCTCTTCCACAACGTGGGAAACACCCGTGACAATTCTTGCACCTCTGACTCGCCCGAATGCCTCACCCCAGCCCGAAATACCGCTCGAAGAAGGCGGCAAGCCTGTCCAGCACCGTCTGCTTCTTCGCCGAATGGTTGTTGTTCAGGGAGAACCGCGAGACCGGCGGTAATATCTTCGTGATCGCGGTGCCGGCGGTCGGAATCCCGCCGTCGCGGAAGGCGTTATCTACGAACGCCTTCGTCTCGTCGGGGTTGAGGCCCTCGTCGGCGATGATGCGGTCGAGTTCCTCGGCCTTCTTCTTCGCGATGAAAGTGAGCCATTCCGCGTCTACCTTCGCCGCCGTCGAAACGGAATCAACGAACTGTTCGATGAGGTCTTTCTTGTTGCGAAGCGACGGGCTGGCGTTGATCGCACGCTCGATGGTCGCGCGGATTTCCACGTCCTTCCCGGTCCCCTTCGCCTTCAGATAACGCTCCACCAGCATCAGGATGTAATCCACATTGATTTCAACCTGCTTGATCAGTTCGATCTCGAAGACTATGTCGTCGTTGATAGGCTCCTTCTCCGCATCAGACGCGTTGCGGAACTCGGCATACAGGTTCAGGTAGCAACTCTGGTAATCCTGAAAATCGCGCTCGCTGAGGAGTTCGTTGCCCGCGAAGTCGTCGAAGGCCGTGAGGATATTCTTCAGTCGCAGGATAGAGCCGAACAGCCTGATGAATGCCTTCTGCGCCGCTTCGCCCGTGATGGCCGTGCCGAGCGGGAACAGCACACCCAGTTCGGTGACCTTGTCCCGGTACTCCGTGTAGTAGTCCGCGTAAGGCTTGAGCAGCACGATGCCCTTAGCCTCCTTGTTGCCGAACAACGCGAGCGCGTCGTTCGTCTCCTGTTCCAGATCGCGGAAGGAAACGATATTGCCGTAGGTCTTGACCGAATTAAGGATGCGGTTGGTACGCGAAAACGCCTGAATCAGCCCGTGCGCACGCAAGTTTTTGTCCACCCAGAGCGTGTTCAGTGTCGTGGCGTCGAAGCCAGTCAGGAACATATTCACCACGATGACAAGGTCGAGTTCGCGGTCTTTCAGGCGCTGTGACAGATCCTTGTAGTAGTTCTGAAACTTGTCGGTGGAGGTATCGTAGCTGGTCCCGAACAGGGCGTTGTAGTCCTGAATCGCCGTATCCAGAAAATCGCGCGAACTCTGATCCAGCCGTTCGGTCTCGAACTCTTCTTCGTCGAGCAGATCCACTTCGCCCTCGTTCACGGCAAAACTGTAAATGATGCCAACTTTGAGCCGTCGCGCCTCCGGGAGGTCCTTCTGTTGGTTCTTGAACTCGGTGTAGTAGCGTTTGGCGGCGTCAATAGAAGCCGTAGCGAACAGCGAGTTGAACCCGATTTTTCGTTTGCCGTCCACCGAGTAACTGGCACTACGCTTTGTCTTCTGGTCGAAATGTTCGCGGATGTAGTCAACGATTCGCGTGATGCGCTCCGGGGCGAGGAGTGCCCGCTCCGTATCAATGGCCGATACTTTTTTGTCGCGAACGTTCGGCGCGGTCTTGATGGTGGCGATGTAGTCAATGCGGAACGGCAACACGTTCTTGTCGTTGATGGCATCCACGATGGTGTAAGTGTGCAGTTTGTCGCCGAACGCCTGTTCCGTGATCCGTAGCTTCGGGTTGCCGGATGTCGCCGCGTTGTCGGCGAAGATCGGCGTGCCGGTGAAACCGAACAGGTGATACCGCTTAAAGGCGCGGGTAATCTCCGTGTGCATATCTCCAAACTGGCTACGGTGGCATTCGTCGAAGATCACCACCACCTGCTTGTCATAGACCGGATGCTTTGTGTTTCTGCCAACGAAGCTACTGAGTTTCTGGATGGTGGTGATGATGATGCGCGCATTCGTATCTTCGAGTTGTTTTTTCAGCACCGCCGTTGATGTGCTGGAGTTGGCCGCACCCTTCTCGAAACGTTCGTACTCGCGCATGGTCTGGTAGTCCAGATCCTTACGATCCACCACGAACAGCACTTTGTCAATCGCTGTCAGTCCGCGCGCCAACTGCGCGGCCTTGAAGCTGGTCAGTGTCTTGCCGGAGCCGGTGGTATGCCAGATATAGCCACCCGCCGAAAGGGTGCCGAGCTGCCGGTGATTGGTCGCGGTGGCGATGCGCTGCAAGATGCGTTCGGCGGCGACGATCTGGTAGGGGCGCATTACCAGCAGTTTGCGGTCCACGTCGAACACGCAGTACCGGGTGAGGATATTCAGCAACGTGTGTTTGGCGAAAAACGTCCGGGTAAAATCAGTCAGTTCTCTAATCTGCCGGTTCAACGCATCCGCCCACCAACTGGTGAAAGCGAAACTGTTGGAAGTCTTCTTGCGGTCGCGCTTGTTGCGTTGCTCGGCCAGGTGGCCGTCGCGCGTGGTGTTACTGTAGTATTTGGTGAGTGTTCCGTTGCTGATAACAAACAACTGGACATACTCGAACAGGCCCGACCCGGCCCAGAAGCTATCGCGCTGGTAGCGGTCAATCTGGTTGAACGCCTCGCGGATGTCCACGCCCCGGCGCTTCAGTTCCACATGCACCAGCGGAAGACCGTTGACCAGCACGGTCACGTCGTAGCGGTTGGCGTGTTTGCCTTCTATCTCGTACTGGTTGATGACCTGGAGGCGGTTGTTGTGGATGTTTTGCTTGTCCAGCAGGTAGATGTTTTTGGTGCTGCCGTCGTCGCGCTTGAGGATCTGTACAGGATCTTCCTGAATGCGCGCGGTTTTCTCGACGATGCCTTCATTAGCTGCGGCAATTTTTTCCGTGAAGAACTGTTGCCACTCGGCGTCGCTAAACAGGGTGTTGTTCAGTGCCTCCAATTGGCACCGCAGGTTGGCGGCAAGATCGGCTTCGCTGGTGATGCGCAGAAACGCGTACGCCTGGCTCTGCAACTGCTTGAGGAAAGCCTGTTCCAGCGCGCCCTCGCTCTGATAGCTCTCCGCCCGCTCCCGGTTTCCGGGTGCGAACTCGGCAACGACCGTGCTCTCGCTGGATAGCGCGATCGGCTCAATATGGTAGGGTGGGGGGGCTTCGTTCATCGGGCTTCCTGGAACGTGAGTAGTCGGTCTCGGTAGTGCTCGTACTGCTGACGGCGTGCTTTGATCTCGGCGGGCAGGCCGGAGGAGAGGTCATTCACCAGCGCATCGAACTTGTCGAGGATGCCAACAATACGCTCCTGCTCTTCGAGAGGAGGAACGGGGATAGTATACGCCTCAAAGTCCTTTACGCGAACATGGGGAACTCCGCTACCCTTTTTCATCGAATGAAGATGTTCCTGTTTATTCCGAAGAACGTAATAGACATATTTTGGTTCGAGTATCTTGATATCCGGGTGAACGCTGAACGCATCAGTGAGAAAGATAGGTTGGTTCCAGAAACTTACGAACCCTGCATAGGCGCCCGATCTCGCTACGACAACCGTTTCGCCGTTCCTGTTGCTTTCAGCGTGGAAATATATGGGCATTGGACCATTCGCAACGACAGGGATTTCTCCGCGGATCGTATTCTTTTCCGTAATTGCCGTCCCTCGAAAAAAAGTGGCAATTTCACCCAGTTTCGTCCACCTTATCGGGTATGATCGTTTGACTGTCTGACTATTTGCGCTATCTATATCTTCGTCAAAAGTGAGCAGGGCGTCGCGGTAGTATTTGTATTGTTGCCGACGCGCTTCCAACTCTGCCTCAAGCTCCGCCTCAAGCTTGGTAAACGTATCTAGCACTTTCACGATTTCATACTGGATTTCAAGCGGCGGAACCGGAATGCGAATCTTTGCAAGACTCTTGGCCGACACATCGATGACCTTCGTACCTGTAGCCTGCTTCTTTTTCTGCGCGAAGAAATTAGGTGTGCGGAAGTAGTACGACAGGTACTTCGGGTCTTGTCTGTGCTTGATTACCGTAGCGTGACCGCCAGCGACAATTTGCGACTCGCCGAGCCACGCGACCGCCTTACACACGTCTTCGATGTTTTCGCTGGTGTTAGTGATGATTAGATCGCCCGGATTCACCTTGGCGAGCGGCGCAGCGGTTTTGGTAGCAACGAATGACTTGGTTTCGGTCGTCCATATGCCATAGTGCGTGTAAATCTGGCCATAATGGATGCAGCCGACGCCATCTTCCGTAAAATCTGACTTGGGCATTCCATTGCCACGAACTAGTTCAGCAATATCTCCCAGTGCTTTGAATTCCACGCCATTCGGGCAACGCTTGGCAATCAAGTCGTCAATGCGGCTCATACCTCCTCGCCTTCAAGGTCGGCGACGATGGCATCAATCTGGGTACGCAGTTCCGCCTGCCGCGCCACAATCCCCGCGATCTTCGCGTTGAGTGCCGTAATGTCCACCGCCTCGCTCGTGTCTTCCTGTTCCACATAGGACGACACGGCGATATTGTAGCCGTTTGCAGCAATGTCGGCGTTCTCGACCAGACGCGCGAAATGGTCGGCATTGGTGCGCGCCGTGAAAGCGGCCAGAATCTTTTGCTGGTTGTCCCCGGTCAGCCTGTTTTTGTTGCCGTCGCGCGTGAACTCAGCGGAGGCATTGATGAACAGCGTCGCGTTATCGCGCTTGGACTTCTTAAGCACGACAATACAGGTGGCAATCGTCGTGCCGAAAAACAGATCCGGCGGCAGCTGGATGACAGCATCAACGTAGTTGTTGTCTATCAGGTACTGGCGGATTTTCTGCTCCGCGCCGCCGCGATAAAGGACGCCGGGGAACTCGACAATGGCAGCCGTGCCGTTGACAGCGAGCCATGACAGGATATGCAGGGTGAAGGCGAGATCGGCCTTGCTTTTGGGGGCCAGTACGCCAGCCGGTGCGAAGCGCGGATCGTTAATTAAAAGCGGGTTGCTGTCGCCCGCCCAATTGAGGGAGTACGGCGGATTGGAAACAATGGCCTCGAAGGGTTCTTCGTCCCAATGCGCGGGGTCGGTCAATGTATCGCCATGGGCGATGTCGAACTTTTCGTAGTTCACATCATGCAGGAACATATTGATCCGGCACAGGTTGTAGGTGGTCTCGTTGATTTCCTGACCGAAGAAACCCTGCCGCACCTTATCCAGCCCCAGCACTTTGGCGAATTTGAGCAGCAGCGAGCCGGAGCCGCAGGCCGGATCATAGACCTTGTTGACCTCGGTTTTGCCGACAACAGTGATGCGGGCCAGCAACTCGGAAACTTCCTGCGGGGTGTAATACTCGCCGCCGGATTTACCCGCGGTCGAGGCGTACATCTGCATCAGGTATTCGTAAGCGTCGCCAAACAGGTCAATGGTGTTATCCGAGAAACTGCCCAGCGGCAGATCACCGATGGCATCGAGCAGTTTCACCAATTTTTCATTCCGCTTAGCAACCGTGGGGCCTAGCTTGTTGCTGTTGACATCAAGATCTGCGAACAGCCCCTTAAAGTCGTCTTCGCTGTCCGCGCCGAGGGAGGACCCTTCGATGCTTTTGAATACGCCCGAAAGGGTTTCGTTGAGGTTCGCGTCGAGCCGCGCACGCTGGCGCACCGTGACGAACAGATGGGAGGGCAGGATATAGAAGCCCTTCTCCTTCACCGTCTCAGCGCGACCCCGTTCCGCGTCGGTATCGGAAAGCGTAGCGTAGTCGAATGTTTCTTGTCCCGCGCTTCTTTCCCCGTGGTTTAGATAGGCGGAAATGTTCTCCGAGACGAAACGGTAGAACAGCATGCCGAGCACGTAGCTCTTGAAGTCCCAGCCATCTACGCTTCCGCGCATGTCGTTCGCGATCCGCCAGATAGTTTTGTGCAATTCCGCCCGTTCCGCTTTATTGTTGTGGGTATTCATCTAAGAAGCAATATTCACGAGCGAACATCTATTCTCCTGCGAAGCCACCCAATAAAGAAACACCTGCGCGTCCTCTGCCCCCTCTTTCATTCCGATGAGAGAGGGGGCAGGGAAAAATGCGCGGCGCATTTGTTCCGGGGGGTGAGAGAACACGCGAG
>JAYUUO010000271.1:0-23898 GCA_043754515.1 Armatimonadota bacterium
TCCGGCGTCCCGTGCGTCCGCGCCCGCCCCCGAGATGGCTGCGACGGCACCGTCCGCGTCCGAGGCCATGACCGCCGATCAGGTGAGCACCCCCATGGCCGCGCCTCTGCCACGCCGTGCGGTACGTGTTGCGGATGCCGCTAGCAAACCACGCGACATCACCTCCCATAGAGCAGTTAAGAACCCGGTCGCGTACGAAGTCATTGAGGTGGTCTCGGCGGAACGTCCCGAACGGCACACCCGAAAGGTAGCACGGTATGACGCAACACCAGTCGCGACGCCCGAGCCGATCACTATAGTGGACGTACCAGCACCGCTCGCCGATACAGCGACGCACGCCGCTTCGACATTCGCCAACTCAACGGAGCTGACTAGACGCACAACAGCCACGAACACTGGAAGTATACCGACACCGCGCCGCGCCGCGCCTACTGTCGCTTGGGTAGCGGATACGGGTAACAATCGCGCCATCACGGTCGTCTCCACGAATACCGGCACCGGCGTCTCGTCGCTCGCCTACGCCCCGCCGACCGTGACCGACTCGCTGATCCGCCAGCGGCAGAAGCGGGGCTTGTTCGGGGGCTACGGCACCGGGGGTGTCGCCGTCCCTGCGACCACGACGGGGGCCGCGACCGGTGGCACGGGGGGCGAGACCGCGTCACCGTGGTAGCCCTCGTGAAACACGCCCGGTATCCGCTCGGGCTACTACTTGTCGTCGGCATCGGCGGGCTGGCTGGTGTCGCGCCCGCCGCCGCACAGGACAAAACGGCGCGTAAACCGCTCCGTGCGACGAGGGCGGAATTCGCCACTAGTGACTCGTCTAACACGGGTAAGGCGGAAGTGTCCCGGCAGGAAGGGGACATCGCCCTGCGTAGCGGCGAGGCGAACGGCGCCGCGCGTGCCTACGCCCTCGCCGCTCTCCGCGCGCCGAACGATCCGGTGTTGCGCCTCCTAACCGGCGTGTCACTGACCACCGCGCGGAAGTCCGGGGCGGCGGTCACGCAGTTCCGGGCCGCCTGCCGATTGACCGGCGACGACCTGGTGGCGACGCTTCTTTTGCAGGGTGCCCTTGCACAATCCGGTCAAGCCGATGCCGCGCAAACCGTGTATCTGGACGCAGTGCGCCGCTACAGCAAGCCGGGCGGGGGTCTGGACAGTTCCGCGTCGCTAACCCTGCTCAAAAACGCTCTGAAGACGGCACCGCGGTCCCCCATTCTGCATCTCCTCGTCGGCGATGCGTACCAGATCGCGGAGAACCTGTCCGAAGCCGACGCCGCGTACCGGGCCGCGATCCAGTTGGCACCGGGCTGGGCGAAGCCGAAGGTGAATCTGGGTCTGCTCCGCCTCGCCCAGAATAAGCCGACCAGTGCCGTGGTATTATTTCAGGCGGCACTCGCGCGCGACCCCGAAAACACGGAACTGATGTTTTTCAACGCCGACGCGCAACGACAGGCCGGTAACCTGAACGGGGCGATAACCATTTACCGGAACATCCAAAACAGCTCGGCGGCGAGCAAGACGCCCGCCGTCGCCGCGCAAGCACTGACTGGAATCGGACAAGCATACGCGGCAGGGGGCCACTACGACGACGCTCTGGCCGTGCTGAACAAGGCGCGGGTCATCGCGCCCGGCGATCCGGCTCCCCCTACCGCGATAGGCGAGGTACAGAACCAGCGGCGTGACTACAATGCAGCCGCGCGGAACTATAGCGACGCCCTACGCCTGACAAAGGCGAGCGGCCTGTTCGGTGCCCGGACGGTGCTGTACCAGGCACTCGCGCAGACGCAGATCGCGGACGGTCAGGCGGTGGAAGCCCGCAAGACCTTGGAACGCGCCCTACGGGATGAGCCGGAAGGCGCGGGCCTGTGGCACCGGTTGCTCGGCGAATCTCTGCTCGCGACGGGGAACCAGACCGGTGCCGAAAAAGAGTTCCGCGCCTCGCTCGACGCGCAGACCGATGTCGGGGAGTTTCCACAGGAGACGCTGGCGACGATCGCTGCCAAGGGGCTACTCGACACCGTCGCGTCGGGTTACCGCGCGGACTTCAGCCCGAACCACTTTGGCTTCGCGACGGGGGCCCCCGGCAGTACGGGCACGGTTTCTATTACCGGGCGCGGCGACGGTGCCGTTGCTCCGCCCGCGCCGACCAGCCGCTACGCGAATAGTATGGTGCTCGGGGCATCCCTATCAACCCGGCAGGAACGCGAGATCCGCGCGTTCGCCGCGCTCGCTGCTATCGCGCAATACCGGGGTGACACGGCGGAGGAAATCGCGAACCGGAAAACGCTCGCCGAGAGTCGCGCGCGCAGTGCCGACTTTTTCGCGCTCGCCGACGCGTACGACGGACGCGCTCGCGACGAAGTCCGGGCGAGAGACGCGTATCAGAAGGCACTGAAAGCGGGCGGGCTGACGGAAGCGCAAGCGGCGCGCGCCCGCCTCCGGGTCAGGCAGCTCGGGGACGCGAAGCCGTAAGTCGCCCACCTACATACTAACTCACAGCCGCAACCTAACTCAAAGCCGCCACAGGAAAACCGAACCGTCCGTGCCGCCCGTCGCCAGCGTCTTGCCGTCGGGCGAGAACGCCAGCGCGGTGATGCGGGGGGCGCCCTTGCCGGGGCTGTTCGCGTGCGCGAAGCGCGGCATTTTCCGGGCCGGTTTGTAGATGCCGTCACTCCCCATAGTAAAGCGGTAGACCCAGCCATCCTGATCGCCCGCCGCGCATTCGCGACGATCCGGCGTGTAGGCGACCGCAGTCATCTTATCCAGCGTCGCCTTCGGGAGCGGCAAGCCCGATACGGTCAGCGGCTCGTCAAACTGTCCGGGCTTCGTCTCAACCGTCACCGTTTTCGTCAGCGGGTCGAGCCGATCGGTTCGGGGCGCGGTCACGGCCCCCGCCGCGTACAGCATAGACAGTTTTCCCGTGCCTGTCTCCCAATGGTAAAGAGGACGCGGGATGGCGAGCGACTCGATCATCTTCGAGGCAGCACCGTCGTTCTTCCAGACCGTCAGTTTACCGTTCCAGGTCGCGATGTAGGTGCCGTCCGGCGAGTAGAGCGCGGGGCCGCCCCCGGCACCGAAGTACACGTGGAGCATCTGATTCCGCCGAATCGGGACGTGACCGTACGCACCGGCGTCGCGGGTCGGCAGCTCGCTGTCCGGCTTGTCGGTAGACTCCCACAGAATCGCGCCGCCCCCGGCGGTCTTATCGCCCGCTGAGATCAGGAGCGTCCCCACGTGGCGCGGGTCGAAGGCGAGCGAGATCACCGACTTGTTGTCCGGGGCGGGAAGCATGGCGTCCGGCACGCCCAGTTTGTCGTTGCGGCTCTGGTTCCACCACGCGGCGAACCAGGCGATGGGAACGGTGCAGATCAGTAGCACGAACAGGACGCGTAACAGTGGCGGGATCTTGGGTCCCGTAGTCACGGAGACGGTGCTAGTTGCGGCTTGTTTCGAGGTAATTGGCGGTGTCACGCAGAGTTAACGGTTCGGAGCGGCCAGGGGTTACGGCCTTGTCGCGTAAATAAACTTTCACCCGCCGATCCTCGCCCTGCCCGGTGATCAGGAGGCGCACCACGCCCGCGAACGGCGCGACGAGCACCCGTTGCAGGTCGCCGTCCAGCCCCAGCACCTCGCCCGCGCGAACGGTCGCACCATCGCGCAAAATGCCCGCGTAAAGCGGGTGTAGATCGAAAGAGAGCGGTGACGCCCCCTGGCGCGTGGCGGATTTGAGATCGTTACTCGTCATCGGATTGAGAATGTTTCCTTACGCGAGCGGCATCCTCGCCGCGTCGCCTTGCCTTAAAAATATCCCGAAAGCCGTTCGGGACGGGGAACTGAAGTTACCGCCTCATAGACTACGAATCAGGCGAACAGGTTCCGTCTCGTCGCCACATTACCAGTGGTATTGTCCCCACTCATTCCGGGGCGATATATACGGGGTTGCTCCATATCCATGGGCGCATGCCCCAGTAGAACGCGCCGAAACGTCCGCTATACCGGTACGCTTCGACGCGGTACGCACCGGGAGTCGCGGGCAATGTGACCGATAAACAACCGCCTTCCGACGATGCGACCGGTTCACCATCCCGGTACAGGCGGAGCAGAATATTCTCGCCCGGCACCGTCGCCGCGAAGCGCGCCGACTCCCCATCCCGCGCCGCCAACCTCTCTCCCATTGTGACTTCCAGATCTGTCCTCTCGTTGGTCGTGTGGAAACCGAAACCAGTTGGATCGCCCAGGCAGTCATACGAAAAATAGCACCGACCGGCACGGAGCGCGGCGTTCACGGCGGGCACCCGCCCCGCCCCGCTAACCTCCGCCGGGACGAAAACGTGCGTCTGGCACGCGCGGAACGAGTCCTCATAGGTCGGGATCGAGTACATTTTGCCGAACATCTTCATTCGGGCGTGCGCGTCGAGCGAGCCGATCCCGACCACTCGCCTACGCCCGCCCCGCGTCAGCGCGTCCCAGCGGGCGAGCGCGGCGTCGGGGCGCGTGGCCATCATGCGGATCACCGCCGCCATCCCGCCCGAATGTCGCGCCAGCAGAATCCAGAGCAGCGACAGAAAGTTGATGTGCCGCCGCGCGATGGTGGAGAAGTTCAGCACCTCCAACCCCTCGTAGCCGGTGATGTCCCAGTCCTCGAACGGGTGCTTCATGTCGAACGGGAGCGAGATCAGCGGGAACGCGCGGGCGGCCCGGATGGCGTCCACACCCGCCTGCGCCGTGCCGCCCGCGACCGGCTCGTACTCGGGCGGGGCGTCCAGCGCGAGCAGGAACCGCCCGTCCCCCACCGTCACTTCGGCACCGACCAGCAGAAACGGCGACGACTCGGCGTACCGCTCCTGCCACCCGTCCCGGAGCGGCTCCATCGTGTTGTGATCCGCGAGCAGGACGAAGTCAACGCCCGCGTTGCTGGCCGCCGCCATCACGGTCGGCACGTCGCCCAGCCCGTCGCTGTAGGTCGAGTGGTTATGGAGCGCGCCGCGCAGGTCGCGCATCCCCTCACCCTTCCCCTTCGCACCCGAAACGGGGCAAGGTGACAAGTCGGCAACGGGGGTGAGCGGCACCCAGGCGAACCGTCCGATTACGGCGTCCCAGAAGCCGGGCGCGAAGATGACGTTATAGGCGATGCGAAGTTTAGTGCGGAGGGAAGATGCCATGACCGGGGGTCGCGCGCGGGGATGTGCGTAGTTGCCTTACTTTACCACGACGGTTGATGGCGGGGAGCACCGGCCGTTTTGGTCGGTTCGGCCCGGACGGTGGTTCGGGAGGTTTGGTTGGGTGGTGGGTGCGTCGGAAACAAGGTCGAGCGTGGGCGTGGGGCGGGGATCGTTGATCCTCCGGTGGAAGCGTTCCGCTTGGTGTTCCTGCGGAACTTGTGTCGGGGGGCGGTCATGCGGGTGAATCCGCGACCTGTACAAACGAATCCCGCCTTCGCGGGGTGAATGCATCCATGTCAATGATTTTAGGCGTTGCCACCTGAAGGTGTCCCCTGTATTCACCCCGCGAAGGCGGGATTCGTTTGTACAGGTCGCGGATTCACCCACATGACCTAACCATCCTCCGCCGAACCCCTCCCCAAACCACTAAATTCCATCCTCAACCACCCCCCACGTTACCAGATCAGTCCCACGCGTGACCGGCACCCAACCGCTATGATGCTGAACCCGCCCCTGTTCACTCGCGTGACGAAGGCAACCCCACCAGACCACCCGCTATCTACGGACGTCCAGTGAGAACGGCGCGGAAGCCGAAGTAGTCGTCCCTAGTCGTAGGTGAACTCCCATTACGAAGTGCCGAACGGAAATAGCCGGGGATGCTTATGTACCCGGAGCCGCCGCGTAGAATGCGTGTCTCACCCGCCGCCTCGTTCACAGGGTCAGTTTCGGTCGCGCGGTAACTTGTGTAGAACCCACCATCGTACCGGTCCTCGCACCACTGCCACACATTTCCCGCCATGTCCAAACATCCGTATGGACTCGCCCCGGCCAGGAAGTAGCCTGCCTCTCGGGTACCTCTTGCGTCACCCTGCTTCGCCTTGCTACACCACAGGTTCGTCGCGTCGAACTCATTGCCCCATGGGTACTCACGCCCATCAATGCCACGCGCTGCTTTCTCCCACTGCGCCTCGGTAGGCAGTTTCACATCCGCCCATGCGCAGTATGCCTGAGCATCCTCCCAGGACACATTTACTACCGGGTGATCCTTTTTTGCCCAACCCAAGTTGAAAGCTGGCTCCGGTGGCATTCTCCGCTTCGTCGCCTTGCATAACTCCTGCCACATCCCCACTGTTACCGCTGTCTTCCCGATCCGGTACGCCGACAAGGTCACCTTATGAGCAGGTTTCTCATCCCCCTCATGGCCGTCGCTTCCCATCGTGAACTCCCCCACAGGAACCATCACCATCTGCGACTTGTACCGCGCCAGCGTCAGAGGCGGCACGAACTGCTCCAACGCCACTGCCTTGATCACATCCGCAGACTCCACAGGCATATCGGGTTTGGGTCGCAAGGCCATAAAGACCCCCAATGTGCTTTTCGACGTGGGCGGGGGCACGTAGGGCACAATAGGTTTCGAAGGCAACGCCGCAAGCACTACCGGCAACGTCACCATCTTGCCACGGAGCAACTTTACCGTCCGCCCCGACGCCTTGTAGCCGTCCGCCGCGATATCCACCTCCACTGTCTTCTCCTTCGTCAAGCCCAGATCCACCGCGTACTCGCCGTCCGCGACCGGCGCGTCGTTCACCATCACTGTTGCCCCCGGCACATTTGTCGTGACCATTAAACGCGCCGTCGTGTCCAGCACGCTCGCGTTCGCCGCTTCAGTCACCGGGTGCGGTGCGGGTGCCGCGTCGCCCGGCATCAGGCAGAACTCGTCGCCGTCAATCAGGCCGTCGTACACGTACGGGAACTGCTTCTTGCCGCTCGCCTCGTAGACCGCCTTGCGCGTCCGCGAAAAGACCGTGTTCAGCGGCATCCCCGGCTTGCGCAGGAACGTCAGGAGCGAGGCGGTATACAGGCCATTCCGCCCACCCGCGTTATCGCTCGCCGTGGTGCCCGCCGCCGTCGCGTACGCGATCAGCATCCCCGCCGCTTCGAGTTTAGCCAGACCCCGCCCACCGCCCAGGCTACGGCCTTTTGTCGCGAATGGGTTGTCGCGGCACGCGTCCGGCACCGCGATGTTGACCCGCGCGTTCGCCCCCTGCATTTCGTCAAGTGCCGTCTGCGCCGACAGCGCGTGCCGTCCCATGTCGCGGTCATTGGTGGGCATGGCAAAGCCGATCGGCACGAGGTAGTTCTCGCCATTGACCTGGATGCCGTGCCCCGAGTAGTACAGCATCGCGACCGAGCCTGAACCGGCGGCGCGGATGGCGTCCGCGAACGCATGCACGGCGTCGCTCATCTGATCCAGCGAACCATCGAGTAGCACGGTTGACGTGAAGCCGAGCGTGCCCAGAGTTTTGGCGATGTCGCGGGCGTCGTTCTCCGGGTTCTTAAGTCCGTTCTCGCCACCGTAGTGCGTATTGCCGAGGATCAGCGCGAGCCGCTTCTGCCCGGTGGCGGGCACGGACGCGCTGGCCTTCTCGACCCACGATCTGCCGGGCGTCTGCGCGAGGGCGCGGGGCGTCGGGATCATGAGTGGGAGCGCGACGAGGGCGGTTAGCAGAAGGATGCGACGGATAATTCGGGGGATCGGCGGTATAGGTGACGATGTTGGCATGGGGGATTTTCACGCCTACTGTACAAGGGATTCGCCCGGTCGCCTTGGTTAGTTTCCTCACAGTGCGCGTACTGATGTCCGCCGCGGTCACCCACGCCTTGAGCCGGGCGCGGTGGGGCGTGTCTTCGCGTGTCGCCCTCTCTTCCCCGAATGCCACTTCTGGCGTGACCGTTCCCAGCCCACCGCGCCCGGATCGAGGGCGAGACTTGGCGGGGGCAGTTGGAAGTCAGGCTACTCTTTCCGCTCGACGCCCCCGACTGGGACGACATTCTCGGCTGACGGGTTCGCGGGACCGATGCCGCGACCCGACATCACCTCACACAATCCCGCGTCCGGCCGCGCTGATGCGGTCGGGCGCGGGAACCGCTACTACCCCTTGCGGCGACGGGCTATGACCAGTCCGATAGGCGCGGCGGCGAGGAGCGCGAGCCACCCCGTCCCCGCTTCCGGCACCGTCACGTTGGTCAGGCGGAGCACCTGCCCACCACCCGGCGATGTTCCCAAGTTCGACACGTAGAGCGAGCCGTCGGCACTGCCTGATAGAACGGCCCACCATTCGCGGGCTTTTTCGGGTCGAACAACGGGTTGGCTTGGGCGGGGAAAACCGCCGCGAGGCTGACCGTGGTCAGGTCAGTCCCGACTTTCCACAGAGCGTTCGCGCCCGCGTCCAGGACGTTCATCCCACTGCCCGTTGCCGCGATCAGGCTATACGGGTTGGAGTTGACGTCGCCGCCGTCCGGGTTCGTGTTCGTCTCCATGGGCACGAAATCAGCCAGGTAGTTGATGCCGGGATTCGCGCCCATGTTCAACTGGACGAGCCGTCCGAAGTTGTTGCCGGGGCTGCCCGCGACGCCGTTCGTGGTCGCCGAGTTGTTCAGCGCGGTGCGCTCGTTGCCCGCGCCCGGCGAGCCGATCACTCCGTACGCCTGATCCCCGACGAACAGGATGCTGTCCAGGCCGATCGCGCCATTGCCCGCCGGTTGTGTCGGACCACCGCTCGTGTTGACCGCGAGCGAGGGCAGACCGGACAACACGCGGGTCTGCACCCCGTTTGCGTAGCGGCTGACCGAGCCGGTCGCGCCGTAGGCGGACGTATCGCCCGAGATCCCGAGCACGGTTGCCGGGTTCGCGACGCCGGTGCCGACCGCGCCGGTACCCGACTCGGCGACATAGAGCGAGCCGTCGGGCGCGAACGCCAGCCCGCGCGGGTTATTCAGATTCGACATGATGACCTGCGCCGTCACGGGGCGGGCGGACGCGGGGGACGACGCGCCGGCCAGCACCGCCGACGCGCACAGACACGAGAAACTACCGACACGAACGGCGTGAGCCATCCGTTCCACCGAATTGATCCGTTGCATCTCTACTTTCCTTCCGGGATAAACCCGTGTTTGGGTGCCACCTGATGGCGACATGGGAAGAATAGAAGGCAAGGCATTTTTTGTTAAGGGTAATCGGACGACCACGGCGGCGGGAGCGTGGCTAGCGTTGCCGACGCTTCTCCCGCGCCCAGAACTTCTCGCAGTGTGGCAAAAAGTCGCAGTAGGGGCAGTGATCGTTGAGGACAGGTAACACGCCCTCCCAGTCCTTGTTACGGATCGTCTCGCCGGTTTCGGTCGCCTCCGCCAGAAACGCCTCCCGCTCGTCCTCGCCCATCTCGTGCGACGCCGACGTGCCGGAGCGCAGGGCGACGATGGTGGCGTAAACGCGCCGGTCGGGATGCTTCGACTTCAAAATAGCCTGGTACGTGTTCATGGCGAGAGATTCAGACACGTCTTCAGGCGTCACCTCGAACCGCCCCGATTTATAATCAACGATCTCCAACGCGCCGCCGAGTGCCGGGTGTTCGTCCACGCGATCAACGCGGCCCGTCAGCGCGACGTCGGGCGTCAGGTCAATGCGGAGCGATTTTTCGGCGAGGAACAGGCGCGGCGGCTCGGGCGGCGGTGTCCCGCTCGCTTCCGCCTCCACCCGCGCCGTCTCGGACCGCGCTACCTCGGCAGCGTGGTAGTCGGTCAGGATGCGGGTCGCCTCTTCCTTGAACGCGGTCTCCTCGGTCTCGCCCGCGTAGCCTTTCGCGATCCACGAGTCGTCCAGGGTCGCGCCGAGCGACTCGGCGTCCACGCTCGCCGCGCCGCCCGCCGTGTGGAACGTCTCCAGGACGCGGTGCAGGGAGTGCCCGAACGCGAACCCGGCCCGCGCCCGGTGGTAGAACCGCCCGATTTTGTCTATATACTCCAGCCGGTATTCGGCGGGGCAGCGGTACCAGATCCGGAGTTTCGTCGGGCTGATCACAAACTTTCGTGCCATAGAAGACATGATACCAAGTCCGGGCGGTGAGGTCTCGCGGCGGGCTAGCGGGGTGAGGTACCGGGCACGCCCGGCAAGGCAACGCGGCCTCACCGACGCCGATAGAACAGCCACCATTCGGCGCAGAGTAGCACCAGCAGCGGCACCGCGAAAATCAGGCCCCACTCGCGCGGCACCTGGCGCGGCTTCGCGGGATCGTCCACTCGGCTCCCGGCTCCGATGATCGTGATCGGGGGCGACGGCTCGGGCGTGATACGCGTCTCCGCCGGGGACAGGAGCGACACGGCGAAGCGGCTCCGCGCGCCGTCCGCGCCCGTGACGGTGTAGATTCCCGGCCGGTCAGCGATTGACGTCAGGCCGGACGCGTCGCCCCCGCCCTTACCTGAGACGGACCCACCGGGAGCCGTCACGCGGGAGCCGGGCAGGAGCGATTCGGGGTCGCCGGGATGCAGGACGCGGCCCTCCTCGGCGTGCCCGGCGAGGTACGTCACGGCGTTCGCGACGAACACCGGGAACGCGACCCGTAGCGGCAGATCGCTTTTCGTCGGGCGGAAGGCGACATAAACGGCGCGGGTCTCGCCGCGCTCGCCCGCCACCATCAGCGGCGCGGCCTTACTCTCGACCACGACCGACGCCCACGGCGCGGTAGTTACGCCCCGCGCGTCGCGGACGCGCACTCCGGACAGATCCGTAAACCGGAGCAGGGGTGAGGCGCGATCCCAGTCGAGCACGGGCGGCGATTCGAGATCGGTGCCCCGCGCGAGTACGGGCGAAACGGTGCCGACCGGCACCGCGCCGAAGAACAGGTACCGCCCCGGCGGCAGATCGGCGGGCGGCACGACGTCGCTATCCCAGACGGTCAGGTCGTGCCCGGCTACGTCCTTCGCCGCGAACGCATCCGGGGCGATGTGTTCCACCCGGACGCGGGCGGCGAGCGTCAGGGCACGCTCTAAAAACGGGTCGTCGCTCCCGGATACCAGTAGCACCCGGATCTGTTCGCGGCTCGGGAGTGCCGCGAACGCTTCGTTGTCCGCCGCCAGATCGTCGGGCGACTCGATCCGCGCCGTCAGAAAGTCCGCGCCAGTCGGGATGTCGGCGGACGCGAGCGGGACCACGAGCGATTGACTCTCGCTGGCGGGGATCGTGACCTCCCGCGCCTCGACCACGGCGTCGCCGAGCAGGAACGTCAGCGGCACGGTACGCGGCTTCGCGTCGGCGTTCTCCAGCGTCACGAACGCCTGCAATTCGCCCGCGCTACCCTGCTCGCGCACGGCGAACGCGGTGATCCCGACGTTCGCGCCGCCCCGCCCGACCGAGACGACGGACAGGCGCGCCCCGCCGAGAGACAGTTCATCGGGGCGGGCGAACACGCCGTCGGTGATCAGCGTCACGCGGGCATCCGGGCGCGACCCGGCGAGTGACCCGGCGAGTACCAACGCTTCGCGGGGGCCGTTAACACCCTCGCCCGGTACGACCCTATCGAGCGCGGCCAGGAGCCGCCCTTTATCGTCCGTAAGCGGCGCGAGGACGACCGGGCGCGTCCCCGCGAGTACGACGGCGAGGGTGTCGGACGCGCCGTGCGCGGCGATGATCTCGCGCGCCTTGCCGACCGCCGCCTGGAGCCGTCCGCCGGGAACGTCGGTGGCATTCATTGAGGCGGAAGCGTCTATCACGAGCACGTTCGTTTTACCGCCCGGCGCGGCACCGCTAACAAACGGGCGGGCGAGCACGAGACACAGTAGCAGTGCCGCGAGGAGTTGCAGGAGCAGGAGCGGGTCAACGCGGAGCCGCTGGAACGGCGCGGCGGACGCGGCGGGCGACAGCACCTGCTCCCACAGCAACAGGGACGGGACGAGGACGTCGCGCCGCTTCTGCTTCAGCAGGTAGAGCAGGGTGATGACGCCGCCGATGGGCAAGAACCAGAGAAGCGCGAGGGGAGACAGCATGATGTAAGTGGCACTGCCATTGTACCGCGCCCTCTCTCACCCGCGTCACCCCACCACTCGCCCCCCACCGTCCGTACCTGCTCGTTAAACAAGCAGCCAAACTAGGATGCAATCGTCCTACCGTTGCCCCCAACGCGAAACAACCGGGGGCAGGATGGGCGACGCTTTATATAGGATCGGGAGTCGTTGGGGGGACATGCGACGGGGAGGCGCGCATCAACCGGTACCAGTCCCGCGCGCCGATCACCGCGAGTACCGTGAACACCGCGTACAACCCCGTCGTCACTGGCATCTTGAGCTGCGGGAAGATGTAGAACGTGTAGATAAGGTCGGCGACGATCCAGAGTATCCAGTTCTCGAACTTTTTGTACGTCTGCAAATACTGCGCCGAAATACTAAGCCCGGTCGTGAGACAGTCCATCCACGACAAAACCTGCGGCGGGAGATGGAACGCGGCGACGACGGGCGGCAGCCCGAAGTAGAGCGCGACCGTGAGCGCGAGCGTGGCGGCGATCCAGAACAAGCGGGCGCGGGTCGAGAGCGCGGTCACCGGGAGCGCGTCGTTCTTCTGGGGGTTGCCCTTCAACCAAACATACCAGCCGAGGAACTGCATCGGGACGAAGTAGAAGAATTGCAAGCCCGCGTTCGCGTAGATGTGCGACACCGCGAAGAAGATGTAGCCGTACAGCACGCACCCGATCAGCCCCCAGAACCAGTTCCAGATGTTGTTCTTGACCGTGAGGTAAACGCACAGCAGGGACGTCGCGGCGGCGACCAGCTCGATAGGCTTAAGTTCGGCACCGATAACGTGCCAGAGGCCGCGCAAGGTTTCCATAATTTGAAGGCGGGTGGCACCCGATTTTCGCGGTACACTCACCGCGGATGATGACGAGTGAAACGGCTAACGGTTAACAGATCGGAGGCAACGTCCCCCCGGCCCCGAACGCCTGGCGCAGGTAGCCACGGGGCGACTACGGCGCGTCTGCTCCTGCTCCTACTGCCGCTCGTGCTGGGTCTCGCGTGGGCGTTCGCCACCCCGCCGCCGGTGGGCGAAGCCGGCGGCTCGTCGGGCTGGTCGAACTTCCACGCCGACGAAGGCTCGCACCTCGCCGTGACCCGCTTCATGGCAGAGAACCCGTTCACGCTACCGCCCTACCGCCCGCCGTTCGATACGTCAATTCACCTGCCGTTATATCACGGACTCGCCGCCCTCGTCTTCCGCGCCGCGTATCCAGTTCTAGGGGCCGCGGGCGGCGCACGTGCGGCCCGCGTACTGAGCGTCTTGATGGGTGTCGGCACCGTCTGGTTCGCGTACCGCGCCGCGCTCCAGTCGCGCCTGTCGCGCGGCGCGGCGGTCTGCGCGGGCTTGCTAGTCGCGCTCGTGCCGATGCGCGCTTCAGTGTCCGGCGCGGTCACGAACGAGAATCTGGCCGCGCTCGGCGCGGCCGCGACACTCGCCCTGCTTTACGAATGCCTCCGGCGCGGCTTCTCCGGACGCCGGTTCGCGTGGCTCGTCTTCTGGTGCGTGGTCGCCGTCGGTAGCAAGATCACCTGCGCGGGCCTCATCCTGGCTATCGGGGCGGGGATGTTGCTCCCGACACCACCCCCCGCCTCCCGAGACGCGGTCGCCGCGCGGTTCCCGCGTTTCGCCGCTTTGCTCGCCGCCGTCGTCACGGCGTGGGGCTGGTGGTTCGCTTACAACGTCCGGCATTTCGGCGACCCGCTCCGCGCCCGCGCCGCCGACCGACTCTGGGACGGGGTGCAACCGGGCTACGCCGTGATCGGACCGCGCTACCACATGGCACCCTGGCGGTACCTGATCTCGATACTGGACCGGGGCTGGCTGTCGTTCTGGGGGATATTCGACGCGATGGCGCATCCGCTCCCTAGCGCGGTGTATGTCGCGCTGTTCGCGGCACAACTCGCGGCGTTGATCGGCGTGATCGCGCGTCTGCGCCGACTGCTCCCGCGCTACCCCGCCGAACGCGCGATCTGGGCGACGACCGGAGTATTCGTGGCGTGGGTGTTGCTCGTGTACTGCCAATATAACTTTAAACACTACACGCCGCAGGGCCGATACTTCTTTGTGCTACTCGCGCCGTTCGGCGTGCTGATGGCGGGCGGGATGGACGCGTTTCTACGCCGCTACCTGCCGAACCCGGTTGGACGGAACGCGGCCTGGGCGTTGCTCGGCGCGTCGCTCTTCGGCGTGAACCTATACGCGCTGTGGGTCATGCCCCGGTTCCGCTCCGCCGCCGCGCCCGCGCCCGCCGCGCACACCGCGCCTGCAACCGTACCGCGAACCGCCAGTACGAACACGAACGCTGCCCGGACAACCACCGCCCAGGTGGACGCGGCGACACCAGCACCCGCCCGTGCGGTTGCCACGATACGAACACGAACAAAGGTCGCCTTATGGAATGCACATTGACCCTTCCCGCCCCGGAGCCGGACGACGAACGCTGGGTGGCCGCCGGGGAGCGGATGATCGCCGAACATCTGAAGGCGCGGGGTATCCGCGACCCGCGCGTGCTGGACGCCCTGCGCCGCGTCCCGCGCCACCGCTTTATTCCGCCCGCAACTGACGCCTACAGCCGCGCGTACGCCGACTCCGCGCTCCCGATCGGCGAGGGGCAGACCATTTCGCAACCGTATGTCGTCGCACTGATGAGCGAGGCACTCGCGCTAACCGGTGCCGAGACTGTGCTGGAAATCGGGGCCGGTTCGGGTTACCAGACCGCCGTGCTGTCGCTCCTCGCGCGGGAGATCGTCGCCGTCGAACGCATACCCACGCTAGCGGCGCGGGCGGGCGCGGCTCTCGGCGCGTTCGGCGTGACGAACGTCCGCCTACTCGTCGCGGACGGCTCGCGCGGCTGGCAACAGGAAGCACCCTACGACGCGATCCTGGTCGCCGCCGCCGCGCCGACGGTGCCCCCCGAACTCCCGCGCCAGCTCAAACCGGGCGGCAGACTCGTGCTACCGGTCGGGCGTGACGGCGAGCCCCAACGTCTGCTCGTACTCACGAAGGCGAGCGACGGGGGCGACGCGGTGACGACGCGCGATCTCGGCGCGGTCGCGTTCGTGCCGCTGGTGGGAGCAGGCGGATTCGGGCTGCCCGACGATTTAGGGGCGATGGACTACTAGATAGGCGTTATGCGGTTCGTCAAGGAACGCGGGTTGAAACCCGGCACCGGGAACGCGGGTTGAAACCCACGTCATCGGCAAAACGCGTACAGTCAAAACTTGTTTTGACGATTACCTGCTCGGCGAAACGAGTCTCGCCTGTATAGGCGCTGCGTGCCGGACGCTGGGTATCCACTTGCGGGTGGAACGGACGAACACGGCGGCGGAACCCATCAACCGCGTAACCCCTAACTAGAGTCGGGCTTCCGGTGAGGAGAAGAGTGCTTGCATCGGGTGGCGGGTGGCCCTTCTTTAGGGTGGCGTGTTTGTGGTCGTTACATCTCCCCCCCTGCCGCCCGCGGTAGTCGTGCCCCCTCTCCCACCCAACAAATCTGCCGCCCCAGCGCACGCGGTACAATGGGAATGAGAACCGGCGAGCCAACCCGGTTCACCACACAACTCACATAACTCGCTAAACCTACCAAACTCGCGAACAGGATCCAACCCCGTGGCTAGCGCAACCGACCGCACCGAACCGACCGTCACCCCCGAAGTCTACCGCTCGATGGGCTTGAACGACTCCGAATATGCCGGGATCGTCCGCGCCCTCGGGCGCGTCCCGACCTACACCGAGATCGGCATGTACAGCGTGATGTGGTCGGAGCATTGCGGCTACAAGTATTCGCGCCCCGTGCTCAAAGCGTTCGCGCAATACAAAGAGGCGCAGGAGAGCGGCGAACTCGAAAACGCGGGCGTCGTGCCGCTCGACGGCACCGACTTCGGCATCGTGTTCAAGATGGAGTCGCACAACCACCCGTCCGCCGTGGAGCCGTACCAGGGCGCGGCGACCGGCGTGGGCGGGATATTGCGCGACATCTTCACGATGGGCGCGCGTCCGGTCGCAAACCTCGACTCGCTCCGGTTCGGCCCGATCACGGGGGATGATCCGGTCGCGGTGCGCAACCGGTACCTGTTTGAGCACGTCGTAAAGGGCGTCGGTGACTACGGAAATTGCGTTGGCGTACCGACCGTCGGCGGCGAGATCTACTTCCACCCCTGCTACAACGGCAACCCGCTCGTGAACGCTATGTCGGTCGGCATTGTGCGCCGCGACAAGATCGCGTCCGCGAAAGCGTCCGGCGTCGGCAACCCGGTGCTGTATGTCGGCTCCGCGACCGGGCGCGACGGGATTCACGGCGCGACGTTCGCCAGCGTCGAACTGACCGAGGAGAGCGAGGCGAAACGCCCGAACGTGCAGGTCGGCGACCCGTTCACCGAGAAGTTGCTGATCGAGGCGACGCTTGAGGCACTCGCGACCGGCGGCATTGTTGGCATCCAAGACATGGGCGCGGCGGGCCTGACGTGCGGCACCTCCGAAATGGCGGCGAAGGGCGCGCTCGGGATGGATATTGACGTCCAAGCCGTTCCGCGCCGCGAGTCCGGCATGACCGCGTACGAGACGATGCTCTCCGAATCGCAGGAACGGATGCTCGCCGTTGTCGAAAAGGGGCGCGAGGCGGAAGTCGCCGCGGTGTTCCATAAATGGGGTCTAAACGCGGCGTATATCGGCCATGTCACCGACACCGGGCGCGTGGTCGTGCGCGATAACGGCGTGGTCAAAGCCGACATTCCCGCCAAATCGCTCGCCGACGACTGCCCGACCTACTACCTCGACGCCGCCGAGCCGGATTACATAGCCCGCGTTCAGTCCGCCGACCTAACAACCCTGCCCGAGCCGGACGATTACAACGCGGTGTTACTGCGCCTCCTCAGCTCGCCGACTATCGCGTCCAAACGCTGGGTATGGGAGCAGTATGACACGATGGTGCAGACGCAGACCGAAGTGTTGCCAGGCCGCGCGGACTCCGCCGTGCTGTCGTTGCGCGAGGCGAACGGGGTGCGGATCGCGCTCACGACCGACTGCAACCCGCGCTTCTGTTACCTCGACCCGTTTACCGGGGCGCAACTCGCCGTCGCTGAAGCCGCCCGCAACCTATCGTGCGTCGGCGCGACCCCGAAGGCGGTGACCGACTGCCTCAACTTCCCGTCGCCCGAGAAGCCGTCCGGGTTTTGGCAGTTCACGCAGGCGGTACGCGGCATGGCGGCCGCCTGCGAGGCGTTCGGGACACCGGTGGTATCGGGCAACGTCTCGTTTTATAACGAGACCCCAGACGGCGCGATATACCCGACCCCGACAGTCGGCATGGTCGGCGTGTTCGCGGCGGGCGTAACGCCGTGTACGATGGACTTCAAGAACGATGGTGACCTGCTTTACCTGCTCCGTCCGACCGGTTCGAGCGGCGTCACGGGCTATGCGGGGAGCGAGTATCTGTCGCTGATCCATGGGCAGGACGCGGGCAAGCCGAGTCTTGACCTGGGCGGCGAACTGCGTGTTCAGGCCGTCACCCGCGCCGCGATCGCGGCGAACCTGCTCCATTCGGCGCACGACTGTTCGGACGGCGGCACGCTTGTCGCTATCGCGGAGTCGTGCCTCGCCGGGAACCGGGGCGCGGAGGTGCGCTTCGCGGTCGCCGAGTTTACCGACCCAGAGACCAGCGTGGACCAACCCTGGAGCGCGATCCTGTTCGGGGAGGCCGCGTCGCGCGTGATCGTCTCGGTGACGGACGGGGCGAACCAGAACGCCCTGCTCGATCTCGCGGAGCAGCACGGCATTGAGGCATTGTTCCTCGGGCAGGTGAAGAAAACGGACCGGCTGGACGTCGCGGGGCTGGTGGACGTCACACTCGCGTCGCTACACGACGCGTATGAGGGCGCGATCCCGCGCGCGATGGGCGAAAGGTAGTTACGGAGCGCGGTTCGGCCATAGCGGGAACGCGGGTTTCAACTCGCGTTCCCGCTATGGCCGAACCGCAGGAAGACACCTTATGACAACAACTGACCACGAGGCATTGCATCTACACGGCGACTGGGACCAGATTGACCGGATTCTGTGGGAGGTTTGGGACCCCATCGGCGTCCACGGAGTGGATGAAGCACGGGACGAATACCGCTCCTACATACCGGCGGTCTACCATGCGCTTCGGAATGGCGCGTCCGACGAAGTATTGGAGAGCGTGCTTGAATCCATTGAGGTGGCGCGGATGGGTTTGAAGAATGCGGACAAAGCGCGGCGGCAGGCCACCGCACGGACATTGCGCGAATCGGTTATAATTGATCGGGAGTAAACAAGCATGGCGCGACAAGCATCAGCGGTTCCGACCGTCGTAAGCCTTCACATGCGCCGCCTAGCCCCCTGAGTACTTGGCACTTAGCCTCCGAACTATTAGCAGGTTGTCCCGTGCCAATTCCTCCATCATCGTGTTATGCATGCGCGTCGCCCCCGATTACCACGCCACGCCCCGACGACCTACCGTCTAGCCCCCCTTTAATAAATAGCCGCCCGCAAAATCCGCGAACTATTCGCCGCCCCGCCTTGTTGAGATTCAAAAGAGCCGAGGGGGCTAGCACCCCTTCCCGACCCCGGTAACTTATTTTCCGGCAACACGGGTATAACTAGTGCGCGTAGAGGCCGTTCATTTCACGGTCGTCGCGATTGAACGGGAGCGAAGCGGTTTTATGCAGGCGTTAACGGGGATAAAGGGGAAGGTTCATCAGGCGTGGTCAGCGGCGACCGGCCGGTTGCCGTTCCCGAAGACGGGAGGCGCGCGGTGCGAGGACGGGGAGTTTTCCCTGCTCCGTGAATCTGTAGCTGGCGTTGAGCCGGGGCTTGTCGCCGCCTACGAGCACTGCCGCAAGATCAACGCGCACTACGGCAAGACCTACTACTTCTCGTCCGGCTTCTTCCCTGCCGATGTCCGCCCCGCCGTCCACGCCTTGTACGCCTGGGTACGCTACCCGGACGAATGGGTGGATAACCCCGGCGACAGGACGGTCGAGGAGCAGGCGGATAAACTGCGACAGTGGCGCGACGCGACGGCGGACGCGATCAAGACCGGCTCCTCCGAACACCCCGTTTTAGCGGCGTGGGCGGACTCGGCGCGGCGGTACGAAGTTCCGTCCCGCTACATGCACGATTTCCTGGACGCAATGGAGATGGATTTGACAGTTTCACGCTACCAGACGTTCGAGGATCTGCAGAAGTATACATATGGCTCCGCGAGCGTGGTGGGCCTGATAATGTGCCGACTCGTGGGTTGCGATGATCCGGCCAGCGTCTCGCACGCGTCCGCGCTCGGCCTCGGTATGCAGATGACCAACTTCCTGCGCGACGTCGGCGAGGACTACGCCGGGCGCGGACGTATCTATCTGCCCCTTGAAGACATGGAGCGGTTCGGCGTGACCGAGGGCGACATCCGGGACGGACGCGTGACGGAGAACGTGATCGCCTTGCTCCAATTCGAGATGGAGCGCACCCGGCACATATACGAGCACGCCGACGCTGGGATTCCCTACCTACCTCGCTACGCGCAACTCCCCGTGCGGCTCGCCCGCGTCCTCTATTCGCGGATACTAGACAAGATCGAGCAGAACCGCTACGACGTGTTCACGAAACGCGCCCGTGTTCCAACGTGGGAGAAGATGGTCACGCTCGCCGTCGAGCAGAAGCGTTACGGGAAGTGATGAAGCGTCGCGTGGTCGGGGCACCAGGCTCGTCGCATCCGTGTCCTCGCCCCGCTCCCCCGTCCTACATGCCCGCGGAACACGTACAGGTGCGTCGGCAAGCCCGTGCTTCACTTGGATCGGCGCGAGGTGGAACGCCGTCCGCTCGCGTTGCCGAGTCGTGAAAGCGAGTTGCTGGGCGTCTGCGAACATGGTTCCCGGCGGAACAGACCGATGAGTATCGCGCCCTGTGCCGCCGGAGCGATGCAGGGACACTTTCCCCACCCGAACGAGAGCGTTTTTTGTCGCTCATAGAGCAGCGTGATCACAACAACACGCAAAGGTTGGAAATCGTCGCCGCGATCGCGGAACTACGCGGCATCTCCTTCCGCGAGGCGATGGCGATGCTCGGAACACAGCCGGAATAGTCACGTCATGGCAGTCGTTTCCGAGGCGGTCCGCGCCGCAGTCGTTCAGCAGGCCGGTGGGATTTGCGAGTACTGCCGTTACCCGGAGGAGTTCAAATCGTTGCTTCGTGCAATCGTGAAAGACTATGCCACTGCCTGCCATTCTTCGAGACGGATTCTAAAGGATCGTCACCCAAGTAGCGTCGAACCCGATAGTGCCCAAGGTGACATCCATAGGCTGTTTCTCAGGCAGTCGTAGCTGGAAAGCGATTCGATTGGGCGGCACTTCTTCGATGATAGTGAACTGTGCGCCGTGGGGTTGCCAGGTAAACTTGTGCTGACCGATGGCGTCCTTATCCTCCAAGTTGCCGCGCTTGTTCCACTCCCATTTGTAGAGTTCGGGTTCAAACCGTAAAGTCTCGAACTCGAAGAGGGCGCACTCGCTCAGATTATCGCCTTTGATGAGAACTACGGTACGACAATGAGCAAAACGTTGCCGAAGAGAAGAAACCCGCGTGTTCCAGATACCAAGAATGTGTTGACCGACTTCGGCGGGCGGGAGTTTACGTGCGTCACTCTCATTGTATGAAAAATCAAGCGAGTTGCGCCCCGAAATTAGGCGGATACGTCGCGCGGCGGCAGGGTGTGCTTGCTTGACCGTCTTGGCACTCCAGCAACAGTTGCCTAACTGAATATCATCGAGACCGATGTTCGACGGCTTCCACTCCGCATTGATTGCCCGTGCGAATATCTCCTCCCAATCGCGACCTTCGAGGCTGGCATCACTCCGGGTATAGAGGAGATAGACGATGCTTCCAGCGATGCGTATCACTGTGTCGCGTGGAAACTGACCGAGTGGGTAAGGAGATTTGATTTTATCCGCTGTACGGAGTTTTGGTTCCATAGTCGCTCCGTTTCTCTATCGCCATGTAGCCCTGTTTGGTGAGCGGTTCTATATAATAAGTGGGTTGCTCCGCCCACTCCAAGGCATCTATAACTCTTTCTATGACAGCACGTACCATTGGGACAGGAACCGCATTCCCCGCTTGTTTTCTCACTTGACTGTGGGTGCAGGCGATTCTGAATGAATCGGGAAATCCTTGTAGGCGCAACATCTCGCGGGATGTCAGGCGGCGTTCGCCGTTGACGAGGAGATAATTATAACTGGCTCCCGCCCTCAGCGCACAACTGTAAGGATATGCACTAACATGCCCTGCTTTGTTTTCGTGCCAAATAGTAGGCTCTTTGGAAGGCTCGCACTGTTCGAGTCTGCGCTGACGAATATGCTCCGAAGCGAAGTGGCAGTCATCAACATCTGTTTCCAGAAGGTCAGACAAAGGTTTCATCGGAACTGGCGATAGTGGCCAAGCGAAGGACACTTTCTCGCGGAAACCGACTATAAAGATGCGCTCACGTTTTTGAGGTAACCCAAAGTTCAAAGCGTTCAGAACACGATGTGTGTGGTTGTAGCCAAGTGTATCCAGTGTTTCCAGGATTCGGCTTAGTGTCCGTCCTTCATCATGTGAAGCGAGTTGCTTGACATTTTCCAACACGAAAGCAACGGGCTTTTTTGCTTCGAGAATCCGCGCGACATCAAAAAACAATGTTCCTCGCGTGTCCTCGAAGCCTCTCGAATCACCCATGATGCTGAAGGGTTGACAAGGAAAACCCGCCAGTAGCAAATCGTGATCAGGTATATCTCTCTCGTCCACCTTGGTGATATCGCCGGTGGGAACTCTCCCGAAGTTCGCCGCATAAGCACGTCTTGCGTCTTCGTCAATGTCGGAAGAGAAGACGCAGTCGGCACTTAACCCTCTGCTTTGTAATGCTTGCTCGGCCCCGAAGTGGAATCCACCAATACCACAGAAAAGATCAATGAATCGTATTGCCATGATTAGATGCTTTCTCAGCCATTAATGGTTAGGATACGGGAGTATACATCGTCGGTAGCAACGGCGTCAACGTGTTGGAGTCACCACCGTGTCGCCCGAGCTTCGCCGGAGTGACGCCCGAAATTCGTTTCATGTGCCGGTTCGGGCGTGCCTGTTTGGAGGATCCGACTGGGAGTAACGCCTTAAAAACATTCACGTCTGCCCTAGCCGTGATTCCGTTCGGCTAGCCGCGCGTGCCCCCCCCGTCACCCCAGTAGCGTCCGCATCCGATCAATCCGGTACACGTTGTCCGACGCGAGCCGGTTTACCTGCGCGACGGTGAGTGGCGGCGGCGCACCCGGTCGCAGGACGCCCCACAGGGCCTCAATCCCCCGCGCGGCGACGCGCAAAAGGGGTAGCGGCACGGAGCGCGGCGCGGTGCCGTCCTTTAGCCCGTTGTCCGACGCCATCCCTACGGCTATCTCGCGGAGCGTTCGCGCACCGCCCGGATCGGCGACGATGATCGGCAGGTCCGTCGGGACGTCCGCCAGCAGTCCGGCGTTCACGGCGGCAGTGGCGGCGACGTCCACCGCGACACACGTTTTGCGGTTCATCCCTCCCCCCGGTAGCACGAATCGCCCGCGCCGAATAGCCGACTCCATCCGCGCCATGTTGCCCCGATCGCGCGCCCCGTATACCGTCGCGAGCCGCAGGATCACGCCCAGGCCACCGGTCCGCGCCGCCCACTCCTGTACCAGCAGTTCGCCGCGCAGTTTCGTCCGCGCGTAAGGCGTCGCCGGGGCGGGGGGCGCGGTCTCGGCGATCCCTTCGGGCGGGGTCTCCTCCCCGAAGACGGCCACCGTACTGAAATAGACGAAACGCGGGACGGCGGCCTCGGTCGCGGCTTGCAACAGTTTCGTCGTGCCGCCCACGTTCACCCGCTCGAAGTCGGACTCGGGCGCGTCGGGTGAATGCACCTGTGCCGCCGCGTGGTACACGACGCCCGCGCCCTCGCACCCCGCCAGGAGAACGCGGGTGTCATCGAGTGATCCGGCGAAAGCGCGGCAGCCGGGGGGCACATCAGGTACGCCGCGCGTCAGCACGCGAACCTCGCGGAACGACGGGTGCGCGAGCAGATGGCGGCACAGGGCGTACCCGACGCAACCCGTCGCCCCGGTGACGAAGGCGATCATGCCCGCCGCGCCCGCCGCCGCTCGTCCGCGACCTTATACAGGTCCAGCCACTCGGCGACGCATAGCTCCCGCTCGTACCGATTCAGCATCTTCGCGCGTCCGGCCTCGCCCATGGTACGGCGGTCGTCCGGGGGTAGCGCGAGCAGTTCGCACACCGCGTCCGCGAGCGCGTCTGGGGACGCGAGCGGCACCAGTCGCCCGTTCGCGGTCTCGACCAGTTCGCAGTTGCCGCGCACGTCGGTCGCGACGGTCGGCAGGCGCATCGCGAGTGCCTCCTGAATCGCGCACGGCAAGCCTTCCTGCTTCGATGGGAATACGAACAAGGTGGACGCCGCCAGTATACGCTTCACGTCGCGCCGGAACCCTAGAAACCGGCAGTTCTCGAAAACGCCGAGCGACCGCGCCAGTGCCGTGTTCGCGTCCAACATCCGCCCGTCGCCCACCAGCACGAGCAGGGCGTCGGGGTGCGCGGCGACTATGCGCGGCATCGCCCGTATCGCGTCGAACTGCCGCTTGCGCGGCAACATCTCGCCGACCACGGACAGGATCGGCGCGCCCGCGCCCGCGCCGATTTCCGCCCGGAACGCGTCCCGCTCCGCCCGCGGCACCGAGTCGGGGTCGAACTGCTCGCGGGCGGAGATGCCGATGCCGCGCGTGGCGAAAAGCCGGTCTTCCGGCACCACGTTCTCCCGGAGCGCGGCGTCGAAATCCTCGCGGTTGTAGACGTACACCGCGTCCGAGAGTTTGTGCCCGGCGTACCGCT
>JAYUUO010000272.1:0-23629 GCA_043754515.1 Armatimonadota bacterium
CCTCGCGAACGCTCTCGTCGCGCGACTCTTCCTCAATGCGTTGCGTCTCGCTGATCGCCTTGCTCAGGAGCGCGCGTAGTTCGTCGGTCAGAAGTTGAAGTTGGGTATCTGTGTTCGACTGTTTTTCCAGCAGGCGGGTTAGTTCGAGATCCAGCGACGTCTTCACGGCGGCGACTCGCGCGTCCGCCTTCTGCTCCGCGAGTGCCTCCACTTGATCCGACGGTCGTGCCTCGGGCCACATGTGCTGGCGGATGTCGCTGTAAGTCTCCTTCACCATCGAGAACGTGTCGGAATAAAGCTTGTCGAAGAGCTGTTCGAGTCGCTTAACGCTCGCCTCAATGTTGCGCGCGGCCTCCTGACTGCGTTCAGCGGCACTGGTGGACCAGCGGTACAGCACGAGAGAAAGCACGATAGCGAATACGCCCAGAAACAGCGACATGACGGAGCTGACAATCGAGATGAGGTTGAGGGTAGTCATTGCCGGTAGTATACACGCTACGGCGACCGGTCGGCATGCGAAAACGCGCCCTCGGACGAGTCTGTCCGGGGGCGCGTTCGTGATATAGGTAGTACGGGATTTGAACCCATGACCTCTTCCGTGTCAAGGAAGGGCGCGGATTCCCTCTCAAAACCGCCCGTTTACTCTCGAAACAGACCCGCCCGGGCCGGGTTAAAACGTGAAAGGAAGCGGAGTTTTCCCGCCCCCGTAAATGCGATTTATCGCGGGGGGAGATAAGCGCGTCTCGCCTCCCCCGTGGTCATCCCTCCCTGATGTGAAAAATCAGAATACCTACTTTCACTTACCCCCAAAACCGGCGAAACTTCCCGCCGGTCCGATGCCCCTTGAGAGTCGGTCGGCTCCGGTGGCCGTGACGAAGGAAGGTCGCGCGGCGTCTTCTGATTTGCCTGTTACGTTCTTCCGGGTGTCATTTAAGCCCATGCCGTGCCTGTTCTATGAGTTGCGCGAAAGCCACGTCGCCGGGTATCGTCTCGCCCCGCGCTTCAGCTTCCAGCCCGCGCCCTACCGCCTGTATGTCGGCTTCCTCGGCTTCGGCGAACGCCGCCTAGCGTGTGGCTTCGGCGGCGGCTAGCGCGACGGCGAAGAGGCGTTGCCGCTCTTCGGGCGTGAAGGCGAGCGCGGCGCGGTAGTCCGTTTCGGGCAGTTCGATCGCTAAGGCTTGCATGGTTTATTCGTCCTTCTTTCCTTCTTCCCCGCGTTCACGCCCCGATCTCCTTCAGGACGCGCCGACGCACAATGACGCCGCCCTCCGTCTCGATCCTGACGTACTCCGAGTCGGTGACGCGCCGCTCGATCTGGCCCGAGAGGCGTTCCACGAGCAGGGCGGCGGTCGCCCCGGTCCGGACGGTTTCGCGGCGGATCTTCCCGCGCAGGCGGACGCGCTTCTTCGAGCGGGTTTTCGCGGCGAAGGTGCCCGTTGCCTTCTTGGCGAGTTTGTGCGCACGGTACTTGGCGGTGTCGAGCCATTCGGCGACGGCGGCCAGGGCGTCGTCCGCGCCGGTCTGTGTGCCCGTGATCGCGACGAGGCGGTCGCGGAGTCCGTCGGCGTCGAGTCCGTAGCGGTCGCGCGACGTGGTGATCACCCTGGGCGGGGTGCTAGTCACTCGTGCAGACTCCTGGCCCCGTGGACTTCGGTACGCACCCGCATGACGATTTTCGCTAGAGTTGAAGCCAGGTCGGTACCGCGCGATTCGCTAGCCGTGGTCGGTATCGAGTCCGGGAGCGTTCTCCCTCGCGAGAAATCTACCTTCTCGGCTATGGCAAGCGTGTTCTCCAGTGCGATTAGCAACTCGCGCGTGTCGGGCGTGGAGAGGTCGGTCAGGGACAGCGGGACGGACGCCTTGAACGGCACCGCTGGTGGGACCGCGTGGAGTTCCGACGATACCTGCCGCAACGCCTCCTGCGTGCCCAGGAGCGTCCCGAGGCGCGAACGGTCAGCCGCCGCGAGTTCGAGCCGGGCGCGTCCGATGGCGAGCATGGCGTTCTGCACGGCGTCGCGCCACTTCACCAGGTCGGCGGGCGTCACGCTCCTTGATGGCAACGGTGAATGTTGCGCTGGTGATACGTCGCCTGTCATGCCACCGCCATTCCCACGCGGGATGAATCCGCCGCTCCGCTCCGCTCCCCGTCGAACGCGGGGATGCCGGCGCGTTCCGCTTTCTCACGGATGGCAAGTTCCACCACCGCCGTTTCGTTCACGCCGAAACGCTCGGCCAATTCCGCGAGCAATTCTTTGCCCCGCTCTGACATCCGGAAGCACTTCTGCGCCGGTCTCGCCTTGCTTGTTTCGTTCATAGTTTACAATCATGCTCCCTCACGTTCGGTTATATATGGTTATACAGTGTACAAAAAAGTTTGTCAATAATCTTTCAAAACACTTGTTTTGGTTATACATTGGTTGTACGACGAGTACATCAGCAGGGAACGCAGTCGCAGGTACTGCGACTTTGCGAGACAAGAACGAAGGAACCCGAACCGATGACCATGATGCTCAAGACCCGAATCTCCGCTATCCGCGACCGCGCAACCGCGCGAGCCGCCGACTACACGATCACCAACACCGACGCCGCTTATCTTAGCCGCTGGTACATCGTCGCTCACAACACGGACGCGGACCGGGTGTATAAGGTTGTCTCCTTCATGAAGACATGCGACTGCGAAGCGTTCGAGAAGGAAGGGTACTGCAAGCATTATGCGATGGTGCAAGAGCGGCGGCACGAAGAGGAGACCGTCGCCGACTACGAAGACCTGATGTAAGCCCGGTATGACGAAGGGTACGCCCGAATCTAGACGGCCAAGCCGGGGGAGTCGGACAGTTTCGCCGCGAGGAAAAATCGCCGCGATTTGTTCCGACTTCCTGACTAACCCGGCGATTAATCGCTATTAACGCAAGACAAGAAAGAAAAGACAATGCAAACGACGAACCAACCGACCCCGAAAGACGCGATCGACGCGCCGATCACCGAAGCCGACACCGCCGCGTTCATCAAGGAACACTTCGCGATCTCCGACGAAAGAGCGGCGAACTGGCACCTCGCGAAACTCGCCGGCATCCGGTCGGAGCAGGCCCGCGTAACCGCACAGGCGAAGCGACGCGCCGAAGAACTCGACGCCGATTACGCCCGCCTCTTCTACCTCTACGGCGGGCAGCTAGAGGAGTTCGCCCGCGCCGAAGCGACCGCCCGCCGCCGCAAGACGATCACGCTCTTGCAAGGCACCCTGACCCTGCGCGCGGTCCCCGCCCGACTGACGATCTCCGACGTTGACGCCGCGACCGCGACCGCCCGCGCGGTCTGCCCCGACGCCCTTGTCACGGAGACGATCACGCGCCTTGACCGCGCCGCCCTGATGCAAGCCGCCCGCGCGGAGATGGAAACGACGGGGGCGATACTGCCGGGCTTTGAACTGACGGCGGCATCCGAATCGTTCGCGGTCAATTTCCCCGGTGAGAAGGACGGCAGAGACGCCAAATAAAAGCGACGGGGTAGCGCGTGTGAATAATCATAGCCAAAGCCCCGGTAGAGGGCGCGACGGGTTTCTCGTGCGATGAGGCACCAACAGCGGGCGAGCGGCGGGGAGGTGAAGTCTCCCCGCCGTTCTCAGCCCGCACCGATGACGAAGGGATACTGACACCGATGCGAACCATCAAGAAGAATAACACGCCGCGACCCAGAACGGCCCCGGAACAAACGCCGCGTTTTCCCCGAAGATTGCGCCGCCCGCGACAAACGTTTCGTTTTCACCCGTGGCCGCGGTCACGCTCGCCGCCCTGGACTGGGGGTTCGAGGAAGACCTGACGTACACGGAAGGGGCGTTGATCGAAACCCTGCGCCGCGTCCGCCGCGTGGAGACCGACCCCGACGCCCGCGCCGAATGGCTCGCCTGGGACGAGCTGCGCTTCGTCGCCGGTCTGGACGGGCCCGCCCGCGCACGCTACTGCGCGGACGGCCCCGATTGCAAGGAGCTGCTCAGCGTAGCCGCCCACGCCGCCGCCGAATACGTCGCGGCGCGGTTCCACATCGCCATGAGCGCGACCGACGAAGAAATCAAGAACACCGAAGGAGCCAGTTAGACAGATGAAAGCCAAAACCATGACACCCGGAACAAACGCCGCGTTTTTCCCCGAAACCACGCCGCGACAAGCCCGATGGGAGCCTAGCCGCTTCCCGTGCGGGTACGACATCGAACTCAGCGAGGGGGAAGCCGCCGCGATAGAACTGCTCTGCAAATGGCAGCGCGCCGAGACCGACGCCTCCCGCCGCGCCGACCTGGACGCCAAAAGCGGACTCGATTACCTGTGCGGGGTCACCGACGCGCAAGCGGACGACTTCCTGGAAGGGATGCCCGAACCGCTCGCCCTGTCCGCGAAAGCCGCGGTCGCCGCCTGCCGCGCGTTCCTGCCCGCCTACCGCGATCACCTGCTCAGCCGGGGCGGGGGGCGGTACGAGGGCTAAGACCGGCGAGCAGGCCGGCACGGAGCTGCAACCGCCCCGGTTGTCAGAGGACGCCCCCATTATTCCGCGCGGGATACGAGAAAACGCTCGCGTTTCTCTCAACGGGGGCAGAAAACGAAAGAAAGAAGGGCATGGTGGGCATGTATTTGCCCGCCACAACAAGAAGGGAAAACATGAACAGAGCGATAACCGTAGACGCGGACGAATTGCGCTCGCTAGCCATGGCGCGGAGCGTACCCATAGTACCCGAACACGGGCTTTACATCAGCGACGCCGACCACGACCCGCGCCACAATCGCCACACACGAACGCAAGTAGCGAAACCGAACAGGAACCCGGTCGCTAGGATACTACGGTCGCCCTCGCGTTTGGGACAAACGCGATACCCGGCGAATGTAGCAAAGCGAGCCGGGCGCGTATTCCGCGAAGAATACGCCCCGGCTCTTGGGCGCGAACTTCCGCGAACTCGCGGGGGTGTTACAACCGCCGCTTCCGCGCAACCATACCCGCGACGCCTGCCCCGCCCAAAACGAACATGGCGAAACTTGCAGGCTCTGGGACAACCACCGCCGTATAGGTTATCGAGGCACTGCCGTTGTTCGCCGGGCCGGTTGTTGCTCCATTCGTTGCACCACCCTGAACATTGGTGAGGAGAAGAACGCTGATACCGCTTATAGGCACACTGGACGAAAACGAGGAACCGCCGCCGCCCGCGCCGACAGCACCGCTTGCGACACCGCCGCCCCCGCCGCCAAAGAAGCCGCCGCCCCCGCCGCCCGCGCCGATGAGGGAAGTTCCCGCTCCTCCCTGAAGAGAGGAACCCGGCCCGCCGGGATTATTCCCGCCATTAGTTATACCGCCGGTTCCCCCTGCCGATTAACTGCCTCCCCCACCGCTCACCGAGCCGCCACTGCCCGTCGCGCCGCTTGTGCCGCCGCCCGCCCCGCCGTCGAAGAGGTTACCCCCCCCGCCGCCGCCGCCGGCAAGCGCGAGCAAGTTGCCGGTCGTCACGGCTCCGGTTCCGAAGGAAATGGCGGAGTATTCGCCGCCCCGGTCGCCCGCAGTTAAGGAACTGCCGCCGCTGTTGTTGCTGAGAGTGTTTCTGCCGCCCGCCCCGACAATCACGCTCAAAGTCGTGCCTGCCGTCAGGTTACTCAGCGTCGCCGTCAGAGAACCACCGCTACCGCCCGCCCCATTGACGGACTGGATGCCGCCGCCGCCGCCGAACAGAGAAATATTAAGCGAAGTGACACCGACAGGAACCACGAACGTGCTCATCCCAACGGTAAAGTTTTGGGTGGTCCGGGCACGCGCAGCAGGGGCAGCAAGCATGGCGGTCAGTGCGGCAACGCAAAGCGTTCGCACAAACTTCGTATGTGCTGTTGCGGCGCGGAAGGGGAAACGAATCATATGTAACCTGCTTTCAGCCGCGCCGTTGAAATGGAAACACGACTCGAAGCATCACGGCGACGAGAAGGTTCATTGCGCTTCAGGCGCAATGAACGGGGACAGGCGGCGACGTGGGTACGTTCCGCATCGCCGCTCGCTTTTCCTGCGTGTTGAACCCCGCTCTCTGGTTATGCCGCCCGACGTGCCGCCGCTCGCCGCCGACTTCCGCCACGTCTTCGCCCGCGTGCCGGACGAACACAAGGCGAGGATCACCGCACACTGGGAGGCGAACCGGATCTTCCCGCTCACGCCGCTCATCCGGCACGCGGGCGATGACGGCGAAGATCCCGCCGATCCGCCGCCTTCTTCCCCGCCTCCGTGTTGTGCCTGCGTGAAGCTAGGGGGCACGGCGATGGAGTTCTTCGCGCGGACTCTCGCGCTGACCGAAGTCGAACGGCACTACGTGATCGCCCACGAACTGGGGCACGTCTACAACCGCGCGGCGGGGGTAGTGTATGACCCCGGAAGCGAAGAAGGAGAGGTTTACGACGAGAGCCGGGCGCACGACTTCGCGTGTTCCATCGGGTTCGACACCGAAAAATACTACGACTACGCGATGTGCGACTTAACGACTTTCACCCCGCCTTTGAGCATGTCGCCTTCCGTGAGAATCTCCCAGTCTACCGGCTTGTCCCCCGACACATCGGGCCGAAACAAGTTATCCCCCGACACCACGAAACTACGCACAACGACACCGGATGCGGGTCGGCCCTCGATAACAGCTAGGAGCTGGGACGTCTGGCGTACACCATCCCGTATCCGGTGATAGGTAAAGTAGTCGAACGTCGTACCTTCAAACTCCGACGTCTCCCGCCGGACGTAATCCGATCCGCCGACCATCGTCTCGCGCCACGGCTCGCGTACTCTGTTATCCCCGTACGGGCAAGGAAACTCTCGCACATTGCCGCCGAAGATCGCCACCTCGCGCCACCACGCCCCGCAGGACAGAAGCCCGAATCGGCGCACCCCGGCGAGGTCGGAGGGCAATGTCACGGCGTCGCTATCATACGACGCCTTCACCCGCACGTAAGAGGTGACCCAGTTCAATGCCCGGTTTGGCGTTCCGCTCGGATCGCGGAACGCCGCAACCGCGCACCACTCGCGGAACATCCGCTTGCGATAGGCGTCCAACTTCTCAATCGCGTTGCGGAAACGGAGTGCGTCTCGCCGGTCGCTGATCGTAGCTAGTTGCGCGATCCGTTCGCCGAGATCGTCCGTGTAGGGTTGCGTTTTTACCTCCTCCAGAATGCCCTCCCTCTCTCGCCGGTGTTCCCGTTCGAGCCGTTCGTATTCGGCTTCTATGGCGTCGAGCGTCGGCAAAGTTTCGTAGGTTTTATCGGTGACAGATTCCAGGCATCCCGGTTTCATACGCGGCCCCTTTTCGCGTCCCGGAGCCGGTCGCCGGGACTTGACAGCCGGTGCGCCGCCGTGAGGTCGGCCTGGGACAGGGCGAGGTACCGGTTCACCATCGCCATCGAGTTGTGCCCGAGCGCGGCCTTGAGCGCGAATACGTTCCCGCCGTTTCGGAGCATGAGACAGGCGAACGTGTGGCGCAGGCTGTGCAGGCTACAGCGCACCGTCGCCGGGAGTTTCGCGCGCGCCCCGAGCCGCTTGAACAGGAGCGCGACGCCGGAGCGGGTCGTGGCGTTCACGCCCGCGTCCGGCCCCCGGTCGGACAGGAACAGCGGCTCGCGGGCGTCCGCGCCCCGCCGGTCGCCTTGCAGGTAGTCCCACAGGGCGCGTTTGGCGTTCCGCCCGAACGGCACGGTCCGCGACTTGCCCCCCTTGCCCTCCCGCACGAGCACCTGCCCCCCCGTGAAGTCCACGTCGCCTACGGACAGGCCGCAGACCTCCGACACGCGGAACCCGCAGTCGAGCATCACCCACAGGATCGCGACGTCGCGGCGCGGGTTGTTCGTGTGTCTCGCGGCGGCGATCAGGCCCTCCACCTGCGCCTCGCTGAACGGCTGCACATGGTCGGGGCTGTCTATCGGCGGCGCGATCCGGTCGAGCGGGCTGACCGAGAGTTCGCCGTCCTTGACGCACCAGCGCAGGAACGCGCGTATCGAGGCGTGGAAGGATTTCACCGATCCGAGCTTCAGCGGCTCGGTCTCGCGTTCGCTGTCCCACCGGCCCGGCGGCGTCTCGTGCCCGTGGTTCAGATACAGGAAAAAGTCGGCGATTTCTTTGTAGCCGATCCGCTCCCAGCCGCGCTTGTTCCCAAGCCAGGTCAGCCGCCCCAGGCGGTACCGGCGGTTCGCGAGGGTCGCCTTACTGTGCCGCTCGATGTCGCCTTTGACGAGGTACGTCTCGACGAGGGCGGGGAAGGACGCGAACGGCAGGGCGTCGCGCACGGCGGGCGGCTGAACGGGCGTCGCCGTGCTTGTCCGATTGCGGTTCCGAAGCGTGCGGGCTTCGGGCCTCAAAGGAAGTGGTGTTTCTGTCATCTAGCCTCTCCAATCGGATGGTAAAGGCCCGGAACCGTGTCTGTTGTTGATACTCCCCGCCATGCGCGGCAACGCATTGATGCGGGAAAATAGGCAGTAGCGGATTTGAACCGCTGACCTCTTCCGTGTCAAGGAAGCGCTCTACCCCTGAGCCAACCGCCTGTGTCGTCACCCCCCGCTATGAGGAATGACGAAAAATACTATACCGTGGTTTGTCGAGTCCGGCAAGTTTTGAGCGGCTGTTTTTGTGTGGTTGGCGCAGTGCGGAAGGACGAGCCGTTCTCAACCGGGGGGTTGTCGGATCATAATCTTATATTGGCCTGTTCGCGACCCTGATGTCATGCGCGCCACCTGGTACACGACGAATACAGTGGAGCCGTCTGGATGAGGGGGCGACCCATTCGCCCGTAATGGCACTACCAGCGGTTGTGACCGACCTATGCTCCAAGAGACACAGATTGGGGAAGTCACGTTTGTCAGGTTAATACCAGCTGATCGAGCGGCGGGATGCTTTACGAAGTCGGCGGTCATCCCCCACCACACATAAACGAAGGAAGCGCGGCACGGCCTCGTAGGTATTGCCACTACGAGACCGAGCCACGCTCTTGTGAGCAGACTACTTCAGCCGGTTCAATGTCGCCGTCTGGCCCGTGTATTCAAGCGTCTGCCAGCCCGGTGATTCAGGCCGCGTCCTGTAGTCCAGAAATATACCGCCCATAAGCAGTAGCCAGATGAATCCGAGAGCCGCCCAGAACACCGTGAGTTGCGTCGAGCCGCGCAAGTTCATGAAGTTACGTATCACCAAGAACGCCTTGACGACCGCAACCAGCAACGCCACGATCAGGTTGATCCCGACTATCGGGATGAACTTGGACAGATCAATGTAGTACAGTCCCACCGTGATCGCAAGCAACACCGTGATGGCGACCGCCGTCAGGTGAAACAGGCTCATCGGCGGGTGACTTATATGAAACTCGCTGTAGTGCGGCAGGTCTTCGTGTAGGCGAGTATCGCCTCCGTGCCCGTGGGAACCGCCCCCGTTCCCCGGAGTGCTCGATTGAAATGCGGTAGTTGCCATGTTGGTTACAAAGGATCGCCCGCCCCCTCCGCAGGGAGGAGACGGGGCTTGACTTTACGAGATCAGATACATCAGCGGGAACAGGAATATCCATACGATGTCCACGAAGTGCCAGTACAGCCCGACCATTTCCAGCGGCATGTAATCCAGCGTCACCGACGGGTGATTGAATACGCGTAGCCCGATAATGGTACCCATCATCAGGATACCGATGATGATATGGATCGCGTGCAGACCGGTCATCCCGAAATAGATCGAGAAGAACAGTTGTGCCCGCTTGGACGCCGTTTCAACGTACGACGGCCCGCCCTGGTACGACGTGAACGGACCGGCTTCCGTACTTGCCACTGTCGAGTAGGTCGGGTTCGTCAGACGGTAACCGGCGGCTAGCTCCTCGACAGTCGGGTACGTCGGGAAGACTCGCTTCGCCTCATGCTTGTACAACTTCGCGTAGATCACTCCGCTAGCGGACTCCGCGCCCGGTATGGCCGCTGCGGGAGCGAGCGCGAGGGCCTCGGCCTTCTCGCCCTTCTTCGCCTCTTCCTCGATCCACATCGTGTTCGCCATGGCATAGTTGAAGTTGCCCACCCACAAGCCCTCACGGAATTTGGACGTGTACTCGATCCCCTTGATGCCCAGAAACACGAAAGAAAGCAAGATGACAAAAGAAAGCCACGAGATCATCGGCCACTTCTTGCCGTGCTGATTGGCTACTACCGCCATCACCATACTATAGGATGAGAGTAACAGAACGGCGGTGTTTGCCGTCCCATAGCCGATGTCCAGGAACCGGTGACAGTCCAGGTAGGTAGACGGGTACAGCGTGCGGTACACCGAATAAGCGAGGAATAGCGCGCCGAAGAACATGATCTCCGTGACGAGGAACGTCCACATGCCGACGATGTAGCACTCATTCTGCTGATCAATGTCCTCGAACTGGTGCGCGACTGGCTGATCAATGATCCCGCCATGCGCCCCGCCGCCGCGCGGCGGGGCAGTGCCCGCTATCGTGTTCCGCAAACTCATACCGACGCACCCTCCAGGTTTTTAGGCGCGCCAGGCATGGAATCCCGATCTAGTTGCGCCTCGTCAGCGTCGCGCGTCTGGTACTCATAGGCCTCCCAGGTCACGACCGGCACGGTATCGAAGTTGTGCGTGACCGGCGGCGACTGGATAGTCCACTCCAGGCCGACCGCGCCCCACGGGTTCGGACCCGCTACCTTGCCATTCTTGAGCGACCAGAGCATGTAGCAGACCGGGAGGAGCAGACCGAGACCCAGCACCGACGCGCCTGCCGAGGACAGCACGTGCCAGACTTGATACTCCGGCGCGTAGAAGTGATACCGGCGCGGCATCCCGAGGTAGCCCGCGATGAACTGCGGGAAGAACGTCAGGTTGAAACCGACGAACAAGATGATCGCGCACACCTTCGCCGGACCTTCCGGGTACAGACGCCCGGTCATCTTCGGCCACCAGAAGTGAAGCGCGCCCATGTAACCTGTTAGCGCACCGCCCACCATAATGTAGTGGAAGTGCGCGACCACGAAGTACGTAGCGGTCAGGTGGATGTCCACCGCGAGTGCCGCGAGATACAGGCCAGTGAGGCCGCCGATAACGAACAGGCCGATGAATGACAGCGCGAAGTACATGGTCGCCGAAAACTCGACCGAACCCTTGTACATCGTCGCCAGCCAGTTGAAGACCTTGATCGCGGATGGCACCGCGACCAGGAACGAGATCACTGAGAATACCATTGAGGAATACATGCTCTGCGAAGTCGCGAACATGTGGTGCCCCCAGACGAGGAACCCGAACACCGCGATGGCGATGCTGGAGAACGCCACGAAGGAATAGCCGAAGATACGCTTCTTGGTGTTCGCCGCGATCAGTTCGTTGATGACGCCCAGCGATGGCAACATCATGATGTACACGGCGGGATGCGAGTAGAACCAGAACATGTGCTGGAACAGCACCGGGTCACCCCCGAGTTCGGGACTGAAGAAGCCGATGTGAAGCACGCGTTCGGCGACGACCAGCAGAAGCGTGATCGCGACGACCGGCGTTCCGAGGATGATAATCACCGACGTAGCATACATCGCCCATATAAAGAGCGGTAGGCGGAACCAGGTCATGCCCGGCGCACGCATCTTGTGAATCGTGACGATAAAGTTCAAGCCCGTCGCGATGGATGAGAAGCCTGCCACGAATATCCCGCCGATTGCCAGCGCGACGTTCGAGTTGGCATACACCGACGAGTAGGGCGTGTAGAACGTCCATCCGGTGTCAACGCCGCCGAACAGGATCGCGGACAGCGTCATCGTCCCGCCGATGATGTACAGGTACCAGGAGATAAGGTTCAGACGCGGGAACGCGAGATCACGCGCCCCGATCATGATCGGGATCAAGAAATTGCCGATGGTTGCCGGGATGGACGGCACCAGGAAAAAGAAGACCATAATGATGCCGTGCGAGGAGAACATCTTGTTGTATGCCTCGCTCGACAAAATCTGCCCCTTCGGACTGGTCAGTTCCAAGCGGATCATACCCGCCGCGGCACCGCCGAGCAGGAACATCAGCGAGATGCTGATCAGGTACAGCATCGCGATGCGCTTATGATCCACCGTGAAGAGCCACGACTGGACGGTGTTCGCCGCGTTCAGGTAGTGCCAGCGCGGCATACCATCTTCGGCGGTCTTGGCGTGTGGGTCGTCGGGAGCGAGACTTTCTGGCTCTCGCTCCGCGACTGCCACACGTCCACGGGTCGCGCCGGAGTCCGGCGCGTCAAATGCTTGGACGCTCATATTCTATCGCTCCCCTCCATACATATACCGCCATTGCTGGTTGTCGGTATTCGCGGCGCGTGCTCCCTCTCGGTCATCCGCCCCGCCACTATTCTGCTCCGGTTTCTCGGTCTGGGCCGTGTTGGTCATCTGGGCTGTTCCCGGTGCCGGTGTGTCCGCTGACAGTGACTTGACGTACGCATTGATCTGCAACACGTCTTCCTCGTTCAGCGAACCTTTGTAAGACGGCATGCCCTGCGGCCAACCCGCTAGCGCATATTCCGTCGGATAGTATAGCACATTACGCAGGTAGCCGTCATCCGCGACCACCTTGGTGTTATTCTGCAACTGCCGCGTCTTGCCGAACAGGCCGACAAGCGACGGACCGCGTCCGCGTTGCACTGCTACCGTCGAGTGGCACGACGAACACTGGTACTTCTCATAGAGTGCCGCGCCGCGCTGAGTCGCCGTCAGCCCGCCGAACTTGTCGGGGTAGCCGCCGATCGCGACCGGGTGCGCGGGCGAGGCCACCCATTTCTGATAGTCGCCCCGGCTTTGCACATAAACCCAGCCGCCCATCTCCGAATGTTGCGTCCCGCAGTACATGTTGCAGTACAGGTGGTACTTACCGACGCGGGTCGGCGTGAACCAGAACGTGGTATAGATACCGGGCTGCGTCTGCCGCTGCAACCGGAATTCCGGCACGTAGAACGCGTGAATGACGTCCTGCGAGATCATCACGATCTTAACCGGCTCGCCGACCGGGATGTGCAGTTCGTTGTTTTCGCGGATGCCGTTCGCATGTTGCATGTGCCACATCCACTGCTTGCCGATCACGAACACTTCCTTCGCGTTTTTGGGCACTGTATATACTTGCGTGTAAACCTTAGCGGACCAGAAAAACACGCCGAGACCCAGCAGAAGCGGCGGTAGGCTCCAGCCGACTTCCAGCAGGGTGTTGTGCCCGACGGGGCGGGAGCGGTCAACGTTGTTGCCGCGCCGATAGTAAACCGCGAGTCCTATCCCCACCGCGAAGACGATCACCGTGAACAGCACCGAGAGCCCGGTGAGTGCCCAAAATAGTTTGTCTACGTCGTCGGCGTAAGTAGAAGCCGCGACCGGTATGAACGGCGTCGCGCCGAATGCCGATGATTTGTCGCCCATACGTTACGCTCTATCCTTCTTAATAACATCAGGTCCCGACTCGGTAGGAAGTAGCTTGGGTACCTTTCCGTCCTTGATCAAAGCCGGAATAATAAACAGACCGAGTAGAAAGATCGTGGAAAAACCCGCGATCTGTAGCACCCGAAAAATCGCCGGACCGTACGTGCCGGTCTGCGGGTCATAGTGGTAGCAGAACAGGATTACCTGATCAACGACACTCCCGATCTTGCCGTGTCCGGCTTCGGTCAGTGCTAGTTTCATCTGCCCCGCCGGGTACTCGACGCCGTAAAAATAGCGCGACACATGGCCGTCCGGGGTTATCACTACTATACCGCTCGCATGTGCATAGTTGTCGGAGCGGGGATCGTACTTGTACTTATAACCGATCTCGTCCGCGAGTTTGCGGATATTCGGCTCGTCGCCAGTCAGGAAATGCCAGCCGGTCTCGGCACCGGGGATACCGAGCAGGGAAAGGTATTCTTTCTTCTTAGCGGCGGCGAGTTCCGGCGTCTCCTTCGGCGCGATGCTAACCGTGATCGCCTGAAAGTCCCGCCCGATGCGGTACTTGTTGCGCGGGTCGGCGAACGTCTTCATCATGCCGTCCAGCATAGCCGGGCAAATGCCGGGACACTTGTAGAAGAGCATCACGAGCACTACCGGCTTTCCGGCGTTGAAATACTTCTTCAGTTCGACCGTTTTGCCGTCCTCGTCGCGGAACGTGTTGGCAAGCGTGATCTGCGAATCGAGTCGCTGATCGAACTTAACGTCCGTCGCCGCGTTAATGCCCGTGTTCCGGGGCGGCGTGTACGGATTGAGCGACATCGGCGGGTCAACCTTGCGACCGTCGCCCTGCGCGAGCGCGGGACGCCCCGCGAGTAGCGACGCCGCCGCTACCGCCACCATCCCCGCGCCTAGTTGTGTAATTCCCTTACGCATTGTGTTCCCAGCACTTTCTAATTACCAGTGCCATGTCCATCCGTGGTCTTCGGCGTGGTCAGGTTCGCCTCGCCCGAAGTATGAGTCGCCCCCTGCGTCGGCGCGCCGGCGGACGGTGCCCGGAGCATCGGCGCGCCCGAGGTTCCCGGTGCCGGAACGCCCGGCATCTGGTTCACTGGCGCGATACCCACCCCACCGCCGTTGTCCGGAGCCGGTGCCCCGCCCGGTACCTGACCGATGTTCGCCTCTTTCGCCTCGGTCGGTGTGTTCTTACGATCCTCGGTCAGAATGTCCGTCGCGCGTCCGGCGTTCTTGGTCGCCGGTCCCGCCTTGCCCATGCTCGGCGAGCTCTTCGCCGCAACGTTCCCGTCCGTGTACTTGCCGGAGCCTGGGTATGCGTCGCCGCTCGGTTTCGCCACGCTTCCTTTGACGCCCGCTATCCCCTCGCTCGCGATCTGGTCAATCGCCTCGCCGACCGGGATCGAAACGCGCCCCTCGCTGGTCCGGCTGTAGCCGTCCACGATCCGCTTTTCGTCGCGCCGATACATAATCATATCGCGCTTGGGCAGGGTTTGTAATTGCGGCATCGGCGGATTGTTACGAATCGGTTGTGTCCGGTAGAACTCCGATTGGTATGCCACCTGCCCGGTCTCGGGGATGAACTGGTTTTCCAGAAACAGCACCCCGACCGACACCACGCCGATGAATACGAACAGGCAGACTATCCAGCGCAGGATAGCGGTCGGCCCGACGTCGCGCGTCTCGTAGCCCATCTGCCCCAGCAGATCGCTCGGAACCCTGTCCGATACGTAGCCGTGATCTTGATCGTTTTCGTGTGCCATTGTTTTCCTAATGATGCGAATCGAGCTTCGTTTCTTGTAGCCGGGTGTCGAACGCGACCACCGGCGTATGCCGCTTGTACTGCGCCGCGAACAGCGCGACCCACACGCCGCCGAGCATCGCCCAGGCCGCGAAATCAACCGCCACCGCACCGAAGTCGGTCGGCGACCGGTTAAAGAACGGCGTGATCTGGTACCAGATGTCTATCACGCGCACCGCCAGTATGCAGATCGCGACGCGGCGCAAAAGGGCCGGCGTCCGCTTCGTCCGGCCCGACAGCAGGAGCAGGAACGGGACGAAAAACTGCCCCATGACGACCAGGAAGCCGATGAACGCCCACGGCCCCTTGAACCGCTCGTAGTAGAACGACACGTACTCCGGCAGGTTCCCCGACCAGTAGATTAGCACCTGCGAGATCGAGAAGTAGCCCCAGACCATTGTCATGCCGAACATCATATTGCCGAGGTCTTTGGTCAGCCCCGGCGTCACGATGGTGTCATACGGGGCGCGGTCGTGGAACGACGTAATAAACACTGTGCCGAGCGCGATAGCCGCTCCAATACCTACCGCCGCCCACCAGACGCCGTAGATCGTCGAGAACCAGTGCGGGTCGAGGCTCATCACCATGTCCGTGATGAAGAACGTGATGGTCACGCCGAACACCACGAAGCCCGGCGCGGCGACGTTCACGCGGTCCTGCGCGATCACATTGTCGAGCGTCCGGTCCTGCATTACCGTGCCCTTCTTGCCATACGCAAAATAATGGTTGTAATAGATCCAGATGCCGAAGAACAGAGCATAGCGCAATGCCACGGCGACCGGATTCAAGTACGGTGCCTTGTGTATCAGGATCGGGTCGTGGTGCGCCTCGGGCGACGTCCACGGGTACAGGTGGAAGCCCATCTGGTCGCCGAAGAACATGGACGCGACCAGTGGCAACCCGAGAAAGAACAGGTAGCGCAGGTTGGATGCGCCCGCCTCGCACACCCGAAGCATCGAGACCGCCCATGTCGCCTTGATCATGCTGGCGAGGATCTGCACGCCCAGACATCCGAGCGACAGGATCAGCCAGAAGACATATGCGAACGTGTATGACTGGAACGCGAGGTTTAGACCCGACACGCTGTTCGTGGTCGCCGACCCGCCGAGCGCGACCGCCGCGATTAGGCCGACCGCGCCCACAATCCCGATCGTGGAAAACAGCCGCGCCACGCCCCCCACGTCGTTGAAGATCGAGCCACGCTTGCCACCGCCCGCGGCAGGATCGGGGTAGCTATTTGCTGCCATTCGCGCCTCCCACGGGAGTCGAGTTCCGGTCCGCCGGAGCGGGTTCCGGTCTTGACTTCGTCTCGCCCTGGTAGTTGCTACCCGAATCCTTCATCGTTTCCCCTTTGCGCGTGTCGCCATCGGGGCGATACTGCGACTCGTCGGCACTCTCCCGCGCCTTCTGGTCTAGTTCGGGGGTCGGTGCGACGCCGGCCTGCGCCCGTTGCAACGCCCGCACGTACGCGACGACAGCCCACCGGTCGTTGACATCCTGGATGCGCGCCGAGTAGCCGTACATCACGCCGTAGCCGTTCGTGATCACATCATAGATGTGGCCGTCCTCGACCTCGCGTAGTCGCTTGGTATGGTACGACGCTGCTAGCTTCTGCCAGTAGCCGAGGCCCCGCTGCATGATCATCCCGTTCCCGTTCCCGGCCTTGCCGTGGCACGGCTGGCAGTACACGTTGTATTGCTCCTGCCCTTGCAACAGCATCTCCTTCGGCGACGAGAACGACTTCACGGCGTTCACAGGGATGGTCTTCGTCAGCTTCTTGGGTCCGCCGTTCCCGATCATGTCGTAGCCGGTGTGGTACGCGTCCTGCAGCCTGAGCGTGCCTTGCGAGACCGCGCCCGGAACGAGCGGGCGCGACGCCTGCTGGTCGGAAAAAAAGTCCGACTGGTAGTACGGCTTCGCCTTCGGCTGAATCCACATATCCACGTGGCAACCGGTCAGGACGGGCGCGGCGAGCAATGCCAGCACACCCAGCACCACTATTCGATTATTTCGCTTGGTTAGCATGATCGTTTGATTCGCACCTTTAACTAACTACTTGGCCACTTCGGACACGTCGTCCGCCCCGGTCGAGCGCAGGAACCGCGCCACATCCGACGGGTCGAAGCGCGGGTCGTGCGCCTCAATACACAGAAAGAACCGATCCACGGTAGCCCGCTCGAAGTTCTTCGCCCCGAACACCGGGTGGTACGGCTTCGGAAGGCCGTTCAGGAAAATCATCGAACCCGCCGCCGCGAAGCCCGCGTTCAGAATCGTCATCTCGTAAGCGACCGGGATCATCTGCGGCCACGACAGGAGCGGCTTGCCCCCGACGTTCCAGGCGTAATCCACGACCGCGACGAAATACTGGCCCATCCATCCCCCGAGGCCACCCAGCAACCCGCCGAAGAACGCCGACCAGGGCACCCGGTCATCCACGTGGAGAACCGCCTCGGCGAGGCCGTGGATCGGCATCGGCGAGTACGCGTCCATCTTCGTATAGCCCGCCTCTTTAGCGAGTTCTGCCGCGTGCAACAAGTCGTCCGGGTCGTGGTACTCGGCGATCACGCCATGCAAACCCGTGATTTCGAGTTCGGCTTGGTACGCCTGCGCGTGCGAATGGTGCCCGCCGTTGTGTCCGACCGAGTCCGGCTCGTGTTTGTCCAGCCCGAAAGGGGCACCGTTGTTTCCGCTTGCCATGGTGTTAGTGCGCCTCTCGGGTCCCGGTTGCGGTCGCCGAAACCGGCACCCCGTCGCCCGCCCCGTCCTGACCGTTGCCGTTGTGCGAGCCGCCGTGACCGCGCCCGGTGTAGCGGTAGAACAGATCCTTGTTCTCGAAGATGTTGATCATCGGGACGAACTTGATGAACAGGAAGAGCAAGAACGTAAACAGCCCCATCGTACCGATAAACAGGCCCCAGTCCCATACTGTCGGCTTGTACATGCCCCACGAGGACGGCACGAAGTCGCGGGACAGCGAGATCGGGATGATCACGAACCGCTCCAGCCACATGCCGATGTTCACCGCCATCGAGACAAACAGCAGACTGTAGATGTTGCGCCGCGCCTGCGGGATCCAGTACAACTGCGGGATGAACCCGTTGCACAGGAGCAGGGTGTAGTAATACCACTTGTACGGCCCGAACAGGCGGTTGTTGACGAGTGCCAGCTCGAACGTGTTGCCCGAGTACCAGCCGTAGAACATTTCCAGGATATAGCCGTAGAACACGATCAGCCCGGTGAACAGCGTGAACTTCGCCATCCAGTCGAGGTGCTTCTCGGTAATGAAGTCTTCCAACCCGTACAGTTTGCGGAGCGGGATGCCGAACGTCAGCACCATCGCGAACCCGGCGAAAACCGCGCCCGCCACGAAGTACGGCGGGAAAATCGTGGTGTGCCAGCCGGGGACGATAGCCACGGCGAAGTCGAACGACACAATGGTGTGTACCGAAAGCACCAGCGGGAACGACAACCCCGCCAGGATGTTAACCGCCTCCTCGTAGCGCGACCAGTGCTTCGCCGAGCCACGCCAGCCCATACAGGCAAGCCCGTACAACTGCTTCGCGATAGGCGACTTGGACTTGTCGCGGATCGTCGCGAGGTCGGGGATCATGCCGATAAACCAGAAGATGATCGAGATCAGCGCGTAGGTCGAAATCGCGAACACGTCCCACATCAGCGGCGAGCGGAACTGCGGCCACATGGCAAGAATGTTCGGGTAGAAGAACATCCAGTAGTCCACCCAGGGGCGGCCCGTGTGCAGGAGCGGGAACAGACCGGCGCACACGACGGCGAAGATCGTCATCGCCTCGGCGAACCGGTTGATACTCATGCGCCACTCCTGACGCATCAGGAGCAGAACGGCGGAGATCAGGGTGCCGGCGTGGCCGATGCCGATCCACCACACGAAGTTAATGATGTCGAACGCCCACGCGACCGGCTGGTTGTTCCCCCAAATGCCGGTGCCACGCAGAACGAGCCAGGTGATGGACATCAGCAGGAGGTTGACGCCCATGAACGCGACCAGCGTGGTCAAAATCCACTGGATCGGCGGGCGCGGCGACAGCACGACCTTCCCGATCACGTCAGTGATCGAGCTGTAGCTCTGCTTCCCATCAAGGAAGACCTGCTTCGGCGGGCGCGCCGACTTCGGGGTAACGTTTGTGATTATCGCCATGTTCGTTCGGGTTCTATCCGTGTGCCGTCTCGGAGGTTGCGCGGCGGATCGCCGGGTTCAGGTTCTTGATCTTCGCAAGGTACGTCGTGCGCGGGCGCGTGTTCAGTTCCGCGAGCAACCCGTAGTCGTGCGGCTGCCGCTTGAGCTTCGACACCTTCGAGTTAGGGTCGTTCAGGTCACCGAACACGATCGCGTTGGTCGGGCAGACCTGCTGGCAGGCGGTAATGATCTCGCCGTCCTGGATCTCACGCCCTTCCTTCTTCGCCTTGATGCGCACCGAGTTGATGCGCTGGGTACAGTACGAACACTTCTCCATCACACCGCGCCCTCGTACCGTCACTTCCGGGTTGGTCACAAGCTTCAGCACCGGCAGGTCGAAGAAGTTCAGCGTCCCCTTACCGCCCCAGCCCGCCGTCCACTTCAGGAAGTTGAAGCGGCGCACCTTGTATGGGCAGTTGTTAGAGCAGTAGCGGGTCCCGACGCACCGGTTGTAGATCATCTGGTTTAGACCCTCGTGCGAGTGGATCGTCGCCGCGACCGGGCAGACCGGCTCGCACGGTGCCTTCTCGCAGTGCATACACGCGACCGGCATGAAATACGACTCCACCGTAGACGGGTCTTGTAGCCCGATGGCATCGGCGGCGTTCGTGCTGAAGTAATGGTCAATGCGTAGCCAGTGCATCGCCCGACCGCGCCCGACCTGCTCCTTGCCGACGGTAGGGATGTTGTTCTCGGCCTGACACGCAATGGTACACGCGTTGCACCCCATGCACGTCGTCAGGTCAATGTTCATAGACCAGGCGTTGAAGTCCGACTTGCTGAACTCCGGGTACAGCGAGACATTCCCCTCCGGGTTGGTGATCGTGCGCTCCGCCCCGCTCCGGTCCGAATACTTCCAGATCTGCCGTCCCTCGAAGCCGGGGATCGGCAATCCCTTGTCGGCGATGATATCCGGCCCGTGTTTCGGGTCGGTCGGGAGCGACTCGGCCCCCTCCTTCGCCGCCGCGCCGCCGTTCGTCTCCTGATCGGAGTGCCCCGCGTTGCCGGAGCCGTACGCCTCCGTCACGCCGCCGCCGCCGCGTTCGCTCTCGGGACCAACACGGCCCTTCCTCGTCACATACTCCGCGAGGCTCGCGTGGCGCACGATGTCTCGGTCCTCGGTCTCCTTGATGTCAATGCCGCGCATCATGTGCTGCGCCTGCGTCGCCGCGATCCGGTAGTCGCCGAACGCGTCCACGGAGTTGCCGTTGGTCGCGTCACCGACGACGTTTAGCGAGTCACCGATCGGGTTCCACTTAACGCGCTTGCCTTTTACGCCGACCGCGAAGTTCATGCTCTTCGACGTGCGGAGCGGGTACACATTCTGCCCCACATTATCGCCGACCGCGCCGACCTTCGTGCGCCCGAAACCGAGTGAGAGCGTCACCGTGTCATTCGGCTGACCCGGCAGAATCCAGACCGGGAGTGAGATCCCGTCATAGCCCAGCTTGCGGCTCGCGTCGCGGAACCCGTCTCTGAGCGACTGCGGCATGTCGGCTGTCGTCAGCGCGATCACCGCCTTGCCGGAAATCTTCGCGGCGTTCTCGGCGTCCGAGTGCCCGTCCGTCGGCACCGCGCCCATCTTCATGGCCGTCGCCGGGGAAACGACCGCGACGTTGTCCCATGTCACCGTGGTCACCGGGCGCGGCAACTCCATCAGCCAGGAGTTGTTGGCGTAGCGACCGTCCCAGACGTGCGGGTCGGGCCGGAACGCGATCTCTATGCCAGGAACGGCGGTCGGCACCGGCAGACCCGCGACCGCCGCCGTGTTAACGCGGACACCGGTCAGCGGAGGCGACGCTGTATCCGGCACTACGCCCGCGATCAGCGTCTCCTGCCACCATTTGTCGAAGTTGTCCCCGCCGTCCGGCGCGTACATCCCGCGCAGGATGTCATAACCCAGACGCGGCTCGTCCAGGAACTCTGCGAGCAGTTCGATGTCGGATTTGTTGCCGTCGTAGAGCGGCGCGATCAGCGGCTGGATCAGGGAAGTCGTGCCGTCGAAGGCGCGCGCGTCGCCCCAGGACTCAAGCGCGTGCGTCGCCGGTATATGCCAGGAGACAAGTTCCGACGTCTCGTCCTGGTACAGGCCGAGGTGGATCGAGTTCTTGACCTTCTTCAGGGCGTCGGGGAAGCCGAGGTCGGCGGGCGCGTCGTACACCGGGTTGCCGCTCAGGACAAGGAGCGTGCTCACCCCACCCGCGTTGATGGCTGTGATTAGTTCCGTGAGCGACGCGACATGCCCGAGTGGCGACGTCTCAACCGGGGCGGTGTAGGTAACCGTTTTGCCGACCGCGCCGAGTGCCTCGTTGATCGCCATCGCGTAGGCGTGAACGGCGGGCGACGCCTCCTCGCCGGGAACAACGACCGCGCCGGGGCCCGCCTTCATGTCGGCGACCATCTCGGCCAGCCAGGTGACCGGCTGCGCGGTGGTCGCGCTACCGCTCGCGACGCTCTCGTACAGAGCGCGGGCGACCAGTTCCACTTCGCTCGGTTTGACCGGGAAGCGGTGGTCCGACGATGCGCCGGTGGTCGTCGTACTCGACTCGATCACATACAGACGGTTCATCGCGGCGTTGTCTGCACCGCGCACGCGCCGACCATCCGCCCAGTCACGCGCGTAGCGGATGTTGCCGGGCATGGTCTTGAAAATATCGGCGTCGAGCGACACGATCACACGGGCGTCGCGCAGATGATAGACCGGGTTCACCGGACGACCCAGCGCGACAGTTCCCCCGGCGTACACGTTGTCGCGGTTCAGCGGATCGTAGGCGTGCCAGACAGCGCCGGGGTGCTTGATCAGCAGGGCGTTGATCTGCGTCGTCATCGTCGGAGACGTCACCGCGCCGGTCAGAATCCGCAAGCCGCCGTTTGCCCACTCCGGGCGGATCTTGCGCAGGGTATCGGTCAGTTCATTCCAGCCAGACACCTCGCCATTGTGGACGAGGCTCTGCGAACGGTCAGGGTCGTACATATTCAGCAGTTCGGCCTGCTCGAACACGTCGGTCGCGCCGAGCGACGCCGGGTGGCTCGGGTTGCCCTCGATCTTGATCGGGCGGCCCTCGTACTGCTTGGCAAGCACGCCGATCCCGTAGCCGTTGCGGGTCAGGGTCGTGGCATACGCGAGCTGGATGCCCGACACCAGATCCTCGGGGGCGCGGACATACGGCACCGCCTTCGTCTGCGGCAGGATGCGGCAACCGGTCAGCCCGGCGAGCGCGAGCGCGGCACCGCCGACTTTAAGGAACTGACGCCGGTCAATGTTGAGCAGGTCCAGCCGGTTCGGGAACTCGTCCTCGACCCACTTGTGGAACTCCTCGGTCTCGGCGAGTTCTTCGATGGAACGCCAGAGGAGGCGGCCGCTCTTGCCCGCCAACTTCTCCCGCATCCCCTCAATCATGGTTTCGTTATCGCTCATAGGTGTGTTTAGGTGTTCGTATCGCGGGCCGCGCCCGCGCCCATCGTCCGCTCAAGACCGCCGGTAGGATACCCGACCGCGCGAGCCTGACGTACAGGCCCGCGCAAGCCGTTCTAGCGGTGGCAGATCGAGCAGTCGGAAAGTTGCGCCTTCTTGACGTGGTACTTCTGTAGCCACTCCTCGCCCTTTTTCAGCTCTTCCGGGGTGCGCTTGTACTGGATGCCCTTCGCGAGCGACGCCTCTTCGGGCGTCAACTCGTCGCCGCGCTGGATCTTCTGGTACAGTTCCCAGACGAATTTTTGGTCGCCGACGTAGTTCTCGGGGTTGCGGTGGCATTCGAGGCACCAGCGCATCTGGAACGAGTTGCCTTTGTACACCATCTGCATCGCTTGAATCGGCCCGTGACAGTTGTTACAAGAAATGCCGCGCTTGATGTGGATGCTGTGGTTGAAATAGACGAAGTCCGGCACCTTGTTGAGCACGGTCCACTTGAGCGGCACGTTCTTGACATACGACTCGCGGATCGGCTCCATGAGCGGGGAGTTCGTCCATACCTGCGAGTGGCAGGACATACAGGTGTGGGTCGCCGGATAGCCCGCCTGCGCCGACTTCGCCACCGACGTGTGGCAGTACCGGCAGTCAATACCAAGTTCGTTGACGTGATGTTCGTGTGAGAACGGTACCGGCTGCTCATAGGCGACGCCGACTTTGGTCACGTAGCCGGAACGCGTGAACTCCGACATTCCGAGGATGAGACCGAACGGCACGACCGCCCCCGCGAGCAGGCTGAG
>JAYUUO010000273.1:0-7764 GCA_043754515.1 Armatimonadota bacterium
TCTCCCAGAATCAGGCCGCCTTCGCGGACAAGGCCGAGCACCTTTTCCAGGTACTCCACATAGCCTTCCTTGTCTGCATCGATAAAGACCAGATCAAAAGGTGCTTCTTCCTCCGCTGCCATCTGAGCCAGGGAGACGCTGGCAGGACCGACTCGGATCTCCACTTTATCGGATAGGCCAGCACGAGCGATATTGTGCCGAGCGACCTCAGCATGGTGCTCGTCCAGCTCTAGCGTAATCAGTCGTCCGCCTTCCGGGAGAGCACGCGCCAAGCAGATAGCACTATATCCACCAAGCGTACCAATCTCCAAGATGCGGTTCGCTCCTTGAATCAGCGCAAGGACATGGAGTAATTTCCCCTCCGTGGCTTTCACGTGGATTCCCGGTATTCCCGCTTGCTCCATGTCTTGCGAGGTGGCTTGCAGAATGGAGTCTTCTTGCGCGAAAAGGTCGGCGATATAGCGATTCAGGTCGCCAGGGACTTGTTCCATTACACAGCCTCCTGCACGTTATTCCCGTTCGCATCGGTGACGAGCTGGCGAACTTGCGCCTTACATTGCTCCAGCGTTAGGCGGATCTGTCGAACGGTTTCTGCTTGAACCGAGGCAGGGACTTGTTTGATGCCGATGGCGATGGTGTCGGTGAGGCTATCAAGCTCGGCCTGAAGAAACCCAAGCTCACTCTGTGTCACATTGGATAGCACCGGCGGCTCCATTTGAGCCCAGAATGCTTTCACTTCGGCGTCATGTGCGAGAAGCTCGGTTTGTCCCGCCTCCGTTAGTTGGAACGTACGACGCTGGGTGCCTTGGTCAGCCTGAACCAATCCAAGATCTTCCAAAAGCTGAAGGGTGGGATAGACCGTTCCAGGACTTGGCGCATACTGTCCTTGGGAGCGTTGCTCCAGGGACTTGATGATCTCGTAGCCATGCTTTGGCCCCTCCCGTAAGGCATCGAGTAAGACGTAGCGCACATCGCCGCGTCGCACTCGTCCTCCATGACCGCCTCCGTGTCGGTGTCCGTGCTGCTGGGGTCCATCATGTTGCCAGGATCCGTCGTGATGCCGGTGCTCGTGACGTCTTCCTCGTGTGTTGTGCGGGATGTTTTCCTGTCCACGCTCAGTTAGATGTTGTTGTTTCATCTGTTACCTTTCCTATCGCGATATATCGCGATACAAATAATTTATCAGCACTTTCTGAATCTGTCAAGAGGGTTATCCCTTAGAGAATGAATTTTTTATATGGCCCCCTCTTGTGCTTTGTGGTGGGCTTTCCTTTACAAAATCGACCTTTCAGGGAATGGCGAAAAAGAATTCTTTTTCGCCACTCCAGAATCGCGCCTTTCCGTAAAGGGAAAATGGCCTCGTTTTCCAGAGGGTTTTTCGCCACTCTGAGAAGGAGAGACCCTCCGCTGTAGGGAACGCCTCCTCATGCGTGTTGCCCTCTATGCCCGTGTCTCCACACACGACCAGAAGACACTCCCTCTCCAGATAGAGGCCACGCGTCAGTACGTCACCACGCGAGGCTGGACTATCGCTCGTGAAGTCACCGACATCTCTTCCGGGGCAGAGCTACGCCCTGAGCGCGAAGCCTTGATGAAAACGGCACGGCGGCGCGAGATTGATGCTGTCTTGGTCTGGAGGCTCGACCGCTGGGGACGATCTCTGCCGGATCTGGTGGTGAGCCTCAAAGAACTCAGCGAGGTGGGAGTAGGTTTCCTTTCCCTGACTGAGGCTCTGGACTTGACGACTCCCACGGGCAGAGCGATGGCGGGGCTACACGTTCAAAAAAAGACAATTATTGCCAGTGAGCGCGACGCCGTGAAACGCGAGTCATTCCGGCGGGAAATCCGCGCGGTTCCGGCACCAAAGCTCACGTTTTTGGATGAGTCAGGATGTCATCGAGCTTTCACACGCTCGTATCACCCGGTGCCACTCACCGGAAGTAGCGGTAGTGCCCGGTTATCTTCCACGCGAAGAGAACATCTTCCTCGCGCGTCCCCCGCCCGATGTTATGAATCACCGAGCAGTGATCCGGCGACGCGGCGAGATCGTCCGACACGATGCCGGTGTGGTCGAGTCCGCTCGTCAGTTGCCACGTCACGATGTCGCCGGGGCGGTAGTCGGTGGTGCTGGTCGTTACCGGGAGCGACTTACCGCGCCGTGTAAAAAACGTACGCAGGTTCGGGACGCGCCGCTGGTCAATGTTCGGGTCGGGGCGGCGCAAGCCCCACTTATGTGGGTAGGCGGCGAAGTTGCGGCGCATGTCCTCGTGTACCTCTTTTTGCAGGTCCACGCCCCCGGCGCGCAGGGCGCGGATCACGACATCGGTGCAAACGCCGCGATCCGGCGGCACGTCGCCGCCGGGATAGCGCAGGGTGACATACGCCGGGTCGTAAAGGCGTGTGCGATGTGTCTGCGCGTGGGCGTCCGCCAGCAACCGCGCGGTCGGCGTTGTCGGAGGAGTGGAATGCGTACCCGGCTTCCTGCTCACCCCCACCGGCAGGCTGGCGGGCGCGGGCGCGAGGGTACACGCCGCCCTCGACACCGCCAGAACAACGCCGCTTATCAGTAGCCCCCATCGGATCTTTTGCATATATGTCTGCGTTACGGCGGAAGGAGAGGCCCACGTTCCTATATCGCCCGCCTACTCGATCCATGCCCGACGCGGCCCGCCGCCGAGCATCTTGCGAACCTGGTCCAGGTTCGCCTCGTCGGGCGACACCATCAGTTTCGTCCGCACCGTGTACTCCCCGGTCGGCGTTTCGACCTTCAGGAACAGGGGCGAGCCGCCCTCCTGCCCGCGAAACGTTTCCGCGACCATGCGCAGGATCGTACGCGACGACGAGTCAATGCGCACATACACTTCCCGCACCCGTGCGTCCGCCGCCATCGCGTCCGGCACGACCTGATCAATGCGCGACGCGATCACCTCGATCTGCACGTTGCGCTCGGCGGCCGCTTCCTCGCCCTCGTTCCCCGCGTTCTTGTTGAACCGCTCCCGGTGCTGTGCCCGCCCCCGCACCGCGACCACGGCGTTCTGGATCACGTACTTGCCGAACTCGGCCGCCGTTTTCGTGAAGAACGTCACCCCGATGTTGCCGGTCAAGTCTTCGAGCGTCACCATCAGCATCAGCTTGCCTTCCTTCGTGTACACCGTGCGGACGTTGGTGATCATGCCCCCGATCACGACGTCCTGATTCGGTTGCGTCTCCTTCAGCTCGTCAATGCGCATCGTCTTGAACTTGCGCTTGAGTTCCGCCTCGAACGGCTTGATAGGGTGCTCGGTCAGGTAGATGCCGAGCAGTTCTTTCTCGAAGGCGAGTCGCTCGCCGCGCGAGAAGTCCGTCACCGTCACCTCGCGCACCGACACACCGCGCACCGCCGCGTCGTCCCCGCCCGGTGACTCGCCGAACAGCGAAATCAGCCCCGCCTTCGCGTCCTTCGCCCCGCGCGCCGCCGACGCACAGCAGTCGTCCAGCATCTCCAGCAGGGCGCGGCGGTTCTGGCTGATGCTCGCGAACGTGCCCGCCTTGATCAGCATCTCGATCACCGACTTGCTCGTCAGCCCTTCGGCGAATACCCGGTTGCAAAAGTCTTCCAGGGACGAGAACCGCCCGCCGCTTTCCCGCGCGGCTAAAATCGCGTCAATCGGGGCCTTGCCGACGTTCTTGATCGCCATCAGCCCGAAGTGAATCTTCTTCTCGCCGTCCACCGTGAAGTCCGCGACCGACTCGTTAATATCGGGCGCGGAGACCGCGACGCCCATCCGCTCGCACTCCTCGATGGTGTTCACGACCTTTTCCGTGTTGTCAATGTACGTGCCCATCAATGCCGCGAGATACTCCGCCGAGTAGTTGGCTTTCAGGTAAGCGGTCTGATACGCGACCATCGCGTAGCACGCCGCGTGGCTATTGTGCGACACGATCTTGTTCGCGAGGAAGTTTTTCGGCCCGCCCTCCGCCATCTCGACATCATACGTTTCCCCTTCGCCGCACGCCGTGATGGACACGATCGGGTCGCCGTTCTCGGCGTGTGCAAGGCGTAGGTGCCGGGCGACTACCGCCTTGAAATCTTCCGGCGTTACCACGACGTAGGGTAAATCGCCGTACTTATCGGCGAAGAACGCATCCACCCGGTCCATCCCGTCCATTTCCCAGTACACGCCGTTGAAGTAGAAGTCGCACATCCGGCCGCCGGGCAGTACCTTGTGTATCTCGAACGAAACCGCGCTCTCGATAAGCCACTCGCACATGGCCCGCTCCGGCGTACTCGCGCACCACATGCCGTTCGACGCCACCGAGCAGGTACCGTAACCTGGCCCCGTGTCGTACGTCGCCCGCACTTTGGTGAGCGTGTCCTTCAGGAACGCCTCGCGCCACGACGGGTCGTTCTCGTGAAGCCAGAGAACCCGCTCCGTCGCGGCCGCCTCTCCCTTACGCCACAGGTCGGGATGCTCCGCGTGCATACGTAACATATGGCCCACCTTGTCGGCGTCCGAGCGGCCCACCTGGTATGCGCGCATCCGCTCGCTGGTCCGCTCGCGCTGTTCCGGCGTCTGCACGAAGGCCGCGAAATGCTTGCGGCGTGCCTCACGTTGCGCCCCGCTCACCGGGCGCGGTTGCACCATCAGTTCCGTGCCGACGCCCATGTCGGCGACGCTTTTGTAGCCGTCCGTGGTCAGGAACCGGTGTTCGGCGGTCGCACGCACCACCCGCCCGCCCTTCGTTCGTATCTCATGCAGTGGCTTGCATCCGGTCTTCACGATGCGAGCGACCTTGTGCGGGCGGATTGTGCCGTCCTCCCACATCGCCATCAGTTCTGGCGTCTGCTCGCGGTACGCCGCCGAAAGGTGTAGCCGCGAGCCGTCCGACCCATAAACGTACGTTTTAGCAGCTAAACATCCGTTAAAGGCATATCCGGCAAACGGCTCGATTTCGCTGAAAATCTGCTCCGCTACCTTCTCCTTCACCCCGCGCTCCGCCGCGCCGCGCATGTAGTGGACCTTCTGTTCTTCCATGTACTTCGCCTGCTTCTTCCCCATGGCGCGGCGCAGGATGTCGGCCTGCCCGAGCGAGAAGCCGCCGATGGCCTGCACGATTTTGAGCACCTGATCCTGGTACACGATCACGCCGTACGTTTCTTTCAGGATCGGCTCCAGGAGCGGGTGCGCGTAGTGGATCTTGGACGGGTCGAATTTCGCGTTGATGAAGCGTGGGATGTGCGCGAGCGGGCCGGGGCGGTACAACGCCACCATCGCCGCGAGCTCCTTCACCGAGTTGGGCTTGAGGTCAACGACGTACTTGCGCATCCCGGACGATTCGAGCTGGAAGATGCCGGTCGTTTCGCCCCGCCCGAGCATGTCGTACGCCCGCTTCGCGTCGGGGTGCGAGTAATCGAGCGGGATGTCCCAAACGTCCACGTCAATATCCCGCTTCTCCTTGATCAGTTTCACGCAACGGGCCAGGATCGTCAGGTTACTCAGCCCGAGGAAGTCGAGTTTGAGCAGGCCGATGGATTCTAAGGACGAGTGCGGGAACTGCGTCACCAGCAGACCGTTGCGCATTTCGAGCGGCGTATACTCAACGAGGGGGCGGTCAGCGATCATGATCCCGGCGGCGTGGACGGACGCGTTGCGGCTCATGCCTTCGAGCCGCTTCGCAGTGTCCACCAGTTTCGTGCAGGCGGGGTTGTTCTGGTACTCCTGCACGAACTCCGGGTTTCCGGGGTAATCCTTCTCCTGCCAGCCGTTCATCGCGCGTTCGATCGTGATGCCGAGCGGGAGGGCGGGCACCATGCGGGCGATCCGGTCAACGTCGGCGAGCGGCATCGCGAGGGCGCGTCCCGCGTCGCGGAGCGCGGCCTTCGCGCCCATCGTGCCGAACGTCGTGATGTAGGCGACGTTATCTTTGCCGTACTGCTTCGTGACGTGCTCGATCACGTCGCCGCGCCGCGTATCCTCGAAGTCCATGTCAATATCTGGCATGGTGATGCGCTCCGGATTCAGGAACCGCTCGAAGGTCAAGCCGTATTCGATGGGGTCCAGGTCGGTGATCCCGAGGCAGTAACTCGCGAGCGACCCCGCCGCCGAGCCGCGCACGCCGAAGTAGATACCGGAGGAGCGGGCATAGTTGGAGATGTCCATCACGATCAGGAAGTACTGTGAGAAGCCGGTCTGCTCGATGATACCGAGTTCGAATTCGAGGCGGTCGCGGTGGACGCCAGACACGGCCTTGATGCGCCGCTCCAGCCCCTCTCGGCACAGGTCGGACATGTGCCCGTGCGCCGTCTTGCCCTCGGGGAGCGCGACGCTGGGCATGGGGACGCGCCCCGTCTCTATCTCCAGCTCGCACTTGTCGGCGATCTCCAGCGTGTTGGCGAGGGCGTCGGGCGCGAAGTGCTCGAACTTCGCCCACATCTCCTCGTACGATTTGAGGTAGAACTCGCGCGGCTCGTAGCGCATCCGCTTCGGGTCCTCGACCGTGGTGCCGGTCTGAATACAGATCAGCACGTCGTGCGCGTCGGCGTCCTCCTTGCGCAGGTAGTGGGCGTCGTTGGTCGCGACCATCTTGATACCCATCTGCCCCGCGACCCGCTTGATGCTCTCGTTGATCTCGTCCTGCCCGGTCGCACCGTGCCCCTGGATTTCGAGGTAGTAGTCCTCGCCAAAGACGTCACGGTACCAGGCGGCGGTGTCGCGGACGCCTTCGAGCGACCCTTTGCCTTCGCGGATCGCGTGCGCGAGTTCGCCGCCCATGCATGCCGAGCAGATGATCAAGCCCTCGCTATGTTCGGCGAGCAGTTCTTTGTCAATGCGCGGCTTGTGGTAAAAGCCCTCCAGACTCGCCTTCGTGGTGAGTTTGAGCAGGTTCTTGTAGCCCGCGTAGTTTTTGGCGATGGCGACGAGGTGGTGATTGCCGTCCTTCTTCGCCTCCTTCTGGTGGCGGGTGCGGGTCGCCACATAAAGCTCGACACCGATCAAGGGTTTGATACCCGCCTTGCGCGCCGCCTGGTAGAACTCGAACGAGCCGTACATCATGCCATGATCGGTCAGGGCGATGGCGGGCATGTCGTTCTCCACGGCGTACTTGACCATGTCCTTGATCTTGGTCGCGCCGTCGAGCAGGGAGAACTCGGAATGGTTGTGGAGGTGAACGAAAGGGGTTTTGCCGGGCATGGGGCTATTTTAACATACGGGGCGAAAGGGTGGGCAAGCGACGTAACAGATATTCGTGAAGACAGACGCCTCAAACGCGATGGTACAATGTCCGTGTGAATCCACGCTATCATCTTCGGATTGCGCGTCCGACGGACGACATGAACGCCGTGATTTTCTTCTACCGCGATGGGATCGGTTTCGACGTGATCGGCACGTTTCAAGACCATGACGGGTTTGACGGCGTCATGCTGGGGGCGTCCGGGGCGGCGTACCATTTGGAGTTCACACAGAAGCAAGGTCATGTAGCGGGGCGTGCTCCCACCGAGGAGGATCTGCTGGTCTTTTACGTGCCTGATAACAACGAGTGGCAAGCGGTGGTGGACCGGATGGCGGCACACGGGTATTTACCGGCTAAGTCCTTCAACCCGTATTGGGATCGAAACGGCAGAACTTACGAGGACCCGGATGGTTATCGGGTGGTGATCCAGAACGCGGTTTGGGCCGCTTTCTGATTCTTTAATAGCAATCTTTTTTGAAGCGGGTTCGCAATGGATGAACCCGGTTGATCTAATCGTGAAAGGAGCTACGCGGTTGGCGTCAATTGACGCCA
>JAYUUO010000274.1:0-23201 GCA_043754515.1 Armatimonadota bacterium
CCGGCTACGAGGGGCAGTTAGTGACGGCGACGCTTCGGCGCGGCAAGACCATCACACTCCCGGTGACGCTCGTCGCGTCGGCACCCGCGAACGTTGCCACGAAAGTGCTCCTCGCGTACCGCGTGCGGAAGGGGCAGACGCGCCGCTCCATCATCAACCTGACCCTGAAGGCGGTACGCGAGGAGCATGTTCTGAAATCGACTAGCGGACTGGTCAGCGAAGCCCGCGTGGAGTCCGTCGCCGCGAACGGCGACTTTAGCGTCGTGGACAAGAGCCGAACCGAGTCCATGGAAACAACGATGGACGGCGCGAAGCTGCCCTCGGACAGGGTGCCGGATGCCACTGCTCGGGTGACATGCCGGGCGAGCGGCGAGGTCATCGCCTACTCCGACAATGGCCTGATCCCGGAGACCGGCGACGCCCACGCCGGGGCGCGGACGCAAATCGCGACCACCATCATTTTCCCCGCGACTCCCGTCGGGGTGGGCGACATCTGGACGCACGAGTATACGGCGAACGCGCGGTTCGGCACCCCGAACGCCGTCGCCACATTTGAACTTGTCGGGTTCGGGAACAGCGACGGCGTTCCCTGTGTGCGGATTCGGTTCTCCTACAAAGAGACCGACGCCTACCCGATGTCCGTCCAAGGAGTCGCGTATCTAAACCGGGCGACCGGCGAAATGCTTCGCGGCGATATCTCGGTGACCGGGTTCCCCATACTCCCGGACGGCGCACTGTCCGGGGAAGCGACGATGACATACCGGCCGGCAGCGGACAAGGGCGTGCAATAGCCCCCGCGCCGCGAGCGTGATCCGCCCGCGTAGCCGGTACGTGGGTTTGTTCAGCGGGATGAGAAGGCGCGTGACGGCCCGGTTCAGGTCATCCGTTCTCACATGCCGCCCAGGGTGCCGGGCGCGGTGAAGATGTGCCCTTGCACCGGAAAGCGTGGCAGTCAAGCTCAACTGCTCCGAGATAGATCCTCATGTCAGGTAGGCTTCAGTGCCACAAATCGGACAGATGCTGTGTTTCACGTGCCCTACGAGATCGTGCTTGTATGCTCCACACGTTCCGTACTCTGAAGCGTGTTCCTCAATGAGTTGCTCATCAATGCCCGCACACCACTCTTTGTCATCATTGGCTAAGAAAAATATCTCCCTTACTTCCTCGCAGTTATTTTCTTCATCCAGTTGCGTTATGACAAGAGCCATAGCGTATCTTTCCCGATGATGTTTGTGGTCCGCTCTCAACGAAAGTTCGCGGACAAAATCCGACAACTCTCTGTCAGTTACGTCAGATTTTATTTTATCTAAATCCACGGTTGATTTTACCGCTCCATCCTACGCGGTGGGGAGATTGCACCATAGTCATGTTGCTAGCTTCAGATATATTGGCGGACGCAGAGGGCGGGAACGGCACGCCACACCCGATGATCCTTTTCCCGCGTTCGCCGCGTCTTTAATGAGGAAGGGCGGAACCGACAAGGCTCCGACGAAATCCGAGCCGAACATGACCGACGAATCAGCCACCGAATCCGACGCCGAACTGATCCGAGACGCACTCGCGGGTAGGCGGCTGGCGGGGGAGCGGCTGATCGAGCGGCACCGCCGCTCCGTTCTCGCGCTTGCGTTCCGCGTGCTGGGAAACAGCGACGACGCGCAAGATGTGGCACAGGAGGTCTTGATGTACGCCTACCAGCGGCTCTCCGACGTGCGCGACCCGGACAGATTCGGCGGCTGGCTCCGACAGGTCACCCTGACTATAAGCGCGGACTACCGGCGGAGGCGCGGCACGCGTCGCTTGGGGGAGCCTATGACGTGCGCGGACGAGGCCGGCGCGAGGGAGACATTCGCCGAGAGTCTGACGACCCGCGAGGCGGTTAGTCACCTGTCCGGGGATCTGCGGACGACGCTCCTGTTGCGCTACGTCGGCGGATGGTCCGTAAACGAAGTCGCGGTGATAACAAACGCCCCGATCAACACCGTGCGTAGCCGATTGATGGCGGGGAAGCGTTCCCTCCGCGCCACGCTGGGCGAGGCTTTCGGCCCCGCCCCCGACCGGACCGTTTTTACAAACCGCTCCGTTTCGACCAGAGGAAAAACGATGACAACCGACAACCATGACCTGACCGAGAACCACATTGCTCTGATCCAGAAACTTTTCCCCGGCGCGGAGCCGCTCTCGGTGAAATACCAGCCCGAACTCTGGCAACCGTTCTCCCCCCGGGTCCGATTGCGATTGGCGGGCGGCGCGGAGACCACGGTTGACTTCCGGGGCGACCTGTCCCCCGCGAGAATACCGCTACTGTCGCTACTGGAGCGGCTGGATATACCGGGGCCGCGTATACTTGCGGGGCGGGAGACGCCGGAGGGCTACCTGACGCTGTGCGAGAAGGCGCGGGGGGAGAACCTGACTCTCTGGGCACTCGGGGGCACCCCGCACCGAATTCGACTGGCGACGGAGCGGGCGATCGAAGGGATTGATCGGTTGCAGGGGGTGACGGACGCCCTGATAGCCGACCCCGTCGGTAGCAAGATTCCGCGCCGTACCCTGTCGGACGAGGTGGCGATCCTCACGGACGACTCCCTGTGGGCCGCCGATTCCTGGCTCGCCGAGGAGGGGAAGTCGCGCCGGGACTGGCTAAGCGATCCGTGGTTCGCGGCGGCAGTCGCCCGCGTCCGGGACGCCGCCCGTGACATCACCACGCCGCTCGTTTACACCCACTACATGCAGTTCTTCCCCCAGAACTACCGGATCGCGCCCGGTACCGCCCCGACCGACGAGCCGCTCGGGTATCCCGGCGACCCCCACTACCAGCAGAACCCGCTGGTGGAATTTGTGTTCCCCTTCGGGCACTTCGGCGACCCGGTGTTGGGCCTCGCCATGGTCTGGGTGCAGGACTGCTATCCGTTCGTTCACACCGGATTCGTGGAGCAGTTCCTCTGGCGGCGGGGCGTCACCCGGCGGGAGTTCGCGCCCCGTCTCGCGATCAAGGCCATGCAAATGGTCGCGCGAGAACTGCCCCTCGCGCGTCCCGCCGAAGGCGGCGGGTACTGGGACAGCCTGCGCGGGTGGGCGGAGCAGGGGCTGGCATGGATGTAAGGCGGTGCCGGGTTTAGCCGGGGGATCGGTCAGGCCGCGCACGGCGGTCCGACCCTTTACGGGACGACCTCGAAGTGCAGGTCGTCGGTCACGAAAGTGGGGGCACCCCCCGCCGCGCGGACCTTTCTCAGGCTGCGCCCGCGTGCGCCGGCGATAGGCAATGTCCGGCGCCCGTCCGCGCCGGGCGGGGGGAACGCATCGAGCACCGCGCGGGCGGACTCCTCGTCCGTGAACAGGATCGCTTTGATCCGCTCGTCGCCCTCGGTGTCCGCGACGAAGGTGCCGAGTGTGATGCGCTGACCCGCGACCGCGGCGACGGGCACGGGGGACTCGTCGGGGTAGATCAGGTTTATATCGCCCGCCGTCCCGCGCTCCATTACCACCAGGTACCCCGGCTGCATTGCCAGCACCGCGAGCGTGATCCGCTCCCCTTTTTTGTTGGTGGACTGGTCAGGCGACATGATCAGGCGCAGAGCGGCACGGTTCGGGTTGTCTGTGTTGTATTCCCCCCACAGATTTCGCTCTCCGACACGCCCCGCGTTAGCCGTTCCCGATGTTTTGGCCGGGGTGGGGGACTGAGGTGCTAGGAAGTTCAGCCCCCGGAATGTCGGCGTCAGGGCGGGGTGTTGCTGATCGCCGGTACTAAAAGCGACTTCGGCGGCGACGGCGGTCTGCACGTCCGACCAGCGTAGCGCGGCACTCCCGGACTGGCCCAGAACATGCAACAGGCAGTAGGTGAAGACCCCGCGCGGCTCGCCCCCGAGGCGCTTCTCCGCCGCCTGTTCGGCGGGGCGTGCCGCGACGAAATAGCAGATACTCGCGTCGCTCGCGGCGGCGAAGGCGAGGCTAGCACTGCCCGAGAGCGACGTCTGATCGCTGCCGCTGTCGCGGAAGCCGCCCGCGACGCCGTCCGCCCGGACGCCGCTCCGGGCCTTGCTCCAGTAGCGCGTCTTTACTGTCTTGTCCTGCTTTTTGACCGAGCGCATCATCGCGCCGGAAAAGCACGAGTCGAGGAACACGGTGCGCGAGGAAGCCGGCACGGCACGCACCAGCGTTTCCAATTCCGTGGCGGCGATGTCATGCGCGGTGCCGTCCCGGTCGGTATCGGCGGGGAGGATGAACCCCGTGTTGCCGCCGTCGCTCGTGCCGTGCCCCGCGAACGCGAAGACGAACGGCACCCCGCTGCTCCCCCGCGTTTTAGCGTCGGCGAGCGCGGCGCGTATGGCGTCGCGGGATGCGTTCGTTAGCACGGTGACCGTGAAACCACGCGCCGTGAGCACCGCGCCCAGACGCGTCGCGTCGTTCACGCACCCGGTGAGTTGCGCCGCGTCATCGAGCGCGGGGTAGTGGTCAACGCCGACCACGACCGCGATTCCGGCGGGGGGCGACGCGGCTACCGGGCCTTGCGCGGACGCGAATGGCAGAGCCGCAGGACCTGAAATCGCGGGGCACAGGATGACTGCGGCCGCGTGAATGATGAAACGTACTCTCATTAGCGTGGGGGCTGTTACGGCGCGGAAATGACGCAACGGAACCCGACATCCTCCTGACCTATATTCGGGAGCGAAAAGGCTCGCAATGTGACGCCTAGATCGGCGGCGACCGCCGGGAGCAGGAACGACCCGCCGCGCAGACAGTAATTCTTTTTGTTGGCGTTCGTGTCGAACCCCGCGTTGCCCGGATATGCCTCGTAGACGGAGTCGCACCACTCCCAGACGTTGCCCAGCATATCGAGCGCGCCGTAAGGACTGGCACCGCCGGGGAGCGAACCGACCGGCAGGGCGCGACGGATACCGTAGGATCGCCCGTTCTGGAGGAGCGGGTTTGCGACCGTGCCATAGGGGAACGGCCGCTCGTCCGTGCCCCGCGCCGCCTTCTCCCACTCGGCCTCCGTCGGCAGTCGCTTGCCTGCCCAGACCGCGTACGCCCGCGCGTCGTCGAGAGTCACCCGCGCCGCCGGAAGTTTCCCCTCTTCCACGCCGGACGGCGGGACCCAATCGCCCTTCACCTTGTAGCTGGTCTCCTTGACGAACTCGGCGTACCGCGCGGCGGTGGTTTCCGTCCGGTCAACCCAGAATCCGGCGACGGTGACACTATGGCGCGGGCGGGCGTTCGCGGTGTCGTCGCTCCCCATGATAAAGGCGCCTGGCGCGACGAACACCATGGCGGCGTGATCCTTCTGCCACACGGAACCGCCACCTTCCGCGCCCGACAGGCCCGCCGGGGTCTCGCCCGGACCCGGCGCCCGTAGCCCAGGCAGTGTTTTGCTCAAGGGGATTCTGACCAGCACCGCGCCGCCTTTCGGGACCAACGCCGTTTGTTCACTCGTCGCGAACCCGTCCCGCTCGGCGCGGATCGCGTGGCTGCCGGCGGGTAGGTTCGCGAAGCGGGTCAGTGGCGCGAGGGTGGCCCCCGTGTCACGCCCGTCCACCGATATGCGCGCGCCCGTCTCCGTTTCGAGCAGCAAGTCGCCCTGGGTTTCCTCGACGCGTAGCACATAGCTACGGAACGCCGGGCGCACCGGGCTGACGAACACCTCCTCGGTCTCCGGCAAGTACCCCGGCTTGTAGACCGTGATCCGGTGCGAACCGCGTCCGAGCGCGGCGGAGAACGGGGTCACTCGCGGTTCGGTCTCCCGGTCGATATACACCGTCGCGCCGAGCGGGCTGGTGGTGACTTTCAGGCTACCGCTCCCCGCGACTTCGCCCGCCGCGCCCGTGGGGGCCGACAGGCTAAGTACACCCGCTACCGACGTCGCGAGGATCGGCGTCTGCGGCGCGCGGGTGTTGTCCGTGCCGCCTTTACGGAGCTGGGTGTACACATAGCGGTACAAGCCGTCCACGCTCACCTGGCCCGTCGCCGGATCGGCGGCCTCGCCATCCAGCCCTTGCAGGAGGTAGTAGGTGAACGCGCCGTGTTTCAGGTCGTCGTACTCGAACGCCCGCTCGCCGGGGTCGCAACCCGTCATCACGGCCCGCCCGCGCCCCGACAATGCCAGCGAGTCCACGAACCCGCTTTTGATGCGCCCCTCGACGCTGACTCCGGGACGCGGGAAAGATCGTGCGTGGGGCGCGCCGCCGGCCGCGCTCGCCGCGGTGCCGCTGTAGCAGCAGTCGAGTAACACCACGGTCTGCTCGGAGCGCAGGCGCAGGAGCGAGGCACTCAGGTCGTCCATCGGCACCGCCGTGCCGAAAAGGTCGTCGGTGCGGGCGTCGTAAGGGATCAGATATTTACGGATCCCGTCTTCAGCGACGCCAGGGTCGAGGTCGGGCGCGCCGTGCCCGCTAAAATAGATTACCACCATATCCTGCCGGCCCGCGACCTGGGGGAGCCAGGTGCCGAGCGCGGTGCGGATGTTCGCGGCGGTGGCGTCCTCGTCCACCAGGAGTTTGATGTGGTCGCGCGCGAAACTGCTCCGCTTCTCCAGCATGTCGGCGACGGAGCGGGCGTCCGCCGCCGGGTAGCGCAACTGGATCGCTGGGTCGCGGTACTTGCCGACCCCGATCACAACCGCCCAACGGTCCGCCGCGCCCTGCTCGTCAAGGCCGCGCACGCGGACCAGGTCTCGCGGCCTGCCGGGCGTTGGTTCGGTCGCGGTCGGCGTTTGCGCCCGTGCCCCGACCGCCACCATTGAGGCGGCCGCGAACAAACACGTCAGCAGTGCCCGCACGTGCATTCCGCCCCGTTTCCGTCCTCTGGTCATTGTTCGCATTTGACTCCCGTCATCGGCCGATGACACATTCACGCCTCATCACTTCGGTAGGGCGATCTCGGATAACTTCCCGTCGTCGGACATCACATATAACTTGTCGCCCGCGATGTATGGCTCGCCGCACACCTTGCCGTTCGTCTCGTACTTCCAGATGAGCTGTCCGGTACGCGCGTCCAGAGCGTAGACGTGCGTATCCATGCTACCCACGTAGACGATGCCCTCGCTCACGAGCGGCACCGAGAGCGGGGCGGTCGCGTTTTTGAACGTCCACGCGACGGAGCCGTCCTGCCGACTGATGGCAATCATCTCGTTGTCGGACGTCGTGCAGTAAAGGAACTGGTCGCCGATCACCGTGGTACCGGCGTACTCGCCTTTGGTGAAAATCTCGTGGTGCCAGAGCAGTTTCCCCGCCTCCGCGTCCGCCGCGAACACCTCCCGCGCCGTGGTGCCGTAGCAAAACTTGTGGTTCGCGCTCATCAGAAGGGTCCCCGCGAGTGCCGCCTTGCTTCGGGAGGAGGGTACGGCGATGCTCCACAGCGGCGTCAGTTTGCCGCTTCTTTTGAGCGAGGCTATGTCGAGCGAGACGCATTCCAGCACGGCACCGCCGTCCTGCTCCAGGCGGAATGGCTCGCGCCTGGTCCCGCTCCCGGTCAGTTTAGTCGGCATCGCCATCGTCCATACCTTTTCGCTGTCGGCCCCGGCGATGGTGTAGTAGCGGGCGTTGGCGTCGCCTCCCTGCTCGCTCTTCTCCCACACCGGCTTGCCGTCCGCGAGATTCAGAACCCCGATCACGTCCAGGCCACCGTAAACAACCTTGTCGCCGACGATCACCGGTTGCGACGGGAAGTGCGATTCGTGCTCCCAGCGGAACACGCCGCTCTCCTTATCCACGCAAGCGATGACGCCCCCGTCGTAGATATGTCGCTTGCTCTTCAGGGAGGGCATCCCGGTCAGGAAGCTTGAGAAGTCTTCGCTCGCCTCCGTCACCGCCTGGAAAAACATCACCCCGGACGCGGTGAGGATCCGCGACGTCCCCACGGTGGGCGGGAAAAACATCGGGTACTTGTTCTCGAACACCCACTCGCGTTGCATGGTCGCCAGATCCACGCAGTAGAGCACGCCGTTGGTCGCGCCGAAGACGACGTTCGCCCCGGAGATGCGCGGCGACGTGAAGGTGTTGACCCAGAAGCCGGTGTTCCGTCGCCATTCCTGTAGTGCCCTCGCGTTCCGCGCGTTCTCGCGCCCGGCGGCGACGGAGCGGAACTCCAGGGACCGGATCGGCGTGGAGGCAGTGCGCCCGCCGTCATACTGTATCGCGGCGACACGGGGCGGCTCGCCCGCGCCGACGACCAGATTCTCGGAAGCGAGTCGCTCCCTGATCGTGGACGAATGCAGTATCAGGCAGGGAGACGCACTCCCCGTCGCGGGGGGGAGCGTCAGCCCGAACACGACCCCGGTTTCCGGGTCGAACAGCACCGCGCCGGAAGCGAGCGCGCCGCCGATGACGTTCGCCTCGTAGTAGGAGCCGTCGCGCCCTTGCTCGGGGACGCGGCGGCGGACGCGCAGAATCGCCGCGTCATACCCGACCATGGCCGCGTCCGCCGGGCCGCCCTCCGGCAGTCCCCAAACGCGCAGCCGGGCGGCGGTGACCGCCTGCTTATCGGAGAGCGGCGTGATCGGGAACGGCTTCTGCCGCGAAACCCGCAGGAACGTGATCCCGTAATGAACCGACACCGACAGCACAGTGGCCGGGTACCGCTCGCCTTCAAACGTTACCGTCCAATCCTTCCCTGGTTTCGTGGGCGTCGGCACGACCAGCACGCCGTCCGCGTTCAGAAAAAACCCGGTCAGGGCAATATCGCCGGTCTGCGCCACGGGGAGGACGGGGGGCGGCGACACGGCGGCGTAGGCGACGACCGCGGGTAGGCAGGGTAAAAACATAGCGCGTTCCTTTTCTCGTTGACTCGTTGTCCCGGTCGCGGGGCGGGTGGGATCTTATCCGGCGGTAACATGGCGGGTGCTTCCGGGGGACGGACAACCCCCGGAGCACCCATGCTCGGGCGGCTAGGCGACCGGGATACGCACGGTGTAAATGGTCCCGTCCTCCGTCGGTGCGTAGACCATGCCGCTCTTGATGAGCGGTTGGGAGCGCACGGGGCTGTTCGTCTGCACCCGCCAGTTCAGCGTGCCGGTGTGCGCGTCAATCACGTGGATGTAGCCGTCCGTGGAGCCGAAGAACAGCTGGCCGTCGTGGTAGGAGGGCGTGCCCACCTCGCCGCGCGTCGGGTAGACCCATAACTCTTTGCCGTCCGCGCCGTTGAAGGCGTGCAATTTGTGGTCCGTGGAGCCGATGTAAACGATGTCGTCCTGGATCAGCATATTCGACGTGAAGGAGACGGCACGCGCCTTGATCTTCGCGTCCTTATCCTTGCGCTTTTTCATCTCCTCTTCGGCTGCTTTCTGCTGGTCGTACATCCAACGGAGCTTGCCGTCACTCGCATCCACGGCGGCGATAACCTGCGCGGCGAGCGCGTAGATGACGCCTTTCTTCTCGTCCACGAACATCGCGGTCGAGAGCGGGCGGAGCCGGTCTTTGATGTCGCCGAAGTCGCGCCGCCACAGCACCTTTTTGGATTCGGGGTCGTAACGCTCCACGCGTGCTTTCCCGTTGCCGTAGAGTCGGAGCCGCTTGTTCTCCTCGTCCTTGCGCTTGCCCTCGACCTGCACCCCGATGCCGTACACGCCGAGCTTGCCCGCGTACCCGATGTGAAACCAGTCCGCCTTCGCGCCCTCCCGTTGCACCTCTCTCCAGATCTCCTTGCCCTGGAAGATGTCGAGGCACCCACGCTCGCCGATGCCGCCGTAGTAGACGCGGTCGTTGTAAAGGACGGGGGTACCGACGAAACCGGTGTCAATCTGCCAATCAATGTTGCCGTTTCGCCGGTTCAGCCCGAACACGTGCCCGACGCCGTCTATGGTGATCGCCTCTTTGGGGCGGCTACCGAAGCCGAACATGGAGCCGAGCACGGAGCCGAGGCTGGTATCGGTACGCATTTCACTGCTCAGGTCGAGCGAGCCGGATACCGCGCAGATGATCTGATCGCTGACCACGGGGCCGTACGCGAACACCGTGCCGTCCGCCGCGTCCAGGAGCACTTCGGCGGGCTGTGTCGGTTGCGAAACATCCCAGCGTCGGAGGCGGCCGTCCGTGCTCCCGAAGAACATTTCGTTTTTCTGTAAAAACATCGGGGAGACGGCGGGCATCTTCAGCCCCGTGCTGTCGCGCCAGTCCGAAACGGCGCGGGCGGTGTTTTCGTCCTGGCTGGTCGTCGAGACGATGGGGAAGTTATAGCCGAATAGGACGGGCAACTCCTTCGAGACGCTGATCGTGTTCAGGATGCGGAGTTCGCCCGACTCGACCACGGCGAGAGGGTCGGTGTGCGCGACCGGCTTCGGCTTCAGAGTCTTCCCGGCGGACGAGATCAGGGTCTTGACCGGGTTGGACGGCACGGCGAGCGTGAGGTTCTGCGCCCCCGAGGTCATGCCCCGAGTCAGCACGCCGACCACCTCGCCCGTGTCCACCCGGAAGACTGGCCCCCCGCTGTTGCCGTGCGTGACCGGCGCGTCTATCTGGAGCGCGGTCTCCCCCACGTAGGAGTTGGAATCGCCGCTGTAGCGCAAGCCGTTCACCGAGCCGCGCGAGGTCGAGGAGTCGAGTGCCATGCCGAGCCAGACGACGACGAGCGGCTCCGGGTAGCCTGTCACCGCGATAGGCGAGCCGGTCGCCACCGCCTCGGAGTCGCCCAGAGTGACGGTCGGCACCTCGCCTTTGACCGCGACCTGTAACAGCGCGAGGTCGTACTGCGCGTCTATCTTCAGCACCTGCGCCGACAACTTCTCCCGGTTTTTGTAGATGCAGGTGAACTTCTGGCCCCGGTCAACGACGTGCCGGTTCGTGATGAACAAGCCGTCCGAGGATACGAAGAAGCCCGACCCCCACTGTATGCCGCGCTCTGTGACCACCTCTAACATCGCCACAGCGGGCTTTACGGAGGCGATAAACTCACGCGCCTTCTGCTCGTCGAGCGAGTTGTTGGGGGGGGGTAATGGTGACGACGCGGGGAGGGGCGGGGGCGTCGCTGGCACAGCGGGGGCGGGTACCGGAGCCGGGGGGGCTGGCTGTTGCGCGCGGGCGTCGGTCGTCAGCGCCAGCGCGGCACCGGCGGGTAGAAGCGTGCCGATGCGCTTGATCAGGTCACGGCGGTTCAGTTCGGGCATTGGGTTCTCCGTTTCAGCGACGTACGCTCGGGTAGCGACACGCCACCCTTTCCCTATCGTATCTATACATCTCCCGACGGGAGCAGACACTTATTCGGCGTGTCCGCTCCCGCTTCCTTCTTATTTTCGAGAAAATGTTTTGCCTACAGAGAAACCCTAATGATCCAATCGTTGTCCTGCTATACGAAGTGTGCTACCGCCCCCCGGCGATCACCTCCAGCGAGGACTCCGCCAGCACTGGCACCGCCATGCCGGACGGGACGGGGATCCGGCGGCGCGCGACCGCCGGGGAGTCACCGGCCGTAAGGGACGCGGCGAAGGCGCGTGCCGCCTTCGCGTCCGCGAAGAGGTAGGCGCGAACCCGATACATCCCTGGCGCGTCGGGGGACAGGGCGCGTCGCGCATCTTTCGGGATCTCCGCCGTGTCGCCGCTCGCGACCTTCGCCCCGTCAACGTTCCCCCCGGCGAGGCCCGAGACGCGTGGGGACAGCAGTATCTCCTCGCCCGCCGCGTCGCCGGAATCGCGGCGCAGGAACACGAACAGGTAGCCGGGCGCGCCGACGCCGATTCGGAAGCGTAGGCGGTCCGTGATCGAGATCTTCTCACCGTCCGGGGTGCGGGTCAGCGAGAGCCGCGCCGGGTTGGTTTCCGCCCTGGCGAGGAGGTTGGCGAGCGTGACGCTTCCCGAGGCGGGAGTCAGCGCGGCGGGCTTTATCTTCGTCTTCGTGACGGGGGGCGTTGGATGAACCACCGGGGTCGGGGGCGTGTTGCCGCCGACGCCATTCGCGACCCGTAACGTCACCGTGCGCGTCACGGCGGTGCGCCCCTTGCTGTCGCGCACCGAGACCGTGAGCGGCACCGGCCCGTTCGGGAGTGCTGTCGTATCAAGCGCGTATTCATAGGTGCCGGGCACCGTGAACGTTTTTACCGCTTTGCCGCGTACGCTGACCGTGACCGTCGGGCGTTCCTCGTACGTTTTCACCCAGGCCGAAAGCGTCACGACGCCCGAAACCGGCGTCTTATCCGCGAGCGGCACGATCTCCTCTGTCGCCATCGCCCGCGCGGTCTGTGTCGAGGGAGTGTCCAGATAGTAACCGGACGAGACCATTTCCTTGTACTGCGCGGCGACCTTCGGGTCGGAAAGTAATGTGTAGTCGTTCGTTTTGCGCGACTCCACGGCGGCGTAGCGCATCGAGTTCATGTCGAACCAATGTACCGCTTTAACGCGCGGGTATTTGCGCGGGATCGCCGAATATAGCTGCCCGATTTTGTTCACGGCGAAGTCCGCGCGGATCACTCCGTCCGTCTGGGAGTTGTGTGTCGCCGCCCACTCGCCGACCAGAATCGGGTGTTTCGCGGCGTAACGCTTGTAGATGAAGTCCAGGTTGTCCGCCGGGTTGCGCCACCAGACGGGCCGTTTCGCGTCGTTATTGTTGTAATAGGTGCTGTAGAAGTTGACGCCCACCCAGTCGGTCGCGTCCTCGCCGGGGTAGTATTCCGCGATCGAGTTTTCGGGCAGGTTGTTCGGACACCAGACCATCGCCACGTTCGGGGCGGTGTCGTGGAATACTTTGGCAACCAGGCGAAACTTCTCCCGGTACAGCGCGGCGGGCGCGTGATACGGGGTCCAGTTGCCGTTCATCTCGGACGCGAAGCGCACGAAGATCGGGATCTTAGCATCCCGCGCCGCCCGTGCCATGTTGTGTAGCGTCTCGTCGTCCCGGACATCGTCTAATCGGTTCGGCTCGATACACCACTGCGCCGCCGCTCCGTTCTCGCGCAGATTGGAGAACCAGCCGGTCGGGATTTTGCCGCCGTAGCCGTTGTAGGTGAAGAACGAGGCGTGCTTGCGCCCGATCTTTTCGTTGAATTCGCCCGCGTCTCTGAACTTGCGGTCGCCGTCCATGAAGTGCTTTTCGAGCGAGTCGTCGTGGTCAATGAACGCGCCGATGTAGGTGCCGTAAACGGGTTCGAGTCGCCGCCCGGTGTCGTAGGCGCGGACGCTCGCAAGTGTCGGCTTGCGCGAGAAGTAGAGTCTCAGTTCGGTGGTATAGCGGGACGCCTGCGCTCGCATCACGAGCGCGGTGTTGCTGTCGCCTTTCGCGTCGTAGATGTCGGCGGCTTTGCCGAACGACTCGGCGGCGGTCGCGTAGTCCTCGCTCTGCGCCGCCGTTAGACCACGGTTGGCCCAGCCGCTCGCCGATCCGGGTAGCCCGCGCGGCCCGCGTTCGTAGGCGCGGGTCTGCGCCGAGCGTACCGACGGGGGCAGGTCGCCGAGGTCGGGGGTGGTGTGGCCGCGTTCGCCGAAGCCGAGGTCGCCCGCGCCGTCGCTGGTGACGCCGCGCAACACGAGCGGCGGCTTGGCGGCGTCGGTGGGGGCGGTGCCGACAGGCCGGGTCGGCGGGTCGGCGGGTTTAGGCGCGGGCGGCACTGGCACGCCCGAAGCCGGAGTAACTGGGGTTGGGGTCTGCCGCGCCATCGCCCGCGCCCCGAAACAGACGCCGCCGATCAGCGCGGCGGCGGCGAGCGATACCGTGAAGCGACTCGGTCGGGCGAGAAAGAAAAAGGACGATGATTGTTTCATAAGTTGGTTTCGATGCTTCCAAGTCTGCTACGTACAGGCTCTATAGCCACAGTATACGACTCCGGCAACGCCGCGGACAATGACGCGGATCACATTGCCGGGTGATCCGGACCAAACAGGGCGACGCGGGGCCTTCGCCCGCGCTTAGACGCCGCCCGCGAACGACCGGGCGATGGCGCGATTGTTACGGGGCGCGTGTACTCCTAGGGCGATTGCATCACAGACCGGTTGCCGATTCCCGTTTCGTGCGGGGATCAACGATCCCCGAACCCCGCTCCCCACCCCGGACCGTGATCGCGGCTAAGCGTGCGAGCCTATTTCTTCGCCCTCGCCAGCACCGCGGCGATTCCCGCGAGGGCTTCCGCCCGCCGTTGCGCGGGGATAATCCCGTCCGCGGTGGCTTTCGCGCCGCGTAGGTTCCCTCCGGTCGCCTGTTGCACGGCGATGGCGACGAGTGCCTCGGACTTGCGGGGGGCGTCCACGATCGGGGACGCGGTCTCGATCGCGCCCGCCACGTCGCCCCGTTCCGCCTGCGCTTTGCTGATCGCGCACAACGCCTCGGACTTACGGTACAGGTTGAATACCTGCTCGACGGTTGTTTTCGCTTCGGCGATGTCGCCGCACGCCGCCTGCGCTTGCGCGATAAGCGAAAGGGGTCCCGAGTTCACGGTGGGGTCGGTGACCGTGCAGGTGAGGGTTTTGGCAAGCACGATAGTCCCCCGCGCGCCCGCAATGTCGCCACATATCGCTTGCGACCGGGCGACGTTCGCGAGGCTCCCGCCTTTCAGCGCGACGTTCCCACCGCGACTCAGAATATTTTTCGCTTGGGCGTTCGTTTTCCTCGCCCCCTCCGCGTCGCCGCATTTCGCCTGCAAAATCGCGATCTCGGTCAGGGTGTTCGGTTTGCCCCAGAAGTCGCCGATTCGTCCGGCGGCGGTTTTCGCTTCCTCCAGAGTCCGGGCGGCCTGGGCGGTATTCCCGAGAGCGATTTGTGCGCTGGCCATCCGCGTCAGGGTCATGGCGCGGCCGCTCGATCCGGGTTCCTTTAGCGCGAGCGTGTCGCGCGCCCAGCCGATGTTTTGATCGGCTTCCGCGATGGTTTGCGCCGCGCCGCCGGTGTCACCCGCCACCGTCTGCGCCCGCGCGATTCGGGCGAGGGCGTTCGCTTTCAGTTCGCACGTCAGGTCCCGCGCCGCGCTTTTCGCCGCGCCCACGAAATAGGCGGGCGTGAGGGCGATAGCCACGGGAGCCGATGGCACCGCGCCGTTGTTCGGAGCGTTCACCGACGTCAGCGTGACCTTCAGCGGCTCTGTCTTGCCGCGCCGCAGGGTGACGGTCATCACGACGGTTTCATAACCGGGCGCGGAGATGGTCACCTGGACGTCCTTTTGCGGCTCGTCCAGCAGGTTCGCGGCGTAAGTGCCGCCCGCGACCGTTTCGCCGTCCACCGCGATCATCGCCTCGGGTACGTTCGCTTCCACGGTCAGTCGCGCCCGCGTGTTCAGCATTTTGGGGATGCCCGTCGCCGCGATTGATGGCGCGGCGACCCGCGACGCGACGCTCGCCAGCACGAACGTCTCGACGCCGTTCCCGTCCAGCGACGGGTACGGGTTCTGGTCGAAGTGCTCGACCCGCGACACCGTCGCCTTTACCTGTCGCCCCACATAGTTCGCCAGCGAACGCCCCGTTACGACACCCGCCACATCCGCCGCTTTGCCGCGCAAGCCCTGCTCCAGAAAATAGGAGAAGTAGCCGCGCCCCTTTTCCGCCCATTCGTAGGAACGCTCGTCGGGGCTGCACGAGAACAGCGTGATCGTCACCGCCGCGTTCGCGGTGCTAGCGGACGGCGACTGTTTGAAGTCCAGACCGCGCGTCAGACTCCCGGCCATCTTGCTGTCGGCGGCGGAGACATCTTTGCCGCCTTTCTTCGGGCTACTGCGGCACATGTCGAAGGCGAGTATCAGGGCTTTGGTGTGAATCTGTCCAAGCCGCTGGCGGAACTTGGAAACCTCGAGCGCGCTTTCCGCGAGCAGTTCGTCGTCGAACGCGGTGGTGTCGTAGGGGAGGAGATACGGCACGCCCTTGACCTCGACCCCGTGCCCGCTAAACAGCACGAACACCGTGTCGCCCGGCCGCGCGCTGTCGCCCAGACGCCCGAGCGCGTTCAGAATGTTCGTCCGCGTCGGCTTCAAGTCGCCGTCGGACACCAGGAGCTGGATATGATCGGTGTCGAACCCGGCGACCTCGTGGAGCGTGGTCGCCATCGCCTTCGCGTCGGCGGCGGCGGCACCGAGCGGGTTGATCCGGTTCGCGTCGGCGTATTGGTCAATGCCGATCAGTAGTGCCCACTTTTCCGCGCGTGCCGCGCCGCAGACCCCGAGCAGGACCGGCACAAGTAGTAGCAACGTCGCGATAACTCTTCGTGTCATGGATTTCATAGTGTGTTTTGTTCCCGAGCGTGTATTAGAGAGGCGGTCAATATCCGGGGGAGACCGCGCGGAAGCCGTACCCGTTGTAGCGGGTCGCGGGCGCGACTTTACCGCGGTACGTCGCGCGGAAGTAGGTGGGGTTGTTCTCGTACCAGGAGCCGCCGCGCAGAGATCGGAAGTCCCCCCCGCCCGCGCTGACCGGGTTGGGACTTGACGCCCGCTGGCGGCGGTAAAACCCGGCGTCGTAAACATCCTCGCACCACTGCCAGGCATTGCCCGCCATATCCAGAACCCCGTACGGGGACGCGCCCGCCGGGTAGGACCCGACGGCGCGGGTGCCGACATCGGCGCGGCGTCCGCTCCCGAGCCGCAGGTTGCGCGTGTTCCAGCCGTTCCCCCACGGGTATATCCGCCCGTCAACGCCCCGCGCGGCCTTCTCCCACTGTGCTTCCGAGGGAAGCCGCAGCCCCGCCCAGCGGCAATAGTCGCGGGCTTCGCCCCACGTGACATTCACGATCGGATGATCTTTGTTCTGCCAGCCGTCGTTGAACGGCGGCGCGGGCGGCATGGCGCGTTTCGTCGCCTGGCAGTACTCCTCGAACATGGCGACGGTGACGTCGGTCTTCCCGATCCGGTACTCGGCGAGATATACCCTATGCGCCGGTTTCATATCCTCGCGCCCGCCGTTCTCGCCCCTGTAAAACTCGCCTTCCAGGATCGTGACCATCTGCTCCTTGTATTCGGCGAGCGTCATAGGCGGCGCGGTCGGTGCCAGCGGCGCGATAACGGGCGCGTGTCCCGACGGCGGCGGCGCGACCACCCGCTCCAGCGTCACCGGCAGATTCACCGTGCGGCCGCGCAGGAGCGTGACCGACATCAGTTGCCCTTCGTAGCCGGGCGCGGTGACTTTAACGTCCACGTCCTTTTCCACTTCGGCGGCCAGATCCGCGACGAACACGCCGTTCTCGGCCACCTTTCCCGCCACGGTTACGGTGGCATCGGAAGCGTTGGCGGTCACGGCGAGCCGCGCTTTGCCGTCAATCGGCGTCGCCGCGACCGGCTCGTCGGGGGGCGGCGTGACGCTCACGGGGGTACCAGTCGTTAGCACGAAGCCGTCCGCGCCAGGGCCGTCGAGCGACGGGTACGGCGTCTGATCTTTCTGTTCGCCGAGCCGTACCGCCTTATGAACCTCGCGGCTGACATAGGTCGCGAGCGACGCCAGCGTCACCCGCCCGCCCGCGTCCGCCGCCTTCCCCCGCAAACCCTGCTCCAGATAGTATGAGAAGTAGCCGCGCCCCTTCTCCGTCCATTCGTAGGAACGTTCATCCGGCCCGCACGAGTAGAACGTCGCCGCGACGAGCGACGCGGCGGGTGAATCGCCTGTGGCCGCCGCGCTTTTCTTGAAGTCCAGCCCGCGAGCGACGGAGCGTGTCATGTTGTTGTCGGACGAAACGGCGGTCTTGCCGGTTTTGAGCGGGCTGGAGCGGCACATGTCGAACGCGAGAACCAGCGCCCGCGCCTTGATCTGCGCGAGTCGTTGTCGGAACTTGCCGACCGGGAGCGCGCTGTCGGCGAGCGATTCGGCGTCGAACGCCGTGGTGTCATAGGGGAGCAGATACGGCACGCCCGCGACCTCCATGCCGTGCCCGCCGTAGAGCACGAACACCGTGTCGCCGGGCGCGGCGTTCTGAGCCAGCCGCGCCAGTTCGGTCAGGATGTTGGAGCGCGTCGGTTTGACGTCGCCGTCGGAGACGAGTAGGCGGATATTGGCGTCGGGGAAGTTCGCGGCCTCGACCAGCGCGGCTTTCAGGGAGCGGGCGTCGGCGGCGGCACCCCCGAGCGCGTTGATGCGCCCCTGATCTTCGTAGCGGTCAATGCCGATCAGGAGCGCCCAGTTGTCGGCGCGGGCGGAGGCGGGCGGAATCAGGGCGAGAATTACCGCCATTAGTATGGTGGCGGAAAGACGGAGGTTAGCTCTCATGGGATGGATTGCTTTCGCGCGACACGGCTCACGGCGCGAGGCCGAGCGACTTGAACACCCAGTGGTTTTTGGCAGGCTCGCCCAGTTCGAGTGCTTTCTTCGCGTAGGGCGTGGCTTCCGCGCGCCGGTTCTGGTTGACGAGTGCCCCGGCCAGGTTCGCGTACGCCATGCGGAACGTCGGGTCCAGGCGGATCGCTTCCCGATACTGCGCCTCCGCCTCGGGTTGTTTCAACTGTGACCCCAGGCATACCCCGAGCTGGTTTCGGTAATTTTTGTTATTCGGTGCCAGGCGTATCGCCTCCTGGTACGCCGCCTCCGCTTCCACGAACTTCGTTTCGAGCCTTAGCGCGTTCCCCAGGAAATCCCAGACGACCGGGTCCGTGGGTGTCAGGCGGGTGGCCTCACGGAGCGGCACTTCGGCTTCCAGGTACTTCGTTTCCCCGTAAAGGGCGCGGCCCAGCCAGAACTGGTTCGGGCCGCTCGGGTCGAGGTGCACCGCCTCGCGCATCTCCTTCTCTGCCTCCGCGAACTCGCCGTTGAGGGACAGAATCGAGCCGAGCCAGTTCCGATACATCGCCGTTGTAGGCGCGAGTCGGATGGCCTCGCGGTAGAGCGGGATCGCATCGGCGTACTTGCCCTGTCGGTACAGGCAGAAGCCGAGGTTACCCTGCATCACCGCGTCGCCGGGCGCGGCGGACGCCGCCAGGCGGTAATGCGGCTCCGCTTCGGCGTACCGCGCCTCCCCGTCCAGCGCGACGGCGAGCTGGTTGTGATACAGGGCACTATCCGGGTCCGTTTCTAACGCGAGGCGGTAAGCGGTTTCGGCGTCCGTCCACTTTTTATCCGCCAGTGCCTTGTTCCCGCGCGCCGCGTATTGCGCACCCGCCGATTGTTTGCTCTGTGACTGTGGGAGTGTCGCGACCGGGGGCGGGACGAGGGCGACGGGCGCGGCGGCCCGTGTGAAGGCGAAATCAACGGTCAGGGACGACTCATCCCAGGGGACCTGCTCGCCGTTGCTTTTGTCAATCACCACCTGGCGTGTCTTCTTGAACACCTGCTCAATGGACAGGCCGGGCGTCTGTAAGGACTCCAGGAGCGTCGCCGCGTACAGGCCGTTGTCGCTCGCGGTGTGTCCTGGCGCGGTCGCGTACGCGATGAACGAGCCGAGGGGCGCGTCGAGTTTCGCGAGTCCTCTGCCGCCGACGGAGCGGGTTTTGAGGTAGGGGTTGTTGCGGCAGGCGTCGAGGATCACGACGCTCATCCGGCATTTGGCGTCCTGCATCTCGTCGAGAACGCGTTGCGTGGGCAGGGAATCGTACTCGATGTCGCGCTCGGTGTGTAGCGCGAAGCCGATCGGGATCAGGTAGTTCGTCCCCCGCACCTGCGCGCCGTGCCCGGAGTAGTAGAACAGAGCCACCGTGCCCGGCCCGCGCGCCCGTATCGCGTCGCTGAAATCCGCCAGGTCGCCGCCCATCTCGCGGTTCGTGCGGTCGAGACGTAGCAACACCGTGAACCCCATTTTTTGTAAGGCGTTCGCGAGCGAATGGGCATCGTTGACCGGGTTCATCAGCGCGTTGCTACCGTCGTAGTTCGTGTTCCCGATGATGAGCGCGACGCGCGGCTCGGCCGCGGCGACGGCGGCGTCCGCCTCCAGCCACTGTTTCCGGTCGGTTGCGCCTTGCGCTTTCGGCACCGGGGCCTGGGGCTGGGGGTCCGCCACTTGCGCGATAGCGGCCGATAGAGGGAAGGCCGCGAGCAGGGTGAGTACCACCCCAGCGCGGGTCATAGGACCGAAAACACGGCGTCTGTCCAACTGCGATTACTCCTTCGCGGGAATAGAAAAATCGCCCGCCGGGGATAGTGTATCCCATCCCCGGCGAGCCGAACCGATCAGGGCGCGGTTTTGATGGTACCCAGGGGTGTCTGTACCGTTTTCGAGCCGCGCGATTTCTCCGCCGGTGCCGCGGAGCCCGTTTTGCCGTCGGCGGGCACTACCGGCAGTTTCAGCGAAAGCGCGACCCACGTTCCGGGCGCGTCCCGTTTCATCATGCCGAGGATACGCTCGGTCTCCTCGTCCAACTTCCCTTTCGTCGGCGCGACCGCGACCGGGGCGACCCCGACCGCCCCGCCGATCACCGCGACCGGCGCGCCCGCCGAGATTGTGTCCGGGACGCCGTACGGGGGCAAATCGGGAACGCCGTACTGCGGCGTGTCCGGCTCCAGCGCGCCCGGCAGGAGCGCGACCCCGCGCATCGAGAGGAGCGTGACGCCCGGCACGGCGACGTTCGCTTTGTCCGCGTCCTTGCGGCGGAGCAGGATCACCCATTCCGTCGCGCCCGACTTCGGCGCGATAAACGGCGAGTTCGGCGGCAGGGTGACGGCGCGGCCCGGCGATCCGTCCAGCGGCTCGTTCTGCGCGTAGGGCGAGGACGGCTTGCCGTTCACACCCAGCGACAGGATATAGATCGTGCCCGCGTCCTGCGGCGAAACGCGGAGCCGGTACTTCTCGCCCGGTAGCAGCGTGTTACGTGGCTGCGCGTTCCCCGCGCCCTCGGTGATGACGTCCGCCGTTAATCGGGGGGACGCCGTCGCGGTTTTGATCAGGGCATTGTAGACCTCGGGCGGCGTGCCGCCGCCGCCGCCCGCCTTTACGCCGCCGGACGCGCCGCCGACCACGGTCGCGATGCGGCTTGCCAGTTCCCCGGCGAGGCCGAGAGTGCTGACCCCCGCGTCCTTGCCGATGTTGCCGGTCAAATCGCGCAAGCCGCGCGCCGTCCCCGCCCACTGGCCGACGAGGTGCCGACCGTTCCCACCGGCGTGGAAGAGGCGCACGACGCACAGATACGCCTCGTTGCCGCTCCGTTCGCCTTCGAGTTGCGACAGTTCGCCCTCGATGGTGAATGCGTCGCCACGGCTCGCCGCGCCGCTCTCCGGGGTGAACCGGCCTTTCGACGATTCCGAGAGTGCCTTGCGGAGTGCGACCGAGAACCGCTCGTTGATCGGCACGCCGTCCGGGCCTTTGGGCGTCGCGCCGCCGGGGTTTTCCAGCGACTTGACGCGCACGACGATCCCGCCGGGTGCCTCGGCGGCGCGGGCGATTCCGGGGTGCAGGACGCCGGTACTCAGCACCGCCCCTCCGGTTAGTAATAGGGCGCATGCGAGCACGCCCGTTGACTTCAGATTCATTAACATGGTTCCTTCAGCCGCGTCAGTCGCGGGGAAAATAGAGTGGGGGACTTGCCCGCCCGTCAGCGCGTCCTGGTATGCGCGTTTCGCTTCTACCGCGCGGTTGACCGGCGCGAGCGGGTATGTTCCCCGAATGCTTCCGTTTCATCGCCCCAGAAAGGCGATACGGGGACGGGTCGCGCCACGGCTCCCGTCCCCCTCGTTCGCTCTACGGCGCGGCGACGCCGGGGGCGGCGGATCCCGTGTTCGCGGACCCGGTGTTCGCGTCCACGATCTGCGTGATCACTTCCGAGGTCGCGTAGTTGACGCCAGGGTTCGTGCGGTCCGCCGGCTCAACCCATTCGCGGATGCCCATCTTGCTCTGCCGGATCGCGCCGCGCGAGAACGTGCGCATGAACTTGCGCGCCGCGTCGGGCGCGGTGAAGAGCATCGCCTTCACGCTGTCGGTGCCGACCGCGTCGTTGACGAAAGAGCCGCTTGGTTTTTTCGGGACGCCGATGTTGCTCCCCGCCGTCACCTGCGCCGCCGAGATCTCCGCGTTCGCGCCGCGCGGGAACAGGAGCGTCAGCTTGCCCTTCGGGTCGCGCCCGATCACGATCAGGTAGCCGCTCGCGCCGACCGAAATGTCGAAGCGGATTTGTGTCTGGTTGACCACCACGGGCGAGGTCGCGGGGCGGAACACGAGCGATATTTTCGATGGGTCGGGCGCGGACAGCGCGTACAGTTTCTCCAGCGTCAGCGGCTGCGGTTGCGGCGGTGTCGGCTCGCTCCCGCCGGGCTGGTCGAACGCGACGCGTTGCAGGTAGTCAGTGGGGTACAGGAGCGGCTTCTGCTCGCCCTCCGTGGCGTCCGAAACGTCGCGGCTGACCGTCGCGCTCAGATCCTGCCACAGGCTGCGCTTCCCGGTCATGTTCCTCGCGAGGCTGTAGGTGAACACGCCGTGCGTCTCGCCCCCGAGCTGGGTTTCGGCGGCGACCTGTGTCTTCAGGGCGGCGGTGAAGTAGCAGATGCTCCCGTCCGGCGGCAACTGTTTCTTCAAATCGTCCGCGCCGTTGGTCTCGACTTCCTTCCACTCCTTCGTGCCGCGCTTCTTGGTGCGCACATAAAAGCGGGGCACGCGGTTCTTGAAGCTCTTCAGTCCCTTCAGGTCGCGCACCATCCCGCCCGAGTGGCAGGAGTCGAGGACGATGGTTTTGCTACCGCTCGGCAACGCCTTGACCGCCTCGTACAGTTCGGTGGTCTGGATGTCGTGATCTTCGGAGCCGTCCCGCGCGTCGCCGGGCAGGATTACAGAGTCGCCGCTGCTACCGACGGTGCCGTGTCCGGCGAAGTAGAACACCACGCGGTCGCGGTTCGTGACCCTGGTGGAGAGCGAGTGGATCGCGGCGAGAATGGCGTCGTGCGACGCTTCGGCGTCGGTCAGTATCACGATGTTGGACGAGGAAAAGCCGTACGCGGGCAGTCTGCTGGCGAACAGCCGCGCGTCGCCGTCGCACCCGTTCAGGTTCGATCCGGGGCGTAGGCCGGGGTACTGATTAACTCCGCAGACGATGGCATAGTCGGCGGCATGCGCGGCGGGCGCGGCGAGCACGGCGGCGAGTCCGGCGGCGACGGCCCCGGCGACGGGGGAGTAGCGCGGCAAGCGGCTTAACGAACGGTAGAGTGTTGAAAACATACAGAGTCCTCCAGATTGATTACGAACGGTCGCTGCCGGGCAGTCCCGACAGCAGTAGTATAGTACACGCGGGGAGGCGTGTGCTACGTGCGGGAACGCACATTAAAAGAGTGATCATTGTCACTCCGTCACTTTTGCTTCAGCGCGACCGGGAAATCGGGCACCGTCGCGGGCTTGGTCGTGGTCGGCGTCTGCGTGCCCTTCGTCAGTGCTTTCACCCGCTCCGAGATATACAGGTCGAGCATATTGATCGTGAT
>JAYUUO010000275.1:0-7673 GCA_043754515.1 Armatimonadota bacterium
TACCTCGCTGGGAGCCTGTCGGGACCGCCCGTTGTCCGCGCGTATGCCAACCTGCCGCGGATTCACGCCAACCTTTCGCGCTACGCGGGCGCGGACGGCGACACGAAATCGTTCGAGGCGTCCTGTTACACCGACCCGCTCGGCATCGAGCATCTGACCGGTTCGCTCGCCGAGACGATCTCGTTCTTCGGGGCGCAACGCGGGATGCACCTGCGCTTCGTGACCAAGTTCGACGCGGTGGACGACTTGCTGACACTGACGCACGGGGGGAACACCCGCGCCCGGTTTTCGCTGAACGCCGACACGGTATCGCGCCGCTTCGAGGGCGGCACGGCGAGCGTGGAGAAGCGGCTCGCGGCGATGCGGAAGCTGGCGGGTGCCGGGTACCCGGTCGGCGTGGTGCTGGCACCGATCATGCCGTTCGATGGGTGGCGGGACGAGTACCGCGCCGTGATCCGGCGCGTCGCCGAGACGCTCGCGAACACGCCCCGCGACCTGACGTTCGAGCTGATCACGCACCGGTTCACGCCCGGCTCGCGCGAGACGCTACTCGGCTGGTACCCGGCGACTAGCCTCGACATGGACGTGGAGGGGCGGGAGCGTAAGTTCGGCAAGTTCGGGGCGGCGAAGTACGTCTATCCCCGCGCGACGATGGGCGAGATCAAGGCGTTCCTGACGGCGGAGATTGCCGGGGCATTGCCCGACGCCCGCGTGCTGTACTTCACGTAGCGGGTGACGTCCTAGACCAGTGGCGCGAGCGGTGACCTGTGGTCCACGCCGCCAGAGTCGCCGACGTCATCGGCGTTGTCGGTCGTATCGCCGGTGCCGACATCAAGGGTGACTGCTCCGGCAACGGAGCCGAATGTCAGGACGCGGCTTGCTGACGGGTCGCGAACGGCGGTGGTTTTGCGCCGCGTCCGCGCGACCAGCCCTGGTAAACTCCTTCACCCGTCACCCTTTCTCCTCAGCCCGACGGAACCAGCGCGGCGACCGACGACCAGAACCGCTCGGGCGGCAATCCCTCCCACCAAGTTATGAACTCGCCATGAAGCCGCGTACGCTCCGTTCGGCACCGTGCCATCTGCGGCACCAGCCCCTCTGCCGCGAAGAACGGCGGCATCTCTGGCTTCTTCTTCAATGCCCGCTTGCGCTCGCGCTCGCCTTCGCGGGCCAGAGTTTGTTCCAGCAGGAGCGATAGCACGTCGCAGTCGTGTATCGCGCCCAGACGCTCCTGGAGTTCGGCCACCTGTTTCGACGCCTGCTGAAAGGCTTCGGACGGCAACACCGGGGCGAACACTTCGAGCGTGTAGCGGAGCCGCTTCGCCGCGATCCGCATGTCGTGTAGCTCGGCGACGTTCGCGGGGTCGCTCACGGCGGGGGCGTATTCGGCGACCTCGCCCAGGCGCACCAGGATCACCCGCGCGGACGCCGCGAGCGGAGCGTCCGGGTCGGTCAGTTTGTGGACGGCGACGGCTTTCGACATGACTCAGTTCCCCTTCCCATGGCCGGTCGCCGCCCGATCCAGCGCACGGGCGAACCGCTTCTCGAACCGGCTCTTGTCCAGCCGATTCAACGCCTTGATCAGAACCAGTCGCTCCCCATCGCGCTGTTTCGCGAGCCGGTCCCGCACGCGCTCCACGCCGTACGCCTCGTTCGCGGGTAATTCAGTGATGATATTCGCGAGCGTTTCGCGCTGAACGTCGAGATCACGCACCGTCGCCAGGGCGTCTGTAATCGCGGCGATCTCGACCGCGATCTCGCGGTACTCGCTCTTCGGAAAGACGCGGGCGAACACGGACAGCGCGGCTCGCAAGCGGCGCGAACCAACCCGCATGTCGTGCAACGCCTCGATCTCCTTCGACGTCGGCTCGCTCCGTCGCAGACCGGCACGGGTCACGTCCGCGCTTTTCATCATTTGCGTGAACGCAGAACGGAGCGTCACATGCGCGGCTTCCCGAAAACCTGTCTCAGGCGCGAGCGCGGCGGGTTCAACTATCTCGGTTATATGCACGTGTACAACGCTCCTTTTTCAACGGATCAATCCCGCCCTAGTGGACTAACCTCGGCTGACTTATTTCGACGAACGAGACGCGGTGCTTCCCCACCCCGCGACGAATCGGAGTCCGCCCACTCGCGGCACAGGGAAGCGGCGGCATGGAACGGGCGAATGATAGCACGGAGCGCGGGGATTTCGCAAGCGGACGCGCTATAATAGACGTATGAAACCCCGCGCTGGAAACGCCAGCAGAACCATAATAGGGGCCGTACTCGGTTTCGGCGTGTTCGCCGCCGTTGTCAGCGGTGCCCTATTCCTAATGCCCCCCCGGCTCGGTGGCGACTCGACCATGGCACTGGCGATCCCCGGCACCGGCAACGTCCGCGTCGTCACTACCGCCGTCGAGACCGGCTCCGCGAAACGGCACTATAAGTGGAGTCTTATCGGCTCTTCCAACTGGCGCAAGGCGACCGTGACGGATGCCAGATTCGCGCTCGCCGACACCTACCCGCTCAACGACGCTACCACGCGCGGCGGATGCAACGTCTACGAAGCCGATCTCGTCGCGGATCAGGGACTTGGCAGATGGGAGGTGACCCTGCACGGCTCCGACGGCACCACCGTTCGCTCCTCCGGCGGCCTCCCGCCCGGCAAGCCTCTGACAGACACGGTGCGCGTCTTACAAACCGCTCCTTCCGCCTCGGTCGGCACACCGGGAACGCTGTCGCTCGCCGAAGTCGCCGGGAAAACGATCCGCATCTCGGTCGCCCGGTAGCGGAAGCAGTGCCTCTTTACGTCTCGCTGACCGTGTTCGCGCTCGCCGCGTACCCGGCGGTGTTCGTCGCCGTGACCCTGCACGAGGCGGGGCACGCCCTGTTCGCCCGAATGGCAGGCTACCGCGTCACGTCGCTCGGCCTCGGCTCGGGCGCTCCCTTCTTCCGCGCCGCGCTACCGGGCGGCGCGCTGTTTTTCCTGTGCCGCCAGAACCCGTCCCTCGGCACCTGCTGGACTACCACCGTCGACTTGCTCCCTCCGCGCCCTGCCCGCGCCCTGCTCCTGGTCGGCGGTGCGCTCGCTAATATAGTCGCGGGCGCGCTTTTCCTTATCCCGGCGCATCACGGGTGGGGCGTGATCTGGCTCGCGCTCGCCGTGATGAACCTCCTGCTCGGCGTGACCAATCTGCTCCCGCTCCGGCACCGTGTCCGGGGTGGTAGTCAGACCGTCGCGTCCGACGGACTACAGGCGATCACGCTGTTCGCGTCGCGCCACGCCCGCGCGGAACTGCCGCACGCCGAAATAGGCTTCGTCGCTCTGTGGGATGAGATCGGTGACACGCGTACCCCCCGGTTCCGCTACCTCCTCGCCGCGCTCGCCGCACTCCCGCTCGGGGTTGACGGGGCGGTAAGTGCCTACCTGCGCGAGGCGGAGCGGCTACCCGGCGGCGACGAGGACGGGGACGCGCACCTGCTCTACTTGCGCGGGCGGATCGCGCTCCGGGCGGGCGAGCGGGACGCGGCGCGCGAACTGCTGGCGGCCGCCCGCGACGCCTACCAGAGTTTAAGCGCAACTGGGAGCCTGTTCCTGTGCGAGCTGTACGCCCTCTACACGCTACCCACGGCATGGGAGGCACTATCCGGTTGCGAGACACTTGCGGCCCACCCGCTCGCCACACGCCCCGATGTGGCTACGATGCTCGCCGCGACCCGCGTTCTCCTGCTCGCGGGGAACCCGCAAAAAGGCGGCGAGGCGGCGGCTCTAGAAACGATGCTCGCACGCTACGAGTCCGCCCGCCGCCGGTACCGCGACGACGTCGAGGAGCGCGACGTGTACGCGGCGGTCGCGGGGTGGCGCGAGACGCACGGCGACGCCGTCGGGGCGCGGGTCGCCTGGGCGCGGGCAGCGGACCTCACCCGCGAGATTGGTAAGACCCTCGTGTCCGAGCCGGTACTCCGCGACGCGTACCGCCGCCACATTGAGCAGGAAGCCGCCCGCCTCGGCTATGCGTCGCCGCTCGCGGGCGGGAGCCTCTGACTGAACCGCGTTTATACGTGCGTGTTGACCGCCAGCGTCTCCGGAGTACGATAACCCCGCTCCGCCGCCCACCCGATGGCGAGGATTCCGAAGACGATGCCGTAGATGTTCGGGAACCCCATCACGGCGTACGCCACGAAGTTGATGAAAATCACCCCCGACAGCGCGTACACGAACGAGATGATGCCCGCTGCCCAGCAGGACGCCTCCTCGCCATAACCCGACGCTTTGAAGACCGCCCACCCTACCGCGTATCCCATCGCCGGCGCGATGTATGTCGAAAACCGGAACCCGGTAAAGAGGAAGAACGCGATCCACAGCGCGGTATAGATGGCACCTACTCCTATCCCGGCCGCGCGGCGAACTGGGGGGATTCCCCTGTCAGCCGGGTTGCGAAAATTAAACCGGCCCGTACCGGTTCAGGAGCCACCCGCCCGCCGCCGCGAACAGCGCGACGGCGACGTAGAGCGCAAGGTAGCCGTACCGTTCGCGCGGCGTCACGCGGCTGTAGTACGGGTCGTACTCCCCCGGCTTGCGCTTGTGCAGCATTGCGAGGACATGGCTTCCGTCGAGCGGCGGGATGGGTGTCATATTGAATAGGTGCATCCAGAACACGATCCGCGCGAGCGCGAAGAAGAACGGTTCGCGCGTCAGGAAGTAGAGTGCCAGTATAGCAACCCCGGTCGCGAGTCCGTAGAGCGGGCCGAGGATGCCGACGTACGCGTCCTCGCTGGCCGTCTTCCCGCGCCGCCCGCTGAACGCGATGCCACCCAGGAACGGGATCAGGACGATCCCGATCACCGGCAACTTCAGTTTGCGGACGGCGGCGAGGTGCCCGCATTCGTGGATGAAGATAACAGCCGCGATGCCCACCGCATAGGGCCAGCCGAACAACCGCGCTTCGAGCACCACGAACAACGCGACCGACGCCAGCGTCACCCAGAGCGGGATCACCGGGGTTACTTGCCTGCCTTCCGGCAACGGCTTCGTTACCGGCTTCGGGGCGAATTGCGGATTCTTCTTGCCGTACACACGAGCCACCTGCTCGGCGACGAGTCGACGGCGGTGCTCCTCCTCTGCCGAGATACTGCCTATCTCTTCGGCGCGCTCTGCCTGGTTCGGGGTGTCGGGTGTCGTAACGGTTTCCATGGGTTTCTGCTAGCGGAGTTTCCTACAGGCATTGTACGGCCGACCCACACGCCATCCTACGCGGCCGCCCGCGCTGGAGCGGCGGACGCGGAAGTATCAGGCGCGGGTACCACCGTCACGGCGGGTGCTGGTACAACCGGTGCGGGTGCGCTCGCGGGCGCGGGTTCAGCTGGCGGCGGCGGGGGCGGCATTACTGCGGGGACGAAGGCCGCGCCCTCCAGCCGCGCCACTTGCGCGGCACCCGCGAACGCGCCGATCTTGTCCGAGACCACCTGCAACGCGTCCAGTACTTTTATACCCTTCGCCTTATGCTGTACCTCGCCGTTGCCATTAATCAGGATCAGGGTCGGGAACAGCGTGAAGCCGTAGTTCGTCGCGTGGTACCGCTCGCGGTCGATCATGACCGGGAATTTCGCGCCCCTTGTTGCGACGAACGACGATACGGCGGCGTCATCGTCGGTCTCACAGACCCCGAGTAGGGAGAGTTTTCCCGACTCCTTGTAGGCGTCCGCGAGAGATTGCAGGAGCGGGAGCAGCTCCGCCGATGTCTCGTCCATGGTGGTGAAGAACGCGATCAGGACGAACCCTTTTTTGCGCGCCAGCATCGTTTGTTGCGGGACGCCTTTGAGGTCGGTGATGAGGAAGTCGCGGAACGTCTCACCGACGCTCGCCGTGTTATCGCCCCAACGTTGCTGGGACTGCCCGCCGAATTTCGCAATTGCCATGTTCTACCCTGATCAACCCTTATAAAACTGTCGCGACGCGCTCATAAAACCTTGATCGTCGCGCTCGTCCGGGTCGCGACGCGCCCCTTGTCGTCCAGAAGCACCGCCTCGAGCGCGTATCTGCCCGGCGCGTCGAGCGGGAGATCCGCCTCACGCGCACCGGATTCGGGCACGGAAGCGACCAGTTTGCCGTTCAACTTGTACGCCACCGTGAACGTTTCGGCGTAACTACGCGCCCACGCGGACACGCGGAGTATACCACGCGGCGCATTGGCGTCCTTCGCGAGCGGCACGATAACGGCGGGCGCGAACGGAGTTTCTGGCAGGCCGCCCCACGCCCCCCAGACGTCGGAGAGGAAGTAGTCCGGCGCGATGGCACGCTTGTAAGCCGCGAGGACGATAGGCGTGTCTGTCACCGAATAATCGTTGAGTTGCCGCCCCGGAAGCGCGTACTTGAGGTTGTCGTTGTCGAAGATATCCACGCACTTCACGCGCGGGTACAGCCTCGGTAGCGCGGCGTACAAGTCGGTTATTTTACGCCCCGCCCACGCCGAGCGGTCTACGTTATCGAGCGACGCCCGGTGCGACGCGCCGAACTCGCAGATCATGATCGGCTTTTTTGACGCGTACAGTTTGTAGACGTACTTGAGGTTGTCCACCGGGTTTTCATACAGCGCGGAGCGGGCGCGGTTGTTGTCATGGAACGGCACCGAGTAGAAGTTGATACCGACCCAGTCCACGAACTCGTCGCCGGGGTAGAACGACGCGATGGGTTGCTCCGGGATTGCGTTCACGCACCAGACCATCGCCACGTTCGGCGCGTGCCGATCCATCACGCTTTTAACGAGCCGCCATTTCTCGATGTAGCGCGTCGTGCTTCCGCCGTAGCGCGTCCAGTCGCCGTTCATCTCGGACGCGAAGCGCAGGAAAATCGGGCAACGCGCCCGCGCCGCGTCCTGTGCGAACGTCATCAGGTAGTCGTCGTCCAGCACAGTGTCCAGGCCGTCGTTCGGCTCCCACGCGATATGCGCCGCGCACCCCTGCCCCCGTAGCCGCGCCGCCCAGCGCGTCGGGAACCGCTTGCCATAGGCGACGTAGCAGAAAAGCGTCGCGTGCTTTTTTCCGGTCGTGCCACCGAATGCGGTCGGGTCACGATGCGCCTGGAAGTTCTCGTCGTTTAACACGGAGCCTAGCCGTTCGTCGCGGTCCACGAAGCCGCCGATGTAGCAGCCGTGAGGCGGCTCCCACTTCGCCGTCTCGCCGGTGACGGGCAACGCGGACGTGGGTGTCTTAGTGTTCGGCAGGTGCGCGAATAGGCGCAGGTCGCTCGAGTACTGATCGGCTTTCGTCTCCTCGACCTTCGCGCCGTTCACGTCACCGTTGGCGCGGTAGATGGCGGCTTCTTTGCGGAACTGGTCGGCGGCGTCGGAGAAGTGCCCGGCACGGACGGATTCTTCGGCGCGGCGGCGCAGGCTGGCGGCGGATTCAGGCATGGAAGTGGGCTACAGTCTCCTGTTTCGTTAGACGCGGGAGAGCGCGTTTAGTTACACAGCCGGGACCCGACGAAGAATCAACCACGAATCGGAGTAAGCAAGAACACAACCGCCAGACGGGGAGGAATTAGGTCGCCTGGTAAGAAAAGAACCATAATGAACCGATACCGTGTGGCACCCGATGACGAAGCGGCGTCCGAACCGGGTTCGCGGGGGCGGGTTTTGCGCAACTTGTCCGGCATCACCACGAAGCGGGAGATGGACCGTGCGGAGTACGAC
>JAYUUO010000276.1:0-23114 GCA_043754515.1 Armatimonadota bacterium
CAACCGCCGTTCTCAATCGCATTTCCTCTGTCTTTCTTGTGGTTTCCAAGCCAACGCGGATTACAATGCTTCGGCAAATATAGCCCGCTCAGGCTCGGAAACACGGGCGCACAGGTTTTTGCTCCGCAAAATACCGAGTCAGTCCGCCTAACGTCTTCTGTCGCTGTCACGCCTCGACAAACCGCCGCGCTTTAGCCGGTAGTCACTGACGGTTTTGCCTTCGCGGCGGGAACAACCGGCGTCGGTTTCGCGGCGGTGGCTGGCGGCTTTGGAACTGGCTTTGACACGGGGAAGGACGGCGACATCGGTATGCTACCTGAGGAGAGCGCGGTTTTCGGCACCACCGATAGCGGCTGACCGACGACGCCCGCGAGCAGATGTACCTCCGCGCCCCCATTGCCCTGGAAATACTCGAGCTTGATCGGCACGCGTTGACCAGCCTTCAAAGGAATCGGCTCTTTCGTCACGACTTGCGTTGTCGCGTGCGGCAACCAATCGTCAATCACGAGTTTGTTGTCTAGCCAGAGCCGCGTGCCGTCGTCGGCGCGGGTCGCGAAAAGATACGCCCCGGCGACCGGTGCCGCGTAATACCCTTCCCAGCGCACCGAGAAATCCTCGCGGCCGACGCCCGGCGCGGGCGGGTTCGTCGCGTAATCGAAGTCAATGAGGGCGTCGAGTCTGCGCACTGTCGCTGGCCCGCTCAGATCTCTGTTGGCGTAGTAAGACGCCGCTAGCCCTGCTCTGGCGGGGAGTGACGGCACGATTATGGCGGGGAATGTCCACATCGTCAGGCCCTTCTCGGCGTCGTAGACGCGGACGTGCCCGTCGAGCGACGCCGAGGCGATCCGCTTGCCGTCGGGAGACACCGCGACCCCCCAGATGTCCTTCGTCGCGTCTGCCCACTCGCGCAGTTTGACGCCGCCGGGGTTCCACTGGATCACTTTGTTATCCGCGCCGCCAGACACGAAGAACTGATCTGTCGCGGACGTCGCCACCGCGTAGACGCCGCCCTCGTGCGCCATGATGTCGCGCTCGACGTAACTACCGCGCGGTTGCGGCTCGCCCGGCTGCGGCACGATGGGCACTTTTTTGCCGTCCGGGAGTTGTCGCTCCCGCTCCGTGTAAACATTGTCCCAGCGCAGATGCCCGTCCGCGCTCCCCGCGAGGAACCGGCCGGGGCGCGCGAACGCCGCGACGCTCCAGACCGGCCCCGTCGCCTGATCGAAGTTAACCACGACGCGCCGCTTGTCAGCGTCCCAAACCTTGACCATGTTGTCCGAGCCGGACGTCACGAAGATATTGCCGCCGTCCGCGTCGCTGGTCCTGGACGGCACCACGACCGAAAGACAACGCCCGACATGCTCGCGGAGCGTGCCAATGGTCTTGCCGGTGGTCAAAGACGAAATCGTTACCGTCTCGTCGTCGGCGGCGGAGAGTAGCAGATCGCCCGAGAACGCGACCGATTCCACCGTGTCGGCGTGGTCAGAAAGCGTCCGCGCTAGTTTGCCCGTCGCCGCGTCAATGACGGCGATGGTGCCGCCCGCCGCCGGGACCCCGCCACCCGCCGCGATCCGTTTGCCATCGGGCGAGAACGCCACGGTGCGCACCGCGTCCTTGCCCACGATATACCGGGCGACTTGCTTCCCGGTCTCCGCGTCATAGAGCGCGACATACTTGTACCCGCCGACCGCGAGCCACTTGCCATCGGGCGAGAACGCGACGGCGTAGACTGGAGTGGTGGCTGAGACGGGACGGTAACCCGAAACCTTATTCCCGGCTTTCATCGCATCGCCACGCGTGGTAGCGAGCGTGATCTTCACGAGCGGCGGGGGCGCGGCACCGTGTGCCGCGCCCACTAGTAGCGCGATAAGCACTACGTTGACAACGATCGATCCCGTCCGCCCCATGCCACGGCGTATAATCACGTTAACGCCTGCTCGACTGGTCGGCCGCCGCGCGACAGGGTGATCCGTACTCCCTCCGGCGACGAGATGCTCTGCGTGTAGTCAATCCCGAGACACGAATAGATCGTCGCCGATAGATCCTCCGGCTTGACCGGGCGTTCCGACGGCTCGAACCCCTTGCTGTCCGACGCACCGACAACCGTCCCGCCCTTGATCCCGCCGCCCGCAAGTAGCACCGAGAAACAGCGCGAGTGGTGATCCCGCCCGCCGTCGCGGTTGATGACGGGGGACCGCCCGAACTCGCCGACCACGAATACCAGCGTTGACTTCAGCAGGCCATGCCCGTCCAGATCGCTCAGAAACGTCGCGAGGGCGCGGTCGAACGTGGGCAGGGTGCCGCCTTTGAGCGAGTTGAACGCGTTCGCGTGCGTATCCCAGCCGCCCGTGTTGACGGAGACGAAGCGCACCCCGCCCGCGATCAACCGGCGCGAGAGCAGGAGGCTTTGCCCGAGCGTGTTATGGCCGTACGCTTCGCGCAGTTCGGGCTTCTCTTTAGTCAGATCGAACGCGGCGCGGGCGTCCTCGGAGGCGAGCAGTTTGTACGCCTGATCGTAAAACGAATGCACGGTGCGGGCGCGGTCGGAGCCTTTCTCGAACCGCGAAAACGCAGAGTCTACCGCGTCGCGCAGACTACGCCGCCGATCCATCCGCTCCTTGGTCACGCCGCCCGGTAGCTCCAGATCGCGCACTTTGAAGTTGCCATCGTTCGGGTCGCCCCCCGGCGAGAACGGGTCGAGTGCTGCGCCCAGGAACCCCGCGCCGCCGTACATGACGGGCGACGGCACAGCGATATACGGCGGGATCGCGCCGCGCCGCGTCAACTGTTGCGCCGCGACCGAGCCGTAGGACGGCACGGCGAAGCCGGGGAGCGGCTCGAAACCGGTCATCAGGTAATGCGTCCCGCGCTCGTGCGCGGCCTCGGCGGAGGTCACGGAGCGCACGATGCAGTACTTGTCCGCTTGCTTGGCGAGCATCGGCAAGTGCTCGCTGATGCGGATGCCCTTGACGTTCGTCTCGATGGGGTTGAACACGCCGCGAATCTCGCGCGGGGCGTCCGGCTTGAGGTCGAACGTGTCGAGGTGCGACGGGCCGCCGCCGAGCCAGATCAGCACGCAACTCTGCGCGGTCGCTCCGCTTCCCGCGACGGCGATGGGGGACTGCGTAGCGGGCACTTCCTTCTTAGCGGGAGTCGCGGCGTTTGCGCCCTGCGTCAGGGCGAACAGGTCGGTCAGCCCGAGGCCCATCGCGGAGAGTAGCCCGACGCGCACGCCGGAGCCGAGCAGGTCGCGCCGGGTCATCCCCGCGCCGGTCAGGAGGCGGTTATACTCCGAACAGGCGTTCGGGTCGAATTCGTTGTTGGTTTCTTCGGTCATGTCGGTTGTCCTTCCACGTCGTCGCGCGTCCACCAGCGCGGTTCGTCATACGTTTCTCGTTTCGCGGCGTATTGCGCGTAATCTGCGAGGAAGGACGCCACCTTTTCCCGCTTCCAGCGCATCAGAATGGCCCACTCCCCCGCCGGAATCTCGGGGAGCGGATTCGATTCGTCCAGGTCCCGCATCCAGCGGCCCCCCGCCCTGTGAATCCGCATAACGGTTTGTGGCGAGAGACCCCTGACCCTTACGCGGGAGCGGGAGTCGGCTCGCGTCATCCGCATTTCGACATACTCGTCGCGCGAGAGGCGGCGGTAGGTAACCTCGAACGGCACATGATCCCGATTCGGCTCCGCGGGCGGTCGGGCGGTGGGCGGCACTACGGCCGCCGCCGACGGGCGAACCGACGCCGCGCGAGCCGGTTCCGGCGCCCCGGCTGACGCCGTCCGTGGCAAGCCGATCGCTGTCGCGACGCCAATTTGCGCGTAAATGGCCAGCAGTTCGCGCCGCGTCAGGCGTTCCCCCGCCAGCGGATCGGACGTGTTCATGTGTTCATTATCCATGTTTTTCAGCGGACGGCATGAGCGGGTCAATATCCTACGAACCGCGCTTCCGGCCTACGGAATCTCAGGCGATGTTGCGTCGCGAACTGTTGTCTTAATTTGGCACACCATGCCTGTGTGATCTGCTTTTCCCGATCCCCAATTTCACCCGCGTAGTCATAACTTTCGAGGTCTTTCGCGGTTTTGATACCCGCCGTCCGCAGAGTCTTCAGACCGCGTATCGTGACTCCCGGCTGTTGGAGGATCGCACTTATGCGCAGAGAGGCCATGCCCGCGTGGACAAACTCATCCACTGCGCTGATTCGGTTCTCGGTTCGAGACGCGACAGGGTCGTTAACGACGGCACCTGCTTCCATCGCTTCCGAACGTTTTTGCATCATGTGTGTACTCCTTCGACACCAATCCGCGGAGGCAACGGCATCTCTAGGGTAATGCCGTCATTTACCATGGTGTTTCCGTCATCTGCATCAGTACTCCCGAGACAATTCTCATACAAACGCGCGACACACAAATAGAGCAGAGGGGTGGTGACAAAGACGCCCAAATAAAATAGAACTGCTCCCGATATGGACATCAGTCCCGCTATGGTCACGAACAAGGTGGCGGCTAGCCAATGTTTTCTGAGAGCCGACCAACTTCTTTTGAACGAATTGCGAGCACCCTCCCCGTGCTCCAGTGCTATAGGAACCGTCAGTATACCCAACATCGCCACAACGAACGCGGGCAGAACTAATGCCACGGCAGACACTACAACCGCGATCTGGTACACCGTATTTGCTAGCATCGCGCGCACGGTGTTCTCGCCACGGAACAGGTCAGCCAGATTGAAACGCTCGCCATGAACCTGCTTAAGCGCGGCGCGGTACAAACCTACCGTAAAGAACGAGTTTACGATTGTCATCAGGAGGCATAACACAGACACGCCGATTACCTACGACACCTTGTAATGAGTCGGATCGCTGTTGGCATTCGGACCCAAGTCGAGTGCCCGGAACGGAACCTGTAACCTTCCGATTATGTAGCCACCGACGTTGTAGACCGTAGTCAGGAGAAGCCACATCCAAAAGCGGTCGAACAGCAGTCGCCAGGACTTCCCGTACACGTTGAAGTTGGGGTTCTCCGCGATCTTCGGGTTAGGGTCGTTTATCTTGGTAGACATCTTGTTCTATTGTCTTCTCGCATCTATCTGTCTTTAAGCCGTGTCGCGCGTGACCTTCTAAAGTCGCTTGCGCCACTCGTTTAAGCCGAGAAATATCACTTCGTCGAGCCACTGCTTATATCGGGTCAATACATCAGCTTCTTCCTCGTTATAGGCAAACGAGAATGGCTCGCGGGTGATGCTTACTGCTTCAGATCTGGTGGTGAAAATAGCGAGGGCAACGAGTACCCCGGTGAACGGCTTTCCCAACCCATGAACGTGTACGGTTATTCGAGTCAGGTTCTCGTCATTGATAGTCAGATTTTGTACCACATTGGCTACGGATGTGTCTGGAACATACCCATACTCTCTCGCTACGCGAGGAATTAGATCAGACCATACACTCTGTTGGTCTTGATAGCTAAGTGAGTATGAATCAGGGTGTCCCGAAGGAAAAACTGCCCTGATCCCCCTGGTGACAACATCAAACTCCAATCCTGTTGCAAAGACCAATTCCTTCGATAGTTTGAAAACGTAATCCATCCTATTCTCGCCGCTCGTAACGTCGCGTGATGCTAGCTTCTCTTTTATCGCCGAGAACATCGCCTCCCGGTTGGTGCCCGCGTTTGTCGGCGACATTAATCCGGCGTCGGAAAGACTTAACGCCTGTAATATTCGTCGCTTCTGCATCCCAGCGAACAGCACCACGAGCGGCGACAGGTCGCCCGCGTCCGCGCTCTCCAACGCCCCTATGTACGCAGTTCGGTCGTCCCGTGTAACCACGAGCGGGAACCAGCCCGCTCGCAAAAACACGAGTGACGCCAGCACCCGCGCCACGCGCCCGTTGCCGTCCTGGAACGGGTGTATCTGTGTAAACCGGTGGTGCAGCCATGCCGCTTCCACCTCCGGTGACACTCCCACTTCGTCGTGTTCGCCGTGTAGTGCGACGAGACGATCCATCTCCGCCGCGGCGTGTTCCGGCGGCGCGTACTGGTGGATGCCGCCGTCCGGGCGCGTCGGGCTATTTGCCAACTGCTTCCAGTCGCCGCGAATCAGGTCAACGTCCACGCGCCGCCCGAGCGCGTCAATCGCCTCCGTGGTCGGTTGGTGTTGCGTCAGCGCGGCGTGGACCTCTTTGATGTAGCTGGTAGACAGGTCGCGTTGCCGCCCGATGAAGTCAAAAATGCCCTCCAGCGTGGACTGGTGATCGTTCAGGATATCCACGATGCGCCCCGCCGGTTTGTCGGTCGCGCCGTGCGGTATCAAACTCGCTATAATCCCCTGTTCGATCAGCACCCGCGTCGTGCCGCGATCTATGGTGTACAGCCCCTCGATAATGCCGGTCTCGATAGCCCATTCCCGCGCCAGTCGCTCATTGAACTGCTTGAGTGCCGCGCTGTTCTTCAGCACCGTGTCGCGCCGCTCCTGCCAGATAGCCGCGAAGCTTTGCACATCCGTCGCGGCGAGCATACGCCAATTCTCGGGCAAATCGTCTATCGGCTGCCAACCGCCGCTCGTGTCAGGCGACAACGCAGAACTCCCGAGCGGGGGGTACCGCCTGTGTGCGAGTGGTCTGGCAGTTGTCCCGAAAAATAATCATGGAATCTCCGTCGTTTCCTTCGCGTTGGAACTAGTGCGCGGGGACACGCTCTGACCCGCCTTCCAGCCACGACCGTAGGTTCACTATTCTATCTGACGCACGCCCTTACAGGTAGGTTCAGTTCTTCTTTCGCGCCGTCTTGACAAGCGCGTTACAGCGTCACGTCCTGGGCAGAGGCGTTTATCACCGGCGGGTGTTGCCCGTCCCGCATCAGGATGCCGCGCAACGCCACCGATGCGACGCGGTTTAAGTTGAGTAGCGCGACAGTGGCGCGTCTGACGGTAGTAATACCTTCGATCAGCAAGATATTGCCCAGGCTAAATTGAAAATGCTCGCCCCAACGTTGTGATCGAGGGTGAAAAAGATCCACTACCTCGCGGGTTTCAGGATCAACCCATGATGTCCATATGCCTTTGGCACCGTTACAGTAGCCACAGGACCACGCGAAATTATCCAGCGAGTTGGCTCCCCCTTTCGAGGACGGCACTATGTGCTCTACCTGAAAGGGCGCGGACGAAATATTATCCGGGGCGAGGCAGTATTCGCAACGGTTCGAGGCGCGGTCCTCGACGATTCTGCGCACCGATAGCTGGTTCTGATATCTAGGCATGCTAGGTCTTATACAGAAGACCATCACCCCTCAGGAGGAGCGGTAGCGATCCGATAGCTCCCGCGCCATCGGATGGTGCCCGATCTTGTTATGCCGCATGAACTCGGTGACCGTCACGCTCCGCTTCTTCGTCATCTCCATGACCACGGTCAAACGCCGCGTGTTCCACTCCTCGGATCGTGCCCCAAGCTCAAGGGCTTCGTCCCGCTCCTCGCTGGTGGCGTCCGTTCGCGCTTTTTGTTGCAGGAAGTAGTAGCGGAGCCAGAAGTCGCGCGACAACTCGGCGTTCAGATCGCCGATCACGCGACGCTCCTCGGGCGTCAGCGTCATGCCGGTCGTGACGCGGGGGCGGAGGCGGTCAACCGCGATGGTTCGCAGGTACTCCTCCGGCGTCATCTGGCGGCGTGACGCCCGCGCCCGTAGTCTGGTTTCCAGTTCGGGCGGTAGATCCAGTGTGATAGGCATAGTCGTCTCTCGCCTCCTATTTTACCACCGCCGCGCAATATATTCGGGCAGGAAATACCGACCGGCGCGGCGAAACCAACCGGCGAAATCATTTACATTTCGGGGGGAGTTAACGATGGCAAGCACTGACGGCAAGGGGCGACTTTTACTGGTTCGGCACACTGAATCGGCGTGGAATAAACTCAACGTATTTACCGGTTGGGTGGATGTGCCGCTCTCCGACAACGGCCGCGCCCACGCGCTACGGGTCGGCGAGGCGATGCGGGGGCTGTTTAACGTGGACAAGGCGTACACGTCGAGTCTGGTTCGCGCGCAGGAAACGCTCCGACTCGTCATGGAAGGCGCGGGCATCTCCGGCGTCGAGGTAGTAGAGGACTGGCGCATCAATGAGCGGTACTACGGCGGCTGGCAGGGCAAGAACAAAACCGAGACGGCGGCGAAATACGGCGACGACGCGGTACACGCGGTGCGCCGCGGCTATGCCACCCGCCCGCCCGGCGGCGAGTCGCTCGAAGACACTTGCGACCGCGTTCTCCCCTACTTCGACGAGACCATCGAGCCGGAACTCGCGGCAGGGAAGACGATCCTGATCGCGGCGCACGGCAACTCGCTCCGCGCTCTGGCGAAGAAACTGCTGAGCCTGTCCGACGAGGCGGTCCCGAAGTTCGAGATCGGGAACGGCGAGTTGCTGGTGTTCCGCTACGAGGGCAACGGCACCTACGCGCGCGAGGACGCGCCGCAGGCGGCGTAGCGCGTTGTGACATTCGGAATGGGGATCTGGCGTCAAAAGACTCAGGCGTCATGCAGTTGGAGGCTTATGACGCCTGAGTCTTTTGACGCCAGACTCCATCCGTCCGAAGGACATCCGGCACGCAGTGCCTACAGACGTGGGTTTCAACCCGCGTGACCGACCGTGGGTTTCAACCCGCGCTTCCCATCTCCCAAACAAAATGATGCACAACCCCGAGGAAGATTTCCACGCCTTCGCCGCCGCGCTCGCCGCCACCGCGCCCGCGTTCTTCGCGGCGGGCGTTCCCGTCCACGCCGCCCGTGCGCCGGGGCGGCTTGACGTGATGGGCGGTATCGCCGACTATTCCGGCTCGCTGGTCGCCGAAATGCCCATCGCGTCGGCGGCGGTCTGCGCGGCGCAGCGCGACGACGCTTCCGGTGGCGCGGTCACGGTGCGTTCCGCGAACGCGCCGTCGGAGGGATTGATGGTGGAAGTCGTGCTCCCCGCCGAGGTATTTACAAACCCCGTCTCGCTGTTGCGGTGGCTACGAGATCGCGACAAGTCGGTGCGCTGGGCAGGCTACGTCGCGGGTTGTGTTTCCCTGCTTCGCGCCGAGGGGCTGGTCCCGCGCGGCGTCGGGGCGCGCTTCTTCCTCCGTTCGGAGGTGCCGCTCGGCGCGGGCGTCTCGTCGTCCGCCGCCATCGAGGTCGCTTCCATGCGGGCGGTTTGCGCGGCGTTCGGCATTGAAATGTCCGGTCTGGAACTCGCGCGGCTGTGTCAGCGGGTCGAGAACGATGTGATGGACGCGCCGTGCGGCATAATGGATCAGGTCACGAGCGTTTTCGGCGAGGCGGGACACCTGCTTCTGATCCGCTGCCAGCCGCACGACATCGTCGGCGCGTTCCGCCTGCCCGACGACTGGACCGTGTTCGGGCTGGACTCCGGCGTCAAGCACAGCGTGGGCGGTACAGGCTACGTCGGCGTTCGCGTCGCGGCGTTCATGGGTTACAAGATCCTGTCGGAGCGGGCGAAGTCGGGCTTCGGCGGCTACCTGTGCAACCTGTCTTCGGAGGACTACGGGCGTATTGCCGCGACCGATCCGCTCCCCGAAACCCTGTCCGGGGCGGACTTCCTGCGCGAACACGGCGGCATCTTCGATACCGTGACTGTGGTTGATCCCGCGCGGATGTACCCGGTTCGCGCCGCGACCGAGCATCCCATCCGGGAGAACGAGCGCGTCGCGTCCTTCCTCGACTGTTTGCAGGACGGCTCCGACGGGGCGTTCGCGCGGGCCGGGGAGCGGATGGTCGAGGCGCACTGCTCCTACTCGGCGTGCGGGATCGGCACCGCCGAGACGGATCTGCTGGTGGAACTCGCGCGGAAACAGGGCGCGGGCGTCGCGGGGGCGAAAATCACCGGGGGCGGCTCCGGGGGCACTGTCTGCGTTTTAACAAAAAAGGCGGATGAGGTGCGGGTGATCGCGGAGATGAACGCGTCCTACACCGAGGCGACCGGCATCGTGCCACGGCTAATCCGGGGCACCTCGGCGGGGGCGTTGGCGACCCCGGCGCGGACGCTTCCCGAGGCGTTCAGGATAGATGCCGCGGTAAAGAGACCATGAACCAAAACAAGCCACCTTCTTCCACGCCGTCGCCGCTCCTTTCCGCCACGCCCGAAGGGTACGCTGAGTTCCTTCACTCGGTCAAGGAGCGGGTGCGATCCGCGCGGACGCGCGCCGCTCTCGCCGTCAACAGCGAACTCGTTCTGCTGTACTGGGGCATCGGGCGTGACATCCTGACGCGGCAACGTGAGCAAGGCTGGGGCGCGAAGGTCGTCGAGCGGCTTTCGGCCGATCTGCGGCGCGAATTCCCCGAAATGAAAGGTTTTTCCAGAAGCAACCTGCTTTATTATGAGAGCCTTCGCGGAAGCATGGCCGGACAACGCGGTTGTCCAGCAGGTTGCTGGACGAATACCCTGGTTCCACAACTGTGTCCTTCTGGACAAGGTGAGGGAGAGCGAAGAGCGTCTCTGGTACTCGCGCGCCACCACCGAGCACGGCTGGAGTCGGAACGTTCTGGTGCATCAAATCGAGAGCAGGTTGTACCATCGTCAAAGTAAAGCGGTGACCAACTTCGAGCGCACTCTCCCCGCCCCGCAGTCCGACCTCGCCCGCGAACTTCTGAAGGATCCCTATAACTTTGACTTTTTGACGCTCGGCACAGATGCTCACGAACGTGATTTAGAAGGCGGGCTTCTCGATCACATCCGCAAGTTCCTGCTCGAACTCGGGACTGGTTTCGCTTTCCTGGGAAGCCAGTACCCTCTGGAGTTCGACGACGAGGACTACTACCTGGACCTGCTTTTCTACCACGTGAAACTGCGTTGCTACGTCGTCATTGACCTGAAGACCGGCAAGTTCCAGCCGGAGTACGCGGGAAAAAATGAACTTCTACCTCGCCGTCGTGGACGATCTTTTGCGGCACGAAACCGATGCCCCTTCCATCGGGCTGATCCTCTGCAAGGAGAAAAAAACGCTCACCGTCGAGTATGCCCTGAAAGGCACGTCAACGCCGATCGGCGTATCGGGCTACCAGACCACCGAGGCTCTGCCGAAGGAGTTTGTCGGGAGACTCCCGACCGTGGAGCAGTTCGAGGCCGAACTTGCGGGTGGGGAAGCAGACGAGGAGGCGACGGGCGATAAGTAGCGAGGACGATGTGACTATTCGCGCCGCGCCCTGATATCGGGTACAACGATCTTCGACAATTATGGCTATCTCCCTCACGCCGCTCCGCCGGCTGCTTATCGGTAGACCGCTTGCCACCGCGCAGGCGCAGCACGAACGGCTTTCCAAGCGACTCGCGCTCGCCGTCTTCTCCTCGGACGCGCTCTCCTCGACCGCGTACGCCACGGAGGAGATTCTCCGGGTGCTACTGGCGTCCGGCACGACCGCGCTCGGCTACTCCATGCCGATCGCTATCGGCATCACCGTGCTCCTCGCCATCGTCGCCATATCGTACAACCAGACGATCCACGCCTACCCGTCGGGCGGCGGCGCGTACATCGTGGCGAAGGAGAACCTGGGGGCGATGTCGGGCCTGATCGCGGCGGCGTCGCTCCTGATTGACTATATTTTAACGGTCGCCGTGTCGGTCGCGGCGGGCGTCGCCGCAATCAACTCGCAGTACCCGGCGTTGATCCATTACACGGTGCCGATCTGTCTGGCTTGCGTCGCCGCGATTACGCTCGCGAACCTGCGCGGCTTGAAAGAGTCGGGCGCGATCTTCGCGATACCTACCTACTCCTTCATCGTCTCCATGTTTCTGATGATCGGCTGGGGCGCGTTCCGTATCTTCGTTCTGCACGACCCGCAAGTCGCCGCCGATGAGACCGCGCGGGAATCGGTACATCAGGCGGTCTCCGGGAATGGCGGTATCATCGTGCCCATAACAATGTTCGTGATACTCAAAGCCTACGCGTCCGGCTGTACCGCTTTAACAGGGGTCGAGGCGATCTCGAACGGCATCCCGGCGTTCAAAAAGCCCGAGTCTGACAACGCCGCTAAAACCCTCACGACCATGGTGATCATTCTGGGCATCATGTTCCTCGGGATGACGTTTCTAGCGCAACATTACGGGATCGCGACGATCCCCGATGGGCATGAGACCCTGCTCTCGCAGGTCGGCAGGAAAGTATTCGGCGGCAAGAATAGCATCTTTTATAGCATCTTGCAGTTCTCGACGTTCGCCATCCTGATCGTCGCCGCCAACACGTCCTACGCTGACTTCCCGCGCCTCGCCTCGCTCCTCGCACGCGACCGCTACCTGCCCCGGCAGCTCGCCGACCTCGGCGACCGCCTCGTCTTTAACAACGGCATCGTGATCCTGGCGGTGTTCGCCGCAATCTTGATCGTGATCTTCAAGGGCGCGGTGGACTCGCTGATACCGTTGTACGCGGTCGGCGTCTTCACCTCGTTCACTCTGTCGCAGGGCGGCATGGTGCGGCACTGGCTCCAGGAAAAGGGCCGACACTGGCAGGCATCGCTGACCATGAACCTGCTGGGGGCTATCGCGACGTTCGTGGTGCTGGTCGTGATCGGGGTCACGAAGTTCAACGCGGGTGACCCCATCGTGGGCCTTCCCCACCTGCCGTTCGGGACGGGTAAGGACGGAAGTCCCGGCACTTCGATCAACTACGGCGCGTGGCTGGTTGTCGCGCTGATCCCGCTCCTGGTCTGGGGGTTTAACAAGATCAAGTCGCACTACGATGACGTGGCGCGGTTCCTGAAATCGTCCGACTTCCCGCGCCTGACCGCCCAGAAGCGGATCACGCACCACACGGTATTGGTGCTGGTCCCTGGCTTGCATAGGGGTATCTTCCCCGCGCTCGCGTATGCGCAGTCGCTGTCCCCTGACGCACGCGCCGTGCATATCGAGACCGATCCGGGCCAGACGCCGCTCTTCAAGGAGTTGTGGCAACAGTATGTCGAGGAGATGCCCCTGATCGTGATCGAATCGCCGTACCGGAGCCTGCGCCAGCCCGTGCGCGAGTACGTCGCCGAGGTACTCAAAGAGCGCGAAGACGACGAACTGACGATCATCGTGCCGGAACTGGTCGCGACCAAGAAGTGGTGGCACCGCTTCCTGCACAACTCGTCGGCGCAGTCCATCCGGCGCGAGTTGCGGGAGCGATCCGGCGTGGTCGTCACCTCGTTCCGCTACTTCGCCGACGATGGCGCGGGGCGCGACGCGATGCTAGCGACGCCGACAGAAACAGGGGAGACAACGTTCCCCGTATATAGCGACGGGGTCGAACAATGATTATAGAGATCCGTGACGAAGTGGTGACACTCGGGGGGACGCTGACTAAGAACCAGTGGGCCGCTGTCGAATCCGCCCTCGCGATGCGACTGCGCCACCACCCGGCGGGCGTGATACTGGACCTGGGTGGGCTGACGCTGGTGAGTCCCGAGGGGGCGCAGACGTTCCGCGACGCCGTGTCGCACGCCTCGCGCGTCGTGCCGGGGGCGCGGCTGGTGCTGGCGAACGTGCCCGCGAACGTCGCGCGCGTTCTGCGCGGTAGCGGCGGACTCGGCTCGTCGCTCGCGGTCGCGAGCACGGTGGCGGAAGCGCGGGCGAGCCTGAACGCGGCGCAAACTTTAATGGATCAGGCAGGCGGGACACAGACGACGAAATCGGCGGCGAACAGCGACCGCGCTGGCACGCGCCGCCCCGAAGTCATTGTCGCGCTCCTGGGTTCGGACGCGGACGGGCACGCGGTGGCGGTGGGTTGCCGACTCGCGGGCGCGATCCCGTCCGACCCGCGCACGCGCGAGCCCGTTTCCCGGATGCACCTCGCGCATGTTCTGATCGTCCCGCGTGACCGGTCTCTACTAGCACCAATGGAAGCGGAAGAATCCGCCGTGAAACGTCTGGCGCAACTCGCCGCGTCGGTCAAAGCGAACGGGTGCGTCGGGTCCGTGGTGACGCAGATCGAGCGTACCCGCGACGGCGGCATCCGCCTCGCGGATCTCGCGAGCGAACTGCGGGCGGAGTTTTTAGTGCTGGCACTCGGGACGAACGCGTCCAGCGAGGACGTGAGCCTGGCGCGCTACGTGGTGGAACGCGCCCCGTGCGAGGTGATCGTCAACCGGGTGCCGATGGCGAATCTGCGCGGCGAGGAACCCACCATACTTGCTATGAAGGAACAAAAAAATGTCCATTAATTGGCTTCATCCGGCGGAGATGGTGACCGCGTTCGCCGTCGGCTCCGGGATTTTCGCGGGCGGCTACGCCCTGATGCGGGTCATGTTCGCGGGGAGCACCGGAAGGCGCGAGGTGCCGATGCCGCTCCCGATCAAGCAGTACAGCCGCATTCTCATCCCGACCGGCGCGGGGATGAGTCAGACGGATTACCTGAACGAGGCGACCACGCTCGCGTGTCAACTCGCCGATAAGACCGGCCCCGCCGCGAGCGAACTGATTTTTCTGTATGTCATCCCGGTGCCGCGCGCGCTCGCGCTCACCGCCGCGATGCCGGATGAGGAGGCGGTCGCGGACCGCGTGCTGAACGCCGCCGCCGAAAGTGCCCGCGCGCGCGGCGTGACGCGGGTGACGAAGCAGACGCGCAAGGGGCGGACTGTGGAGGACGAGACGATCAAGGCAGTGGAGCAAGAGCACGCGGATCTCGTAGTGCTAACCCCGCAAACGAACGGCGGGGCGGGGCCGGGAGTAGCGTTCGCGGGCGGTAGCGACATGCTTACAGCGTCCGCCGCGTACACGGGCGCGAACGAACCCGCCTGCGAACCGCGTTGCCATGCCGAACTGGATACGGTGGAGACGTCCGACCGGAGCGAGACCGTCACCGGGAAACTACTTCGCCGCCTGCCCTGCGAGGCGATGGTGGCTCGACGCGGCAATGGCTCGATCGCGGTGCCGCTCGTGTTCGCGCGGGCGTGACGCGTCGCGGCTATACAGCGCGAGTGATCCGCCCGCGTCACGCGCCCGGATGAATCAGTGCCAGAACGTGGGGGGCGATCAGGTGCCCCCACAATCGCCACGACTCCCAGCAAAAAACGGCGCACCAGAATACGGTGACATACGGCGGCTTCGCCCAGCAGTGCCATTCTTTAACGCCTTTCGCGCCCGCGAGCAGGTAGAATATGGCGGCAAGCCCCGACAGCGCGACCAGACTGTACGCGCGGAAAAGTAGCACCAGAAACGCCGCCTTGCAGAACATAAAGGCATACCCCTCGTACCGCTTGCCTTGCTGGATTCGGTCGTACTCGGTCATGTTCGTGCTCCTCCGCCGATTGTATCCGTTGCCGGTGTCGCGCGCCTTTCCCGTTGATCGTTCGTCCTCCCGCCCCCGCTCTAAATCACCGGGACGCAGGAAACCCACCGCCGCGCCGCGAACCCTACCCCCATGGCAGACCTTTTTCAGAACTTCGTCGGGGGCGCGTTCGTTCTCTCGCAAAGCGGCACCTTCCGCCGTGTCAACCCGGCGGATGAGGGCGACGTGATCGGCGACTTTCCCGACAGTGGCGGGCGCGACGTGGAGGCGGCGGTCGCGGCGGCAAAGGGCGCGCTCCCCGCGTGGCGCAAGTTGTCGCCCGACGCGCGGTCAAAGTTCCTGTTCCGCGCCGCCGACATTCTGGAGCGGCGCAAGGCGGAGGTCGCGGCGGCTCTGACCCGTGAGGAGGGCAAGTCACTCGCCGAGTCGCTCGGCGAGACCGGGCGCGGGGTGGTGCTACTGCGCTACTACGCGGGCGAGGGGCTACGGGTCGGCGGCGACGTGATCCCGTCCGCGAACCCCGACCTGCTTCTTTTCACCGAACGCGTCCCGCTCGGCGTGGTCGCGCTCATCACGCCCTGGAACTTCCCGGTCGCGATCCCCTTCTGGAAAGCCGCCCCCGCGCTGATCTACGGCAACACCGTGGTGCTCAAACCGTCCGAAATGTCGCCGGTCACCGCGCATATGATGGCGGAAGTGTTCGACGAAGCGGCACTGCCCGCCGGGGTGCTCAATCTGGTTCACGGGCGCGGCGCGACCGCCGGGGCGGCCCTCGTTTCCCACCCGGATGTCGCCGGAGTCTCGTTCACCGGCTCGGCGCGGACCGGCAAAAGCATCGCTGCGGTTTGTGTCGAGCGCGGCGCGAAGTACCAGCTCGAAATGGGCGGCAAGAACCCGGCGGTGGTGCTCGCGGACGCCGACATGGCGCAGGCGGTGGAACTGGTGGTGCAGGGCGCGATGAAATCGGCGGGCGAGAAATGCACGGCGACCTCGCGCGCAATCGTGATCGAGTCCGTCGCCGACGAGTTCACGGCGCGGGTCGTCGAGCGCGTGAAGTCGCTCAAGATCGGCCCCGGAACCGATCCGTCCTGCTACCTGGGTCCGGTGATCAGCGGCGACGCGAAGGAGCGCGTCCTGTCCTTTATCGCGGCGGCGATTGAACACGGCGCGACGGTACTCACGGGCGGCACCGCCCCCAACGATCCTGCCCTCGCTAGCGGCCACTACGTGCTACCGACCGTGATCACGAACGTCGTGCCCGACTCGCCGATCGCCCAGGAGGAGGTGTTCGGGCCGGTACTAACGATCCTGCGCGTCCCAGACTTCGACGCCGCGCTTGCGGTCGCGAACGGGGTCGCGTACGGCCTGTCGGCGTCGCTTTTCACCCGCGACCTCGGGAACGCTCTGCGCTTCGCCCGCGAGATGGACGCGGGCCTGGTGCGCGTCAACGGCGAGACCGCCGGAGTCGAGCCGCAGGCACCGTTCGGCGGCATGAAAGGCTCGTCGTCTTGGAGCCGGGAACAGGGACAGGCTGCGAAAGATTTTTACACCCAGATCAAGACGATTTCTTTAGAAAAGGCGGGCTAAATGCGCCTATTACCCATCGCGCTCGCGCTACTGTCCCTGTTCGGGGTCGCCTGTAGGCGGCCGGGTATCCCCGCGTCGGCGGCGGACAGCAAGATGGCAACCACCGGCACGCGCCTGATATTCACGGTCACAGCCTCGCCCGGCAAGTTGGCCGCGAAAACGACGGGTCGCCTAATGGTCGTGGTCGCACCGGACGCGAAGCAGAACGACCTGCGCGACCGCCTCGACGACGTCGAGGCGGCGCGGAGCGGCGCGGCGTTCGGCACCGACGCGACATTCGGAAAAAAGGGAGGGACGACCACGGTGGACATGGCCTCGCGCTCGGTCCGCTCGTTCCCACTCACGATGCCCGGCGCGCTCACACCGGGGACATACCGGGTGCAGGCAGTGTTCACGAGCAACCCCGACCTGCGCGACGCGGACGCGCCCGGCAACATGTACTCGGAACCCGAGACGATGACGCTCCCGCGCGACGATGGGCTGCCCGTGTCCTTGCTTCTTTCCGAACAGGAGCCGGACGACCCGCTCCCCGCCGACTCGGACAACGCGCGGTTTCTGAAACTGCGTTCCGAGAAGTTGTCGCGGTTTTATAAGCGGCCTATATACGTGTACGCGGGCGTGGTCCTGCCCACCGACTATGAGGACGCCCCGTCCAGCCCGTACCCGATGTGCGTGCGCGGCGGCGGGTTTCACACCCGCTACACGGCGGCGAAGAACATCACGCCGTACGCGGGCATCGTGCAGGTAACGCTCGACGGCGACGGGCCGTTCGGCGACTCGTACTCGACCAACAGCGCGGTCGGCGGGCCGTACGGCGACGCGACGGTGAACGAGTTGTTGCCGGAGATCGAGAAGCGGTTTCACTGCGGCGGCTCGGCTCTGAAGCGGTTCACCACGGGTGGCTCTACCGGCGGCTGGGTCTCGCTTGCCTTGCAAATCTACTACCCCGACACGTTCGGCGGATGCTGGTCGGGCTACCCGGACCCGCTCGACTTCCACGCGTACCAGGCGGGTGATCTACTGCTCGACGCGAACGCCTATGCCACCGACGCGGGCACTGAGCAGGTTTCGAGCCGCGACGTGCTGACGGGCACCGCGAAATGGACGGTGCGCGAGGAGTGCGCCCTGGAAAATGTGCGCGGGATGGGCGGCTCGTATGTCACGAGCGGCGGGCAGTGGGGCGTCTGGAACTCGGTGTGGGGCAAGCCGGATCGGAGCGGCCGCGCGGTACCGTTCTGGGACCCGGTGAGCGGCAAGATAAACCGGGGCGCGGTAAATACCGCCGCGAAGCAGTACGACCTGCGCCGCTACTGCGCCGACAACTGGAAAACACTCGCCCCGAAGCTCGACGGCAAGATACACCTCTGGGTCGGGGAACGTGACGACTATTTCTTGAACGCGGGCGTTCACAAGTTCGACGACTTCCTGCAAAACGCGACGCCGAAGATCACGGCGCGGGTGGAGTACTCGCCCCTCGCGGGGCACGGCTGGGAGCCGCGTTCCCGCGCGGCGGTGCTGGACGAGATGCTCGCCGCGTCGAGAGGGTCTTCGCAACCTTAGCGAGCGTCGCGTGACTGAACCAGCAAGGGGGGGTAGAATTCATGGCTTCACGGATTGTTCGGGCCGGTGTCTTGTTCTGCTTTCTGCTCGGGCTTACACTCGCGCCGCCGGTCGCGGCGCAAACGGTGCATTGGGAGAAGTACCCGACCTGGCGCATATCCCGCGAGGGCGACCGGGCCGCGAAGGAGCAGAGGCGCGCCGATTGGGTTGATCTAAAAAGCGGCGAGTCGGGGACGCGCGTCGTGCTAACCGCCGACCTGCGGAACGCGGACGCGACCCTGATCACAAACCGGTCGTTCGGCGCGCAACGATTAGCGACCGAATCCGTGGCGATTGCTACCTGTCTCGCGCTCCCCGAGACGAGCGTCATCATGCGGGAGGGGCGAAAAGTCATCGCGGCGGATCTGGAGTTCAACGGCTACATCCGGCAGGGAGGGCGACGAAGTTCCTTCTTCACGCTGAATCTCGCCGGATTACGCGACGCGCTCCAGGCGTCCGCGTTACCACGCCCGATCACCATCTTCGTGTCCGAAGATCCGGGGCAGGTGACGGTGGCGACCCTCTCCGCCCCCGAGCGGCGTGACCGCCCCGTCGGAGACGCTTTCTTCGCCCTAAGCAACATCCCGGACGGCGCGGCAATCCGGTACCGCTCCCACATCCCGTGGTATGGGTATCTGGGCGTGTGCTTTCTTCTCGGTCCCCTCTTGGTCATCCCCTTGAGCGAGTGGTGGGGATATCACGGTCGCCGAAAGGCACGACGGAAACTCCGGGGGGGTGTCCCGGCGGCGAATTTTGTTCCCGATCCGGCGACCGTGCAGGAGCAATACAACAAGCAAAAGCCGTTCTGGCTTTTGTCGCTGATCCTCCCTGGGGCGGCCATCGCGCTACTTTTGAGCGGCTGGTTTTTCAAAGGGCTTTACGCCGCACTCGCCACGATCCAATTTTCGGGAGTCCCGATTCCGGTTATTTCGATGCCCGCGCTTCTGTTCCTGGGCATAACTCGTTTCGTCATTACGCAGATAGAGAAGGCGGAGGTAAAGCGTGAGGGTTCGGACGCCGTCCCGATCCCGTTCCCGCAAGATGCCGAAGATAGTGTTCCCAATTGGACGCGTGTCGGATTTCTCTACCCGATGACGGGGATGGCGGTTGTGCTCCTGGTTATAAGTGGCTTCATGGGTTCCATCATGGGCCACCTGAACCGTTTGTCTCCTAACGCGGCGTGGTATGCCTACGCCGCGTTCATCACCGTCGGAGTCACCGCCACCGTTCTGATAGCAGTGTGTGCCCGCCGCGTGACACATCACGCGTTGCCACCCGACCACTTCGCGGCCTCCCTCGTTCAACAGATGGTGCGCGATGCCGGGGTGCGCGTACGAAAGATCGAGGTCGTCCGGACGCGGGAAGTGAACGCCTACGTCAATCTCTGGGGGACGATGGGCTTTACAACCCGGTTGTTGCGCGAGTTCTCGCCGGACGAACTGCGCGTGGTGATCGCGCACGAGATCGGGCACTTCCGAGCCGCCGACCCGCGCCGAAACCTGCTGATTAGCCTGTTGCTCACCTCGGCACTTGTGGCGGCGGGCTTCTTCGGGCGCATCTGGATCGAGTCGCACTACAAACTGTCTCACGATCAGAGGGTGCTCTTAAACACACCCTTCTTCGCCATCTTCGTCATGCCGCTCCTGACGACGTTGCTCGTCGGGAGGGGACGTCGTCGCGCGGAAGAGTTAGCCGACCGGTTCGCGGTTGACAGCACGGGCGGCGACGGCGAGTTCGTGATCGCGACGTTGACTAAACTGCACACGCTGAACGCCATGCCGCATCAACTCAAGCCGAGCGACGAGTTGCTGAGTAGCCACCCGTCACTCGCGAACCGCGTCGCCGCGATCCGCCGCTACATGGGGGAGAAGGGATAAGAAAAGCGGCGGGCGCGACTATCAGTCGCGCCCGCCACTCCTCAAACTGGTAGCTGGCACAAGCAGTGGGAGTCAGCACGCCGGTAATGGTCGGATCTCAACGCTTTTTGATCATTAGCCTGATGAGAGCGGCTATTAGACAAGCAATCACTATTGCGGAGATGATATAGCCTGTCCTCATTACCCGGTTCGAGCGTAATTCTCGTAGTCCATCCGACGTCTTCTTCGCGATCATGTGGCGAAGCCGCACGTCCTGTGGGGCCTTCTTCTTCGCTAGCTCCTCAAGCTCGGGTAGGGTCATGGGGTCGGAGGTCGTCTTCTTGAATACCACTTCCTGCCCATCCACGAAGAAGCTGATTACATACCCCTGCTCAATCTTCGGGGTATAATGATGCGACGTCTTGTCCGTCTTTTCCCGCGAGAAGCGTAACATGCGTCTCTGAATTAACTTTTCCTTTGTCGTCGTAGCCAAGATGGGTGGAATCCGACGCAACCCACACACCGGATTTCAGTCTTGCCGGCTTCGTCATCATCATCTCCGTCACACATTTGCCATCGAGCCGCGTCAGACGCATTGACTTCGCTACATAGTCGTGGGCGGGATCGAAAACCACGGTCGCCTGAAGCCCCGCGAACGGAAACGACGCTTTGCTATCCCGTACAACTATGTCGGGGTGAATCAACGAGATACCACGCCCCTGGAACAGCATCGGACCGGGATATACTGTGAAGGCACGTGCATTCGCATAAATCACCCCGTTTAGCAACGTGCCTCTGCGCTCGACAACGAGGCTTGGCTTCGTCCCGACGTCTGATAAAGACGGCGTGGTAAGGCTACAAAAGTAGGTGCCGTCGAATGACTCCCTGATTTCTGAACCACTCTTCTTATCAACCATACGCCGAACGAACCGGTCCCCCACATACACTACTTCGACTTCGGACTTGATGACCGCGTCCTCCTTGCTCAGGGTGAAAGTCGTGTCGGCGGGTAAATTATCGGGAGGCGTCAGTAGGTCACGACTGAACAAGGTACGCGCGAACGTGAAGTGCCCCTTGGACAGGGTCTCGTCGCTCTTAGCTAGAGACTGAAAAACTGTTGTACTCTGCGCCGTAGCAGGTGACGACCAGCAAGAGGCAAAGGAACTCAATACTAGAAGAGTCAGTAGCTTGTGGATACACATTTGTTGGTTAGGGTGGCAATCTTTTACCCCCCGACTTTCAGGGGAGAATATTGTGTCTCAAGTGGCATGAGGCCACGGGCGTGACTTAGGGAGAATTTAACCCATCCTACGTCACGCCCATTCAAGCAATAGCGGTTACGTTCAGCCTTTAGATACAGGTGATGTCGAACGTAATCGACACCTTATTAGTCGTACCTGAACCGACCCATCCTGTGTCTCTCACCTGACCAACAGGAGCACAAGATACTCCACTATAGGTAGTAACCCGTTTTTTTAGAGTGACCGGTGACGTATTGCAGTAGATGCAACTCGCGAGTGCATTGGCGCAGGATTGTGACTTATCGGGGTTCCACTCTACTTTCGTAACTGTCTCACTGATCCGCTGACACCCTTGGGGTAGTAGCACCGTGTCCTCGGCAATCTGATCACAACCATCGGCATGTGCCACTGTGTTCGTGGCAGTAGCAATGCACACTAATGTGGCGACCAGCAGGAACATTGCTGGTGCTATGGCACGGTTCTTTGGCTTTAGAATTTTAGATATTGTTTCCTATGAGTTGATCACCAGGGTTAACTACGATGTCTTTCGCGGAGCAAGCTGGCTGCGTCGGGTTTGTGTCGGCGTATGCGTTGTCCCGTGCGCGGCACGGCCTCTTACCCGGTTCCGCAGGAGCCTTGGCGGCCTGTATAACCGCGCTCCCAAAAAGCAAGACAAGGACGACGAGCATCACATGCAAACTAGTTCTTCTCATGGCACCCCCTGAAGTTGACGGTGCGGCGCGATTGCCGTTGGCGATATTACCCCATCCCCGACCGTTGTCAAGTCGCTACAATCTTTTTCTGAGCCACCTGAAAATCGTCACTGTCTGGGGGCCGGATGATGACCTCCACGCTACGTCGCATTTCTCACACCTTACCTAGGGGTAGCCACCGGCAGATGGGGATGCGAAAGAAAAACCGGGCACCGATCGCGTCGGTGCCCGGCGTACATAAACTCGTGGTTGTGCTGGCTAGTGCGAACCGCAGGAGCCGCAACCGCCGCCCGCGCCGGTGTCTAAACCGTCCGCGCCCGCTTCGCCCGTGCTGAACGAGGAGCCGCACCCGCAGGACTTGACCGCGTTGGGGTTCTCGACCTTGAAGCCGCCGCCCATCGCCGTGGTCACGTAGTCAACCGTGGAGCCGAAGATATACTTCAGGCTCATGGCGTCAATCACGATCTCGACACCCCGGTCGGAGAAGAAGGCGTCGCCCTCCTCCGTGTTCTCGTCGAGTGCCATGCCGTACGACAGGCCCGAGCAACCGCCGCCCGCGACGTACACGCGGAGGCGAACACCTTCCGGGTTGCCCTGCTCCTCGAGAATATCGAGCACCGTTTGCGCGGCGCGGTCGGTCAATTCGACCGGCTGCTCGGTGGTCGGCGTGAACTTCTCGGTGGGCGTAGTCGCCAGCGAGTCCATAATTTCGGTAGACATAATCTTTGTTATCCTTTCGCGGCGGGCGCGTGAACCGTGGGGCGTCGCACCGGGCTTATCCTCTTCAAATCGTGGTATGATTGGCGACAAATCAGGTCGCTTAATGAGAGTATACCGCCCGCACCTGACGGCGGCAAACATTTCGATACCTGCTTTTCTACCTTTCCT